>NZ_CM002139.1:1795214-1958685 GCF_000454545.1 Xanthomonas cassavae CFBP 4642
TCACCATTTTTTTTGCAGCGCATCCTTGATCAGGTCGTTCTGGAACACCTGCTCGGCCAGCAACTTCTTCAGTCGCGCATTCTCGGCTTCTAGATTCTTGAGCCGCTTGGCATCGGGCACGCTCATGCCGCCGAACTTGCTGCGCCACAGGTAGTAGGAAGCCTCACTGAAGCCATGCCGACGGCACAGGTCCTTGATGGCGACGCCGGCCTCTGCTTCGCGCAGGAACCCAATGATCTGTTCTTCGGAAAAACGCTTCTTCACGTCCAATCTCCTCGGGATGGGGAATTGGACTCCAAACCAAGGTGCTACTCAAACTTGGGGGACGTCGCCTAGCGCCGCGGCTGGTCAGCCGGCGGTGGCAATATTGCCGCCCACACCGCGTGGCAGTGGCCGAAATGCGTTTTGCGCTGCATGCTTTGCACGATGGACGAACAATCGCAGGCGCAGAGAGGGATGGACCGCACGCCGCCGCGCCCGCGTGCGCCGAAACAAACGGCCCAGCGTCGCCGCCGTTGGTTGCGATGGCTGCGCTGGAGCGCTGCCGCGCTGCTTACCGTGTTGCTGGTGCTGGACCTGGGCTTCCCGCTACCGCTACCCAAATCCCGCGACACCTCCACCCTGGTGGTGGCGCGCGACGGCACGCCGTTGCGCGCGTTCGCCGACCGCAATGGTGTGTGGCGCTATCCGGCCAGCCCGGAGACGGTGTCGCCGCTGTATCTGCAGGCGTTGCTGAACTACGAGGACCGCTGGTTCTGGCGGCACCCTGGCATCAATCCATGGGGGCTGCTGCGTGCCGGCGGGCAGTGGATGGGGCAGGGCCGTATCGTCTCCGGCGGCTCCACCCTCACCATGCAGGTGGCGCGCATCCTCGACCCGCATACCCGCACGCCGTGGGGCAAGGCCAAGCAGCTGCTGCGTGCGATGCAACTGGAACTGCATCTGAGCAAGCGCGAGATCCTCACCCTCTACCTGGAGCGCGCACCGTATGGCGGCACCATCGAGGGCGTGGAAGCAGCCAGCTGGGCCTATCTCGGCAAGCCGGCCAAGGCGCTCTCGCAGGCAGAAGCAGCCTTGCTGGCGGTGTTGCCGCAATCGCCCAGCCGGTTGCGCCCGGACCGGCACCCGGAAGCGGCGCAACGTGCGCGCGACAAGGTGCTCGACCGCATGGTGGAACTGGGCGTGTGGTCGCGCGTGCAGGTGGACGATGCGCGCATCGAGCCGGTAGTCACCCGGTCGCTCAAGCCGCCGCTGCATGCGGCCTTGCTGGCGCAGCGCCTGCACAGCGCACAGCCGCGTGCAGCACGCATCGTCACCACGCTGGACGTGGAGCTGCAGCGCACGCTGGAAGAACGTGTGAGCACCTATTTTTCGCAATTGCCCGAACGTACCTCGGCAGCCTTGCTGGTGGTCGACAACGCCGCCATGGAAGCGCGCGCCTATGTCGGCTCGGCCAGCTTCGGCGACCGCAAACGGCTGGGGCATGTGGACATGGTGCAGGCCTGGCGCTCGCCTGGCTCCACGCTCAAGCCGTTTCTCTACGGCATGGCGCTGGACGATGGCCTGATCCATTCGGAAAGCCTGCTGGTGGACGCGCCGCAGAGCTTCGGCAATTACCGGCCAGGCAACTTCGATGCCGCGTTCAATGGGCCAGTGAGCGCGGCCACTGCATTGCGCCTGTCGTTGAATGTGCCGGCAGTGGATCTGCTCGATCGCATCGGCCCGGCACGCTTTGCCGCGCGGCTGTCCAATGCCGGCATTGCGCTGCACTTCCCGCGCGGCACACCGCCATCGCTGGCGTTGATCCTGGGCGGCACCGGTGCGCAGTTGCAGGAGTTGGTGGGCGCCTTTGCGGCGTTCAATCGCGGCGGCATTGCCGGGCATGTGCGCTATACGCCGGACGATGCCCAGATCAACCGCCGGCTGATGTCGCCCGGTGCCGCCTGGATCGTGCGCGAGATCCTGCAAAGCAACCCGCGCCCCGGTTATGGCAGCGGCACCTTCGACACCGCCGCGCGTCCGGGCGTGGCCTGGAAGACCGGTACCAGTTATGGCTACCGCGATGCCTGGGCGATCGGCGGCACGCGTCGCTACACGGTGGGCGTATGGGTAGGGCGGCCGGACGGCACGCCGCTGCCCGGGCAGTACGGTGCGGTGACTGCATTGCCGCTGATGTTCGAAGTCATCGATGCATTGCCGCGCAATGCTGGCGACAGCGCGCCGGTGCCGATGCCTGCGACGGTGCAGCCGGTGGAGATCTGCTGGCCGCTGGGTGGTGCGGCCGAGCAGACGCCGCCGCCGCTGTGCGCGCGCCGGGCCGAGGCCTACACGCTCGAGGGCGCGGTGCCGCCCACCTTTGCCGAACGCGATGCGCGGCTATGGCAGAGCGGCCAGCTGCGGTTCGAGGTGGACGCGGGCAGCGGCCAGCGGTTGTCGCAGGAATGCACCCAGCCGCATCAGCGGGAACCGCGTGCGTTGGCGCGCTGGCCGGCGCTGGTGTCGCCCTGGCTCAGCGCGGCCGAGCGTGCGGCCGCGCAATTGCCGCCGCTGGCCGCCGACTGCCTGCCCGATGGGCGCATGACCGGTAGCGGCGTGCTGCGCATCGACGGGCTGAGCGACCGTGCCACCCTGGCACGCGCAAACGACAGCGCCCGCCCGGTGCGGCTGCAACTGCGCGCGCTGGGCAGTGAAGCGCGCATCGATTGGCTACTGGATGGCCGCTGGATCGCCCAGACCAGCGGACGCCAGGGATTTCAGCGCGAATTTGCCGAGGTCGGCACGCATACGCTCACCGCAATGGCTAGCGACGGTGCCTGGACGCAGCTGCGCTTTCGCGTATTGCGCTGACCGCGCACGTGCTGCGCCCGGCCAGTGTGCACACACGCGTAGATACCGTCTTGCCCCTCATGTGGCAAGGGCCTTCTGCGGGTCAAACGCGGTGCCGGATTTGAGCACGCCGTAGGCCAGATGCAGCAGCTTGCGCATGGCGGCACAGACNCGAAAACGGCAAAAAACCGGGGGTTTGAGCGCCCTCAGCGCGGCGGATGTGGCGTGTTTCGTTTTCCGGCTGCGTTGATCAGACCATCCTTAGACGGAATGGACGAAGATCAACGCCGGTCCTGGTCCTGCCTTGTGATGTGAGTTCACGCCTGGGGCGGACTCTGGATACCGTGCGGACACACAAGGGCCAGCAAATGCAGATGCGGGAGCCGATCTACGATACAAGCTCGAAGCTTCAGGAGCGCATGGACTTGCCGCATCTGCTCCGATGATCAGTCGGAAGACATACCGCTGTTCGGCGGCCATGTCCAGATACAAGGAGCGCACCTGGGCGCGATGGGGCGTTACCGGGGATGCCACGTCGCGCCCGGGTGCGCTCCTACCGCCGCAGGCAACCACGCACCATCCTGCGGCACAGAAAACAGACAGGGCGCTCAAAGCGCCCTGTTTGCTCAAATCATCGAGTCGATTTCAACTTTCAACTCCAGTGTGAATGTCGATACCGATCATCGATCGCAACGCGTCGCTGCATTGCTGCATTGCAGTCACTCGGCTCACTCGCCGATCCAGCCTTCCAGCATGTCGGCGAATTCGTCGGCGTGCTCTTCTTCCTGCGCCAGGATGCTTTCCAGGATGCGCTTGGTGGTGGTGTCCTTGTCGCCGATGAAATCGATCATCTCGCGATAGCTGTCGATGGCGATGCGTTCGGCGATCAGGTTTTCCTTGACCATGTCGCGCAGGTCGCTGCCTTCCTTGTACTCGGCGTGCGAGCGCTTGGTCAGCGTATCCGGGTTGAGGTCGGGCTCGCCGCCCAGCTGCACGATGCGCTCGGCGAGCTTGTGTGCGTGTTCCTGCTCCTGCTGCGCATGTTCCAGGAACTCGCCCTTCACCGCGTCGGCAAGCATGCCCTTGGCCATGAAGTAGTGGCGGTAGTAACGCAGGGTGCACACGTATTCGGTGGCGAGCGCGGTATTGAGCAGCGCGATCACCTTCTCGCGGTCGGCGTGGTAGCTCTCGGTGATGGCACCGTCTTCGATGCTCTTGCGCGCGCGGGCGCGCAAGGTGGCGGTATCGGTGATGCCGGCGGAGGTGGTGCTGGCTGGCTGATTGGACATGGCTGGCCGTTTTCCTTCTGAGTGGACGGGGGAATCAATGGATCAATCGGGAAGGTGCTGCAGGACGTAATCGGCGGCAGACACCTTGAACTCGCCGGGCTCTTCGACGAACAAGGCCTTGACCACGCCGTCATCGGCATACAGCGCGTAACGGCGCGAGCGCAGGCCCATGCCCGACCCGCTGGCGTCGATCTCCAGGCCCAGGGCGCGCGCCAGTTCGGCGTTGCCATCGGGCAGCAGATGCAGGCCGTCGGGGACCAACTGGCTGCGCCCCCACGCCTGCATCACGAACGGGTCGTTGACGGCGGTGCACAGCACCTCGATGCCGCGTCTGCGGAACTCCTCGAAGTGCTCCACATAGCCCGGCAGGTGCTTGGCAGAACACGTGGGTGTAAACGCACCCGGTACCGCGAACAGCAACACCTTGCGGCCGGCGAACAGACTATGCGTGTCGACTGCTTCGATGCCCTCGCGCATGCGCTTGAGCACCACTTCGGGAATGCTGTCACCAACGGCGATGGTCATGGGGTAGGGCTCTCAGTGGCTGAACGAAGTCTAGAAAAGGGCAGGGGAAAAGCGCGTCAACGCGCTTGAAATCCGCAGCCCGACGCCTATCTGACGCACATGGCCGACGCAACGGTGCACGCCACCGCCGCCGGCCCCTCACCCAACCTTTTGGAGGCTTGCAATGAACATCGTTCGTTATCCCCAGTGGCCCACGCACGCCCTGCAAAACGAGATCAAGCATGTGTTCGACCGCTTCTTCGAACAGAACGGCGATACCGACGAATCGGCCGTGGTGACCGCGCAGTGGGTGCCGCGCGTGGATATCAAGGAAGAGGCCAATCACTTCGTGCTGTATGCCGACCTGCCGGGCATCGACCCGAGCCAGATCGAGGTGCAGATGGACAAGGGCATCCTGTCGATCAAGGGCGAGCGCAAGGGCGAGTCCAGTACCGAGACCGAGCGCTTCTCGCGCATCGAGCGCCGCTACGGCAGCTTCCATCGCCGCTTCGCGCTGCCCGATAGTGCCGATGCCGATGGCATCACCGCGGCTGGCCGCAACGGTGTGCTGGAGATCCGCATTCCCAAGCGTCCGGCGGCTACCCCGCGTCGTATTCAGGTCGGCAACGGGCAGGACCCGGCCGGCAATACGGTGCAGTAAGGCAGCAAAACCTGGAGCGGAGCGGCATGCTTCGCTTCCCGGCGGCAACCGCACCGTAGAATAGGTGGGGTTGCCCGCCCGGCTGCGATATGACTGGCTTGTGGCCTCGGCTGCGGGCCGTTTTTTTCAGAGGTGATTAGATGGAATTCAAGGATTACTACGCAACGCTGGGCGTGGAGCCCAGCGCAGGCGATGCGGAGATCAAGACCGCCTACCGGCGGCTGGCGCGCAAGTACCACCCCGACGTCAGCAAGGAAGCCGGCGCCGAAGACAAGTTCAAGGCCATCAACGAAGCCTACGAGGCCTTGCGCGACCCGGCCAAGCGCAAGGCCTACGATCAGCTGAAGGCGCAGGGCTATCGCCCGGGCGACGAATTCCAGGCTCCCCCAGGCTACGGCGGCGGGCAGGGCTTCGATTTCGAGGAAGTGTTCGGCAACGGCGGTGCTGGTGGCGGCTTCAGCGATTTCTTCGAGAGCCTGTTCGCCGGTCAGCGCGGTGGGCGGCCACGTGGCCCGGGTGCCGGTCCAGGCGCGGGAGCCGGCCCGCAGGCGCGTGGCGACACCCGCGCCAAGCTGGCGGTGCCGCTGGAGGCCGTGCATTCGGGCGACAGCGTGCGCATCACCATCAACGGCAAGCAGCTGGATGTGCGCGTGCCCAAGGGCGTGCAGCCCGGCCAGGTGATCCGCCTGAGCGGGCAGGGCAATGGCGGCGGCAATCTGCTGCTGGAGATCGAATATGCCGCGCACCCGCAGTTCGAGGTGGACGGGCGCAACATCCTGTACACCTTGCAGGTCATGCCCTGGCAGGCCGCACTGGGCACCACCATCAGCGTGCCGACCCTGGGCGGGTCGGTGGAGCTGAAGGTGCCGGCCGATTCGGAGGCCGGCCGCAAGCTGCGCCTGCGCGGGCGCGGGCTGCCGGGCACCACCCCGGGCGATCAGATCGTGGAACTGGAAATCCTGGCACCGGCGCCGACCGACGATGCGCAGAAGAAGGCGTATCGCAATCTCGCCAAGGCGTTTGGCGAGACGGTGTGAGGTTGCTCCGCAGTCGACGTCGATCTGCACCATCGAATCGCAGCCGCACCCTCATCCGGCGCTGCGCGCCACCGTCTCCCGATGGGAGAAGGAACCAGCTCCCGGTGGGAGAAAGAAATCGACGCCGCGCCCCGTCGATGGGCGCGTCGAATCCAGCCAAGCCATGTCCTGCGCCGTACTCCTGCAGTCGTGTACGAGGCGAGGGCAGCGCGTCACTCCATCATAGGTGGCACCACCTGGCAGGCACCAAGCCGTTACCCTGCCCACCTATCGAAAGCGCTGCCGGCGCACTACACTCGCCGCACACTAGGGGAAACACATGGCACGCATTCTGATCGTCGACGACTCGCCGTCGCAGCTGCTGGGGATTCAGCGCATCGTCGAGAAGCTGGGACACGAAACCATCACCGCCACCGATGGCGCCGCTGGCGTGGAAGCGGCCAAGGAGTCGCTGCCGGATCTGGTACTGATGGACGTGGTCATGCCCAACCTCAACGGCTTCCAGGCCACGCGCACGCTCAAGCGCGAGCCCACCACCCAGCACATCCCGGTGATCCTGGTGACCACCAAGGATCAGGACACCGACCGTATGTGGGGCATGCGCCAGGGCGCGCGCGCCTACATCACCAAGCCGTTCTCCGAAGACGAACTGCTGGAAGTGATGGAGCGCGTGTTCAACCAGAAGGACGAACCACCGGCGGCCTGATCGCTTCGGCGAGGCGATTCCCGGCGACGCGCTTCGCACGCAAGAAGAGCAGGGCCTGCTCCTGCGGGAGAGGGCAGGGTGCTGAAAAGGGGCCGAGTGATCGCCACCGCCGACCTGGCGCCTGGATTGAGCAGGCACGCCCTCGAACGCCGCCTGCGTCATGTTTCGCTGCGCACGGCCACATCAGCTCAACAGAGTGCGTCAGGCCTGCGGCCAGCGCCGCGCTTGCCTGCCCGCAACCGCCATGCTTTCACTGCCCCGGATACCTCCGTTCGCGCGCATCGCTCATCATCGCGGCGCGCACGGTTCCCACACGCAGGGTCATAGGCTTGCGCACCTTTGAGTCGACCAGTATGCGTGTCCGGCGCGCACGCTCGCCCTCAGGCACGCCAGCCCAGCGTCGGCAGGCCGGGACTGATTAGCCAGGGCGGACGCCATACCAACAGCGCGTTCCTTGCCGCCAGCCCGCAGCGCAGGGGCGCGCCTGGTCGCCCGATTCGCGCTCGCGCAGGCATGCCGCTGGTTGCTCAGTCCCGACCGGCAACCGACGCGCCTCCCGAGCCGCCCCAGCGGCTAAACCGCCGATGCACCGATCCGGGCCTTTCAAAACGGCGGGTCTGCCCCATCTAGTAGAATCAGCGAATCACACAACACGGCGGCACTGCGGGACTGGCCCGCACAGCCCCTCGATCACGGAGCGTGCATGGCCTGGAATACACCCGGCAACAAGGGCGGAGATGGTCCGGACCCCAACCGTCGCAGGTCCTGGGGGCCGCGCGGCGGCGGCAGTGGCGGGGGCTGGGGCAATCTGCCTGCGCCATTGAAGGAGCTGGTCGACGGCGGCGTGGGGCGCTGGATCCTGGTCGCGGTGGTGCTGATGGTGCTGTTCTCCAGCTTCCAGCTCATCGGCGAGCAGCAGCGTGGCGTGGTGCTGCGCTTCGGTCAGTTCTCGCGCATCCTGCAGCCTGGCCCGAATTTCAAGCTGCCCTGGCCGGTCGAGTCGGTGCGCAAGGTCAACGCCACCGAGATCAAGACCTTCAGCAACCAGGTGCCGGTGCTGACCCGCGACGAGAACATCGTCAACGTCTCGCTCAACGTGCAGTACCAGATCAGCGACCCGCGCAAGTACCTGTTCGGTTCGCGCAATGCCGACCTGGTGCTGGAGCAGGCCGCGCAAAGCGCCGTGCGTGAGCAGGTGGGTCGTTCCGACCTCAATACCGTGCTCAACAATCGCGGCCCGCTGGCCATTGCCTCCAAGGACCGTCTGCAGGCGGCACTGGATGCCTACAATACGGGTCTGTCCGTCACCGGCGTGACCCTGCCGGACGCGCGTCCGCCGGAAGAAGTGAAGCCGGCCTTCGACGAGGTCAACGGCGCCCAGCAGGTGCGCGAGCGCCTGATCAACGAGGCCCAGGCCTACGCCGCCAAGGTGGTGCCGGAGGCACGCGGCCAGGGTGCGCGCACCCGGACCGGCGCCGAAGGCTACAAGCAGGCGATGATCTCCAAAGCCGAGGGCGACGCCGATCGCTTCACGCTGTTGCAGGAGCAGTACGCCAACGCCCCTGAGGTGACGCGCAAGCGTCTGTGGCTGGAAACCGTGCAGAAGGTGCTGTCGGAGAATCGCAAGGTGATCGGCAGCGATGGCCGCCAGGTCATCTATGTGCCGCTGCCGGCCGACGCCAGCAAGTCCGCCAGCAACAGCGGCACTGCGGGCAACGGCAGCATGCCGTCGATGGTGCCGCAGGATGTGCTGTTGAATCCGTCGCAAACCAGTGGCGGCAGCGAGGGCATCCGCAACCCGGAGCGCGGCCCGCGCCCGACCGGCCGTGAGGGAACCGAATAATGAAGAATTCGCTAGTCATCGGCCTGATCGTCGCCGTGTTGCTGACCCTGATGGGCTCGGTGTTCGTGGTGCGCGAGGACCAGACCGCCATGGTGCTCAACCTGGGCCGCGTGGTGCGAGCCGACCTCAAGCCCGGCCTGCACTTCAAGATCCCGGTGGTGGAGTCGGTGCGCGTGTTCGACCGCCGCTTCCAGGTGCTGGACACCGCCCCGGCGCGCTACTTCACCGCCGAGCAGAAAGACGTCAGCGTGGACTTCTTCGCCATTGGCTACATCTCCGATGTGCGGGCGTTCTATCGCGCCACCGGTGGTGAAGAGTCGGTCGCCAATTCGCGCCTGGCCCCGATCATCACCGACTCGCTGCGCAACCAGATCAACTCGCGCACCCTGCAGCAACTGGTCTCCGGCGACCGCAGCGAATTGATCGCCAACCAGCTCAAGGGCATCAACGGCGCGATCAAGGGCTTAGGGATGCAGATCACCGACCTGCGCATCAAGCAGATCGACCTGCCGACCGACAGCCAGGTGATCACCGACGTCTACGAGCGCATGCGCGCCCAGCGCAAGCAGGAAGCCAGCAAGCTGCGCGCCGAAGGCGAGGAACAGGCCCTGACCATCCGCGCCCAGGCCGACCGCGAGTCCACCGTGATCGTGGCCGACGCCGAGCGCGATGCGCAGAAGCTGCGCGGCGAAGGCGATGCCGACGCCGCCCGCATCTACGGCCAAGCCGGTGCCAAGGATCCGTCGTTCTACGCGTTCTATCGCAGCCTGCAGGCCTATCGCGGCTCGATGACCGACGGCAACGGCGTGGTGGTGCTGGACAAGAACGACCCGTTCCTGCAGTACCTTAAGAGCGATCGTTGATCGCTCTGCGCTGAATCGACAACGCCCGCGTGATGCGGGCGTTGTCGTATGTGCCTCTCACTGCTGCGCGCCCACCGTAGGAGCGCACCCGGGCGCGACCGGCTTTACCGGGGATGCCCGTCGCGCACAGGTGCGCTCCTACGCATGGCGCGCGTCGGCCGATGGATCGGGCGCATGGCGCTTCGTGCACTGTGACGCTGATGGGGATGTCCGGAATCCGCAACTGCCTGGAGCACTTCTCCCGTCGTGTTGGCCAGACTCGACCCGGTAGGAGCGCACCCGGGCGCGAGGGGCCTTATCGGCAGACCCCGCTGATTGCCTTTGACAGTCAGTCGCCATATGGATTCCCCCTAGCGCAGAACGCGGCAACCGCCGATATCCCGCGTGGTCCAAGGCCGTCAGCATCGCGCCATGGCCAACATCGACTCCCCAGGGCATCGTGCGCTGCGCCGCGGCAGGCAGTCTTCGCCCAACAGCGTTTACCTGCTGACCACCACGACATGGCAGCATCGCGCCGTGTTCGCAGATTTTCTGCTTGCAGCAATCGCCTGCCGGGCATTCACCGCAGCAACGCCTTGCGATGCCAGGCTGCTGGCCTGGGTGTTGATGCCGGATCATGCACATTGGCTGTTGCAACTGGGGAGCGTCACCTCGTTGGCCGACGCCGTGTCCCGCATGAAAGCGTGCGCAGCGCGTTCGGTGAACGATCAGCGGCAGCATCACGCACCGGTCTGGAGCCGTAGCTACCACGACCACGCGTTGCGCAAAGACGATGACCTGCACGCAGCCGCGCGTTACCTCATCGCCAATCCGCTCCGGGCCGGGCTGGTCACCCACATCGGTGATTATCCGTTCTGGGACGCTATCTGGCTCTGAGCGTCGAGCCGCGAGCAGAACTACTGCGTGCCCACCGTTTGCCGCGCTCGGCCGCGTGGGAGCGCACCTGGGTGCGACTGGCGTTACCGGGAATGCCTGTCGCGCCCGGGTGCGCTCCTTCGACCCATTGGGATTGTCGCTACGGTGATCTTCCAGGCTAGGGGCCCTAGAGGCCGGCAGCGCTCGGAGCACCGCGCAACCGACGGCCAGCCGCAATCTGACCCGCGCCCGGTCCGCCGTCCGCCAGGGGTAGTGCACGTCACCGGAAACCCGGATAATGCACAAAAGCCGGCCGGGCAAGCTCACACAGGGCACCTCGTTCGGCTTTTTCCGTGTCAGGGCTTCACGCGCCGCTGCAACGCTCCCCGATGGAGCCGCGCGTCAGGCGGCGCCGCCAGCCGTGAACCGGTCCCATCCCGCGGCCCCGATGGCCGCAGCAAAACTCAGGAGTTCACCCGTCATGGGTCAGTCAGTTGTCGTGCTCGGTGCCCAGTGGGGCGATGAAGGCAAAGGCAAGATCGTCGATCTGCTTACCGAAGAGATCGGTGCGGTGGTCCGCTTCCAGGGTGGCCACAATGCCGGCCACACGCTCGTCATCAACGGCAAGAAGACCGTCTTGCATCTGATTCCGTCCGGCATCCTGCGCGACGACGCGCTGTGCCTGATCGGCAATGGCGTGGTGATCTCCCCGGCCGCGCTGATCAAGGAAATCAGCGAGCTGGAAGGTGCCGGCGTGGAAGTGCGCTCGCGCCTGAAGATCTCCCCGGCCGCGCCGTTGATCATGCCGTACCACATCGCCCTGGATCAGGCCCGCGAGAAGGCCGCCGGCGGCAAGGCCATCGGCACCACCGGCCGCGGTATCGGCCCGGCGTACGAAGACAAGGTCGCCCGCCGCGGTATCCGCATCGCCGACCTGCATTACCCGCCGCAGCTGGAAGAGCTGCTGCGCACCGCGCTGGATTACCACAACTTCGTGCTGACCAAGTACCTGGGCGTGGAAGCGGTGGACTTCCAGAAGACCTTCGACGAAGCGCTGGCCTTCGGCGACTACGTGCAGCCGATGAAGTCGGACGTGGCCGGCATCCTGCACGATCTGCGCAAGCAGGGTAAGCGCGTGCTGTTCGAAGGCGCGCAGGGCGCGCTGCTGGACATCGACCACGGCACCTATCCGTACGTCACCAGCTCCAACACCACCGTGGGCGGCGCACTGGCCGGCACCGGCGTGGGCGCCGATGCGATCGACTACGTGCTGGGCATCGCCAAGGCCTACGCCACGCGCGTGGGTGGCGGCCCGTTCCCGACCGAGCTGGACGATGAAGTGGGCCAGGGCATCCGCGACCGCGGTGCCGAGTACGGCGCCTCCACCGGCCGCCCGCGCCGCTGCGGCTGGATGGACATCGTCGCGCTCAAGCGTGCGGTGGCCATCAACGGCATCTCCGGGCTGTGCATCACCAAGCTCGACGTGCTCGACGGCATGGAAAAGCTCAAGGTCTGCATCGCCTACGAATACCGCGGCAAGCGTACCGAATACGCCCCGCTGGACGCGCAGGGCTGGGAAGAGTGCACCCCGGTGTACCTGGAGTTCCCGGGCTGGACCGAAAACACCCACGGCATCACCGAGTGGGACAAGCTGCCGGTGGCCGCGCGTGCCTACCTGCGCGCGCTGGAAGAACTGGCCGGCTGCCCGATCTCGATCGTCTCCACCGGCCCGGATCGTGACCACACGATGGTGCTGCAGGATCCGTTCGCCTGATCGGCTGACGCCAGACGTGGCATCGTCCAACGGCCCGGCTTGTCCGGGCCGTTGGCATTTGAGGATTGCTGAGATTTGCCATGACTTCCGGCGGTGCCTGCGCGCACTGTTCCGGCGGATCATCCGCGGCCTGGCGCCACTTGCCTGCCCACTTCGCCCACATCGAGAATTTCCCATGCGTCTTCCCCTGGTGACCGCCATCGCACTGGCCCTGGTCGGTACAAGTCCGGCCGCCTCCGTGCTCGCCGCCACGGCCGCGCCGCCGAGCGCCGCCGCCTCGTCCATCACCACCCAGTTGCCGCGTACGGCCAAGCCCACGCATTACGCGGTGGAGATCACGCCGCATGCCGACAAGATGACGTTCGACGGCAAGGTCGCCATCGACATCAGCGTGCTGCAGGCCACCGACCGCATCGTGTTGCAGGCGGCCAACCTGAGCCTGGCGCGCGGCACGCTCACGCAAAAAGGCGGCAAGCCGCAAGCTGCCAAGGTCAGCACCGATGCCGAGGCGCAAACCGCCACGTTCGCGTTCGACAAGCCGCTGGCAGTGGGCGAGTACGTGCTGTCCATCGACTACAGCGGCGTGATCAACACGCAGGCCAACGGCTTGTTCGCGCTGGATTACACCACCGCGCAAGGTGCGCGCCGTGCGTTGTTCACCCAGTTCGAAAACTCCGATGCGCGCCGCTTCATTCCTTCCTGGGACGAGCCCAACTTCAAGGCCACCTTCGACCTGGCGATCAATGCGCCGGCCGGGCAGATGGCGGTGAGCAACATGCCGGTGGCCTCGTCCAAGCCGGGCGCAAACGGGCGCACCCGCATCGCGTTCCAGACCTCGCCCAAGATGTCCACGTACCTGCTGTTCGTCAGCGTGGGCGATTTCGAGCGTGCCACCGTCACCGCCGACAACGGCACCGAGATCGGCGTCATCGCGCAGAAGGGCAAGGTCGACCAGGCGCAGTTCGCGCTGGAATCCGGCCGCGACGTGCTGCACGAATACAACGCCTATTTCGGCATCCCGTACCCGCTGCCCAAGCTGGACAACATCGCCGCGCCCGGGCGCAGCCAGTTCTTCAGCGCCATGGAAAACTGGGGCGCGATCTTCACTTTCGAATACTCGTTGTTGCTGGATCCGGCGGTGGCCAACATCGACACCAAGCAAGGCGTGTTCACCGTCGCCGCGCATGAGATCGCGCACCAGTGGTTCGGCAACCTGGTGACCATGGCGTGGTGGGACGACCTGTGGCTCAACGAAGGTTTCGCCAACTGGATGGAAGCGCGCACCACGGCAAAACTGCATCCGGAATGGGATATCGATAAGACCGGCCCGGCGCTGAAGAGCCGCGCGGCGATGCGGCGCGATGCGTATGCGACCACCCACCCGGTGGTGCAGCACGTGGCCACCGTGGAGCAGGCCAGCCAGGCCTTCGACGCCATCACCTACCAGAAGGGTGAGGCGGTGATTGCCATGCTGGAAGACTACGTCGGCTCCGATCGCTGGCGCACCGGCGTGCGCAGCTACATCAAGCAGCACCAGTACGGCAACGCGGTGACCGACCAGTTGTGGCAGCAGATCGATGCGGTGGCCCCGGGCAAGCAATTCACCCAGGTGGCGCACGACTTCACCCTGCAGCCGGGCGTGCCGTTGATCAAGGCCAGCAGCCGTTGCGTCGGCGGCCAGACCGCGGTGACGCTGGAGCAGGGCGAGTTCACTCTGGACCGCCCCGACAAGCAGCCGTTGCGCTGGCATGTGCCGGTGGTCCTGCGCAGCGGCAATGGCGCGCCGGTGCGCGTGCTGGTAGACGGCACCGCCCAGGTGCAGGTGCCCGGCTGCGACGCACCGGTGGTGGTCAATGCCGGGCAAAAGGGCTACTTCCGCACCTGGTATGCGCCCGCGCAGTTCAAGGCGCTGACCGACAGGTTTGGACTGCTGCCGGTGGTGGACCAGGTAGGCGTGTTGAACGACACCAACGCACTGGCCGGTGCCGGCGTGCAGGCGCAGGCCGACGTGCTGGATCTCACCGCCCAGGTGGCGGCAGGGGCATCGCCCGATGTCTGGGACATGGTGGCCAGCATCTATGGCGATGTGGACGGCAGCTTCGAGCGTGATCCGGCTGCGCGCGCCACGTGGCGTGCCTATGCCGTGCCGCGGCTGTCGGCCGAATTCGCAACGCTGGGCTGGGACAAGCGCGATGGCGATTCGGCGCAGATCCAGCAGTTGCGTACCCGCCTGATCGCCACCCTCAGCGACATGGGCGATGCGGCTGTGATCGCCGAGGCGCGCCGGCGCTTTGCCGCCTTTCAGGCCAACCCCGCCTCGCTGTCGCCGGAGCTGCGCGACAGCGTGCTGGGCGCGGTTGCGCACAATGCCGACGCCGCCACCTGGGACGCCTTGCATGCCTTGGCCAGGCAGGAAACCTCGTCGATGGTGCGCGACACCTATTACGACTTCCTCTCCATGCCCAACAACGAGGCACTGGCCAGGCGCGCGCTGGAACTGGCGTTGACAGCCGAGCCGGGCGCCACCACCGGTGCGAGCATGATCGACCGGGTCGCTTCCCGGCACCCGGAGCTTGCCTTCGACTTCGCGGTGGCGCATCGCACGCAGGTGGACACCCTGGTGGACTCCACCTCGCGTGCCCGCTACTACCCCGGCCTGGGCATGGGCTCGGCCGAGCTTGCCACCGCCGACCGGATCAAGGCCTATGCCGAGCAGTACATCGCACCCACCTCGCGGCAGGCCGCAGACAACGCCATCAACACGATCCAGACGCGGGTGAAGCTGCGGGCGGCCTCGCTGCCGCAGATCAAGGCATGGTTGAAAGCGCGCAAGCGCTGAGCGTTGCGGTCATCGCAGCACAGGATAAAGCCCGGCCTTGCCGGGCTTTTTCTTTGCCGCGCCGGCAGTCACCTAGAGGTGGGAGCGAGGTTGCCGAGCAGCGTGATGCCGGCATCGTGGCGTCCGGGAAGACCATCGCCTGGGACGACATGCGTGGCTATCTGGAAAAGCGCATGGCCGGCGAGCCGGCAAAGCGTCCCACGGCCCGCAAACTAGCCCGGTAGCATGGCGCGTATCGCGCTGGCACCGGAGGTTGCGCAAGATCTTGAGCGGATCTTCGACCAGCTCCAGCGCCATGAGGCCGCACATGTCACAGCACGCCTGCACGAGATCATTGCGGCAATCGACGTGCTGGAAACCAATCCGCTGATCGGCCGGCCGGCGGCGACAAGCGCGAACTGGTGATCGGTCACGGCGCGCACGGCAATCTGGCGCTGTACTGCCATGTCGCGCAGATCGACACGGTGTTTGTGCTGGCCGTTCGCTCGCAACGTGAGGCGGGCTTTGCGGGGCCATGATGTTCGCAGTTCCCTCATCGCCGTAGCCAAGGCAGGCGTCGCCGCGTCATGCCCCAAACGCACCATCGATCGTATGCATCGCCCCGGTGACAAAGCTCGCTTCCGGGCCTGCCAGCCAGGCCACCATGCCGGCCACTTCGTCGGCGCGGCCGTGGCGTTTGATCGCCATGAAGCTGTGCATCAGGTCTTTCATCGGCCCGTTTTCCGGGTTGGCATCGGTATCGATCGGGCCCGGTTGCACCACGTTGATGGTGATGCCACGCGGCCCGAAGTCGCGGGCCAGCCCGCGCGCCAGCCCTTGCAGCGCGGATTTGCTCAGCGCGTAGGACGCCATGCCGGGCAGCGGCATGCGGTCGCCGTTGACCGAGCCAATCACGATGATCCGCCCGCCGGGCGGCATCTGCCGCGCTGCCTCCACGGCGGCGTGGTAAGGCGCGTGCACGTTGATGCGGAACAGCCGGTCCACGGCGTCCGGATCCTGGTCCAGCGCATCGCCGAACAGCGCGATGCCGGAGTTAACCACCAGCACATCCAGCGGCCCGCTGCGGCGCACCGTGTCGATGACCGCATCGCGGTCGGCGCTGTCGGCCAGCACCGCGGTGCTGCCGGTGTCACCGGCCAGGCGCTGCGCCGCGTCGGCAGAACCGGCATAGGTAAACGTCACCCGTGCGCCCTCGGCCACGAAGCGCCGCACGATGGCGGCCCCAATCCCCCGGCTACCACCGAGCACCAGCACCGACTTGTCTTTGAATGCTGACATGCACTCACCTCGCAATTAATGTAGCGAGTAATACATAATAGATTTCGCCTGCCGTCAAGAGTTTTGTAACTATGACTACAGAAACCCCCCGGGCCCGCGGCCGGCCGCGGGCGTTCGACCCGGACCAAGCGGTCGCCACCGCGCAGCAGCTGTTCCATGCGCGCGGCTACGACGCACTGAGCGTGGCCGACCTCACCCAGGCACTGGGCATCAACCCGCCCAGCTTCTACGCCGCCTTCGGCAGCAAGGCCGGCCTGTACGCGCGCATCCTCGACCGCTATGCGCAGACCGGGGCCATCCCGTTGCCCCAGATCCTGGACACCGCCCGCCCGCTGGCGGACGCCCTGGCCGACGTACTGGAGCAGGCCGCCCGCTGCTACGCCGCAGACCCCGTCGCCACCGGCTGCCTGGTGCTGGAAGGCACGCGCAGCAACGACGCGCAGGCACGCGAGGCCGCCTGCAGTTTTCATGTCGCAGCCCAGGAGTTGATTCGCTCCCACATCGCCAAGCAGTGCCCGCATGACGCAGACCGGCTGGCGGATTTCGTCAGCACCACCATGGCCGGGCTGTCCGCCAGCGCCCGGCATGGGCAGAGCCTGGAGCGTCTGTTGGCGAGTGCGCGCTTGGCGGGGGAGGCGCTTCGGGTGGCGCTACGCGGAATTGGGTGAGCGTGTCTGGCTTCCGCCATTGAGCGGTAGACCCTCGTTTAGTCAGAGCGCTTAGCGAAGACTGCTTGCAAAAAAAGCTCTCTCGCTGGATATTCCATATTCCGGAATATGGAATAAGGCGGTTCGGCTGTGGAACTGAAGCCCCAGGATCTGGTGGTGCTGTACAAGCAGGTCGCCCAGGCGGGCCAGGTCTGGACGTATGCATCCCTTGGAGAAGCGCTGGGCATGAGCCCGTCTCAGGTGCATCGCAGCGTCAAGCGCGCGGTGGCATCCGGCTTGGCGCTGGAAAAAAGCCGTGGCGAGTGGGAGACGGTACGCACAGCGCTGCATGAATTTGCGGTCCACGGCGTGCGCTATGCCTTTCCTGCCGTCATCGGGCCGCTAAGGCGTGGCATTCCTACGGCCTTCGGCGTGCCCCCACTGTCCATTGCCATTTCCAGCTCCCCAGGGGATGCACCGGTGTGGCCAAGCGCGCAGGGCACGGCCAAAGGCCCCAGCTTGTCGCCGTTGTCGGCCGGTGCGCCCAACGCTGCGCTGGCCGACCCTGCCTTGCACCAACTGCTGGCGCTGCAGGACGCCCTACGCAGCGGGCGTGCCCGCGAGCGCACGCTGGCAGCAAGCTATCTCAAACAACTGCTGAGGCTTGGCGATGCGCTCTGACGATCCTAATTTGCCGCACCTGCTTGTGATTGCGAATGCATTGGGCGAGCTTTGCGAACACGTAGTCTTCCTCGGCGGAGCAGTCGTTGGCCTGCTGGTATCCGATCCATTGGCGGAAAGCGTCCGCGCCACCTATGACGTCGATGCGGTGGTCAATCTTGATTGGTCCCGGTTCCGCGGTATCGAGGCGCGTGTGGAATCGCAGGGCTTTGCGCGCGAGATGCAGAGCGGTGTCGTCTGCCGCTGGGTACACGAAGCGTCGGGCGTCCTCTTCGACCTGATGCCGGTGGATGCCGGCGTGCTTGGCTTCTCCAACCGCTGGTACGCCCATGCTGTAGAGACGGCCCAAGTGGTGGCCTTGAGCGATCGCCTGTCCATCCGCCTGGTGACAGCGACAGCATTCGTGGCGACCAAGCTCGAAGCCTTCGTTACCCGGGGCAACAGCGACTTCCTTTCCAGTCACGACCTGGAGGACGTTCTCAATGTCATCGATGGCCGGGCCGAGCTGGTGGAAGAGTTTGCCGTGGAGCATGCAGACCTTCGGCATTGGGTTGCCGACGTGTTCGTGGGGCTGGTGGATAACCCGGCTTTTGTGAACGCGTTGCCGGGATTGGTCGCCGAACCGGAGCGCGCAAGCGTCGTGCTTCAGCGTCTAGGTACCATTGCATCAGCGTAGCTGCGACATCGTCGGCTTAGGTCTGCAAAGAAAACCTTGAAGCACCGCCGCCCGCTTGCGATGATGCATCGCAACTGCAACGCACTGGGCCTGCCATGAAATCCGCATCTCTTCCATCGCTTCGGGTAGACCCGGCGCTGCGCCAAGCGGCCGAGGCCGTGTTGCAAGAGGGCGAGACGCTGTCCAGCTTCGTCGAGCACTCCGTGCGCGCCCAGGTGCAGCAGCGGCAGCAGCAGGAAGCCTTCATTGCGCGCGGGCTGGCCTCGCGTGACAGCGCCAAGGCATCAAACCGATATAGCGACGCGAAGGATGTGCTGGCCGGGCTGCATTCCCAACTGGACAAGGCGCGCAAGGGCTAAGCCAAGGTGGGATTTTCCGTCCGCTTCACTCAGGAAGCGCGCGACGATCTCGTGCGTCTTTACGACTGGCTGCTACAGCGTGCCAAAGGCGACTTCACCGTGGCCGAGCGCGCGCTGCAGGCCATCCGCGACGGCGTCACCGTGCTCGAACTAGCCCCGTTGAGCTGCCGCAAGGCGGGGTTGGCGGACCCGTTCTTGCGGGAGCTGGTGATCGGCTTCGGTGCCAGCGGTTATGTGCTGCTGTTTGAGGTTGAAAGCGATCAGGTCGTCACCGTTTTGGCAGTCAGGCATCAGCGTGAAGACGACTATCATTAAGCACGGTGTTAGCGCCAACGTCGTGCCACAGGGGAAGTAGATGGCCAATATCAGCAGGCGCCGCAGCTGCTAGCGTGTGCGCTCGTTGTTCTGTGCTCTAAAAGGTTGCCAGGGAAATGCACATCATAAGTTGCCGGATTGAATGGATGAGTTTGCTTGGAACATAATCTTACACCTCACCAATCCAAGTATTTTGCATGGCTACTTACGCGTCGTGCGGCGGGCGACTCCGTGGAATCACTAGCCTCAACGCTGGTTGACTCACAGGTTGACCTGATTAGCCCCGACTCTCAGCCATGAAAATTGCTCGCTGCACGTAAAACCGGCTCTGGGCATGGTGTGGATTGCATCATGGCCGTGGCAAGTCGTGGCAGCATCTCGCGCAAGCGGAATCGACGATTAAAACGATAGGCCGCTTCTCCCAGGTAACGCCTTGCGTATTTGCCTTGCGCGATGGCGTGATACACGCCACTGATGGCGCGTTTGAGATTGCCCAGCACCACGTTGAGCCAACGTGCACCGGCCGTTTCGGTCGCGGCACGACCACCGCCAGTGTCCAGCGTGGTGTGCGCGTGGCCGGCGTCTTCTAGCCGGCGGAAGCAGGCCAGCCCATCGGTGTAGACCTCGCATTCGGGCGCCAAGCGACGGGCAATCCAGTCCTGCAGCGAGGTGTTGTCGAAGCTGCGCACCGGCTCGATCACCACAAAGCGCGGCGCGGTGAAGGTGGCATCGGTCTGCACCGCAATCAGGAACGCTTGTTTGTTCTCCGATCCGCGTCCGGCCTTGCCACCGTTACGCTCGCCGCCGAGATAGGCATCGTCGATCTGCACGAAACCCGCCAGTTTCCGCATGGATTCGCGCTCGGCCATAACCTGCATGATCTTGTGTTTCATCCGCCAGGCCGTCTTGTAGTTGACGCCCAGATGCCGCATCAACTCCAGCGCGGCCATGTTGGTTTTGGTCGAGGTCAGCAGGTGCAACGCCAGCATCCAGGTGCGCAGCGGCAGCTTGGTGCCTTCGAACATCGTGCCTGCAATCAGGCTGGTCTGATGCCGGCACGCGCTGCATTGGTAGTAGATCGCAGCACCCCGCTTGAAACGCGAGCGCACGCGTCCGGCACAAACAGGGCAACGAAAGCCTTGCGGCCAGCGCCACTTGTAAAGCGCGCGATAGCACTTGGCTTCGGTGCCGTAGGACGCGAAGAACTCAGGCATCGACAATCCCGCTTGGAACTGCACGGCATTGATACTCATCACGCCACCTCGTTGGCTTCAGGTGACAGCAGCATCCACCCAGCGCGGCGCAGATCCTGCGACAGGCGGCTGATGGTCAGGGCTAATCAGGAGGCGGCTTGTGGATTACCTGCGATTTGAGGTGTGCGAATAAGATCTTCGGTTTTACTTGACAGCTCAGGATGCCGATAGCAATCTTTCCGTACGGAGCCTCGAAACTCCGCTTACAGCGGTACCCACCTCCGTCATATCGGTGGGTTTTTTGTGCCTGCATGTTCTGTGGGTGCAACCGACGCGATGCTCTGTGTCGGGAGGGCGGCTAATACAACACCCGCAAGGGGAATACGCCCGCCGGCTGTAAGCGGTTTCGAGCCTCCCGACTTCCCGTCCGTCGCTTTGCGGCGGGCGGGCTGATTCCATGGAATGAGGAGCAGGCCATGTCGGACGTTGTACGCGATGCGCAGTCATACCGGGGCTACTACTTGCCAGAGGGCGCGCAATACCGCTTGCAGCAGCTGCGCGACCACATGCGCTTTCTAGCGCGTTTGGCGCAGCCGCGCACACCAGCGGAAGAGCAGGCGCGACAGCCTGCCATCTGCATGGACGAGTTGGCGTTTTGTCTGGAGCTGCTTGCCGATCAGATGACCCATGCGCTGAAGCAGGTGCAGTGGCCGGCGAGTCTGGAAGAATCAGGCGGAAAGTAGCGCTCTTACACCGGCGCAGACTTCAAAATCCCCGACAGACTCTCGCGCAGGATCAACTGCAAATGCATGCGGTTGAGTTCCATGCCGCTGGTCATCACGCTGTGCAGGCCGCCGCACATGGCAGCGACGGCGAAGACGCGGGCCTGGAATTCCTGCTCGCTGCTGGCCGGGTCGGCGTGGCCGCGCAGCAGGCGCTTGAGCAGGGCGCTGAGGTGTTCGATCAGCGATGCGCTCTGCCGGCGCATGAAGGCGGCCAGCACCGGGTCGCGCAGGGTGGCCAGGTGCAGTTCCAGGTCGATGCGGGTGCGCTTGATGTTGATTTCCTGCAGCAGCCATTCTTCGAGCAGGCCGGCGATGAAATCCACCACGTGCACGTTGGCCGGGCGTTCCACCAGCCACATCTGGCGGATGGCGCGCATGTAGTTGCGCTCCAGCAATGCGCGCACCAGCGCGTCCTTGTCTTCGAAACGTTGCAGCAGGCTGCCGCAGCTGACCTTGGCGCGCTCGGCGATCAGCTCGAAGCTGGTGGCACTCAGGCCGATGACGTCGATGCACTGCTCGGTGGCGTCCAGCACCTCTTCCAGCAGCAGTGCTTCGCGCTCTTTTACCGTGCGCAGCAACAGGACGTTGGACATGGGCAGCAGGGTGTCGGGGGGCTGCAGTATACCGGCGCGGCGTTACCCATCCGTTGCGTTCGCTTGTTGCTGTGCCATCAGTCATGCATGCGCGTGCGTATTGAAACACCGGTCACAGATGCGCTGGTCGACCATGTTTTCACGGCGGCTGTGCGACACGTGAGGTCGACGTTGTGCAGGAGAAGCATGTGAGTGAGAAGAGTGCGGTAGCCGGTGTCTCGGCGCAGTGGCCGGCGCGGTTGTGGGTGGTGCGGCATGGGCAAAGCGCGGGCAATGTGGCGCGCGATGTGGCCGAGTCCAACGGCTCGGCCTTGATCGACCTGGAGCACCGCGATGCGGATGTGCCGTTGTCGGCGCTGGGCGAGCGCCAGGCCGAGGCGTTGGGGGCGTGGATGGCCGGTTTGCCCGAGCACGAGCGCCCGACGCTGATCCTGAGTTCCACCTACGTGCGTGCGCGCCAGACCGCCGCTGCGGTGGCGCGTGCGCTGGGGCAGCTGGCCGAGTCGGTCAGCGTGGACGAGCGTTTGCGCGAGAAGGAATTCGGCGTGCTCGACCGCTACACCACGGCCGGCATTCTTGCGACCTTTCCGGAGCTGGCCGAGCAGCGCAAGCTGGTGGGCAAGTTCTACTTTCGCCCGCCCGGTGGCGAGAGCTGGTGCGATGTGATCTTCCGCCTGCGCGGGGTGGTGGGCGATCTGCAGCGCAACCATGTGGGCGCGCGGGTGCTGATCGTGGGGCATCAGGTGATCGTCAATTGCTTCCGCTACCTGATCGAGCGGATGGACGAGGCCACCATCCTGGGCATCGACCGCGAGGGCGATGTGCCCAATTGCGGCGTCACCGAATACGCGGCTGCGGCCGATGGGCAATCGCTGGAATTGCTGCGCACCAAGTTCGTGCCGCCAGAGCTGGCCGACGAGCCGGTGACCACCGAGTCCGACCGCCCGGCCGGGGCGCGCTGATGGCCGCCCCGCGCGTGCGCATGCTCACTGCGGCCGCCTTGCGGGCGATGCCGTTGCCGGCCCCGGGTGGCGACAAGGAGCAGCGTGGGCGCGTGTTGATCGTGGGCGGCTCGATGCGTGTGCCGGGTGCGGTGCTGCTGGCCGGCGAGGCGGCGCTGCGCACCGGTGCGGGCAAGTTGCAGATCGCTACAGCGGCCAGTGTGGCGCCGGGCATGGCCTTGGCGGTACCGGAGGCGCTGGTGCTGGGGTTGGCGCAGAACGGTCAGGGCGAGATCGCGCGCGGGCACCGCGCGCTGGACGGTGCGATGGCGGCCTGCGATGCGGCAGTGATCGGGCCGGGGATGGCGTCGTCGGCCACCACCACGGCGATGGTCAGGCGCGCCGCCGAGCAGGCGGTGTGCACCTTGGTGCTGGATGCCGGTGCGTTGTCGCGTGGCCTGCGGGCGCCGATCGGGCGGCCATTCGTATTGACGCCGCATGCGGGCGAGATGGCAACCCTGGCCGGCGACGACAAGGCGGCGGTGGAAGCGGCGCCGGGCGCGTACGCGTACGCGTTGAAGTTTGCGCAGAAGCTGCGCAGCGTGGTGATCGTCAAGGGCGCGGACAGCTTTATTGCCGGCCCGGATGGAGTGGTGTGGATGCATCGCGGGGGCGCGTCCGGGTTGGGTACGTCCGGGTCTGGCGATGTCCTGGCGGGATTGATTGCCGGCTTTGCCGCGCGCGGCTGCGATGCGTTGACCGCTGCGTTATGGGGCGTGTTTGTGCATGCGGCGGCGGGCAGGCAGTTGGCCAGGCGGATTGGGCCAGTGGGGTTTCTGGCGCGCGAGCTTGGGCTGGAAGTGCCTGGGATTTTGGATCGGTTGGCACGCCGGTGATCGACGCTCGTCGCGTTGATGCGGCGCGCAGACCAAGCCCCTCTCCAGCGGGAGATGGATTGGGGTGAGGGTAGGTTTGCTGGAGTCGTGGGGCTGTCTTTCCAGTTGGGGTTTAGGTTGTTGCCTTGATTGCAGGGGGCGGGTTGCACTCTTGGCAGGCGTACCCTCATCCGGCCCTTCGGGCCACCTTCTCCCGAGGGGAGAAGGGAGTATCCATTGGTGAAAGGGTGCATGGTTGCGCTCGTTTGTTGCGCGATGTTGCGCCGCGTTGGTCGGTTAGGCTTGGTCACCAACCTGGGAGGGTGCACGGTGAAGCGAACGATTGCGTGGTCGATGGTCGGGGTTCTGGGAGTTTGGGGTGCTGCGACTGAAACGGTGTTGGCATCTGCATCTGCATCTGCAACAGCAGCAACAGCAACAGCAACAGCAACAACGCCGATTCCGATGCCGGCATCGCCTGCATCCACGCCCGCATCGAAGGCGGTAGAAGCTGCGGTTGCGGATGCTGCTGTTCCGCCAGCCGCCGCCGGTGCACTACGCGTTTACACCTCTGCCCAGGGCGCAACGCAGCAGATGCGTGTCAGCACTGTCGATGCGCCCACCGCCGGACATGCGTTGACCGAGAAGGAGAACTCCATCTTCGTCAATCCGCAGCGGCGCTTCCAGGAGGTGCTGGGCATCGGTGGGGCGATCACCGATGCCAGTGCCGAGACCTTCGCCAGGCTGCCCAAGCCTGCGCAGCGCGCCTTGCTCACTGCCTACTACGACCCGCAAAAGGGCATCGGCTATACGCTGGCGCGCACCACCATCCACAGCTCGGATTTCAGCAGCGGCAGCTACACCTACATCAAGGAAGGCGATGCGGCGCTGAAGAGCTTTTCGGTCAGGCACGATCAGCGTTATCGCATCCCGATGCTGCGCCAGGCCATTGCGGCGGCCGGCGGCAAGTTGACGACATTTGCCAGCCCGTGGAGCGCGCCGGCCTTTATGAAAGACAGCAACAACATGCTCAAGGGCGGCAAGTTGCTGCCCGCGTATGCGCCGGCCTGGGCCACCTACTACACGCGCTTTATTGCGGCCTACGAGAAAGCCGGCATCCCGATTTGGGGCATCAGCCTGCAGAACGAGCCGATGGCGGTGCAGACCTGGGAGTCGATGGTGTTTTCCGCCGAGGAAGAGCGCGACTTTTTGAAGAACCACCTCGGCCCGACGATGGAGCAGGCCGGCTATGGCGACCGAAAGATCATCGTGTGGGACCACAACCGCGACATGATGCTGCACCGCGCGCATGTGATCTTCGACGATCCGGAAGCGGCGAAATACGCGTGGGGCATGGGCTTCCACTGGTACGAGACCTGGGCCGGGTTCGCGCCGATGGTAGAGAACGTGGCGGCGGTGGCACAGGCGTACCCGGACAAGCCGCTACTGCTGACCGAAGCGGCGGTGGAAAAGTTCGATCCGGCAAAGTTGCAGTACTGGCCCAACGGTGAGCGCTATGGCACCGCCATCATCAACGATCTCAATCATGGGGCGGTGGGCTGGACCGACTGGAATATCCTGCTCGACCAGCACGGCGGGCCGAACCACGTGGGCAACTACTGTTTTGCGCCGGTGCATGCCGACACGCGCACCGGCGAGGTGATCTACACGCCAAGCTATTGGTACATCGGCCACTTTTCCAAGTTCATCCGCCCCGGCGCGCGGCGGGTGAGTGCGGCCAGCAGCCGCAGCAATCTGGCAACGACGTCCTTTCTCAACACCGATGGCAGCCTGGCCACGGTGGTGATGAATGCCAGCGATGTGGCGATCCGTTACAACCTGTATGTGGGCGAGGCATCGAGTGAATTGGAGATCCCGCCGCATGCGATCCAGACGGTGGTGATGACGCAATAAGCGCAGGCCGTGGGCGGACCATTGGTGGGGTTGCGTACCCTCATCCGCCCTTCGGGCACCTTCTCCCGGTGGGAGAAGGGAAGCTTCGCATGATCGAAGCCGTCTTTGCGTAGCTGGTCGAACTACCTTGCGGTTCGGTGGTGCTGATGCATCAGCATTCGAGACTGCCGCCACTACCAAAAGCGCCATTGAAGAAAACCCCGCCGACCACTGCGCATGCAGCGATCGGCGGGGTTCTGGTGACGTGACGTTGGAAGTGCGCTTTAAGCTAACTCAGGACAGCAGCAACCCACCGGTGGCACCGAATACTTCGCCCGTCACATAGCTGGATTCCTGCGAGGCCAGGATCACATACAGCGGCGCCATCTCCACCGGCTGGCCGGCACGCTTGAGCGGGGTTTCCGAGCCGAACTCGGGAATCTTTTCCGGCGGCTGGCCACCGCTGGGTTGCAGCGGGGTCCACACCGGCCCGGGCGCGACGGCATTGACGCGGATGCCCTTCTCGGCGACCTGCTGGGCCAGGCCCTTGGTGAAGTTGACGATGGCCGCCTTGGTGGACGCGTAGTCCAGCAGCGTCGGCGAGGGCTGGTAGGACTGGATCGAGCCGGTGTTGATGATGGATGCGCCCGGCGGCAGGTGCGGAATGGCCGCCTTGCACAGCCAGAACATCGCGTACACGTTGCTCTTGTAGGTGGCGTCGAACTGCTCGGTGGTGATGTCGGCGATGTCTTTCATCGCGGTCTGCTTGCCGGCGATATTGACCAGCAGATCCAGCCCACCGAGCTCCTTGACCGCGCGTGCGACCAACTGGTTGCAGAAAGCCTCATCCTTGAGATCACCGGGGATGCTGATCGCCTTGCGGCCTTCGGCCTCGATCAACTTCACCACCTCCGCAGCGTCCTGCTCTTCTTCCGGCAGGTAGTTCAGCACGATGTCGGCGCCTTCGCGTGCGTAGGCGATTGCAGTGGCGCGGCCAATGCCCGAGTCGGCGCCGGTGATCAGCGCCTTGCGGCCCTTCAGGCGGCCGAAGCCCTGGTAGCTCTGCTCGCCGTGGTCGGCCTTGGGCTGCAATGCATGGATGGTGCCCGGCGCTTCCTGGGTCTGCTCGGGGAACTTGGGCTGTGGAAACTGGGTGAGCGGGTTCTGCATTTCGTACTGGTTCTTGGTGCTGGACATGCGCTGGCTCCTGCAGTGGGGGATGGCAGGGCCGCAGCGTGCTGCGGCCGATGCGGAGCAGTCTGGAAACCACGGCGATGCGTGCGGGTGAACGAATGTTGTGCATGATGTGAACGCGCCACGCAGATGGCGTGCGTGCGGTGCTGCTGCGCCGTGCACGCAGGCCACGACCAGGAGGACCGCAATGCAGTGTGTAGGGATCGATGGCGCCGGCAGCGGCTGGCTGGCGGTGTGGCAGGCCGGCGATGGATTGCAGTTTGCCGGCTATCCCACAGTGGCCGCGGTGGCGAGCGCATTGGGGGACGTTGCTGTGCTGGGCGTGGATATTCCGATCGGTTTGAGCGAGCACGCGCCACGCGCCGCGGATGTGCAGGCGCGGCGCTTTGTGGGTGGGCGCCGCGCATGCAGCATCTTTGCCGCGCCATTGCGCGGCATGCTGCATGCACCCACGCAGGTGGACGCCTCTGCGTTGCATCGGGTGCTGGACCACGACGGGCAGCGTGGCTTTGGCGTGCAGTCGTTTGCGCTGCTGTCGAAGATTCGTGCCTGGGACGATGCCTTGCGCGCCGATCCGGCGTGGGCGGAGCGCGTGTTCGAGGTGCACCCGGAGGTGTCGTTCGCCGTGCTCGCCGGCGGGCTTGGCCTGGCGGCGGGCAAGAAGAGCAGCGCGGGCCACCAACAGCGCGCCGCCTTGCTGGTCCAGTGCTATGGCGCCAGGCAGGTGGCCGCGTTGCTGGAGCGCGTGCCGCGTGCGCTGGCCAAGCCGGACGATGTGCTCGATGCCCTGGTGGCCTGCTGGAGCGCGCAGCGCATTGCCGCGGGCACCGCCGGCAGCCTGCCGGCGGTGGTGGAGCGCGATGCCTGCGGGCTACGCATGGGCATCCACTACTGACTCAGCGCGTCTGCGTCGACATCGAATACGGCCGCTGCGCCGGATCGGTGGCCCATTGCGTGTTCGGCGTGGCCTGCATGCGGAAGCGCAACTCGCCGCCGGCCTGGATTTCTTCATGCGTGAGGTAGGCGCGGGTCAGCGGCTGGCCGTTGAGGGTGACGCTGCCGACGTAGCTGCGCGCCTTGCTCAGGCCATCGGCAATCACGCTGAAGCGCTTGCCATTGGGCAGCTTGAGCGTGGCGCGCGGCAGGAACGGGCGGCCGATGATGTACTGGTTGCTGCCCGGTGCCACCGGATAAAAACCCAGCGTGGTGAACACGTACCAGGCCGACATCTGGCCGAGGTCGTCGTTGCCGGCCAGGCCCTCTGGGCCGGCGTGGTATTGGGTGTCCATGATCTGGGTCAGTCGCGCCTGGGTGCGCCAGGGCTGGCCGGCGTAGGCGTACAGGTAGGCGACATGGTGGCTGGGCTCGTTGCCGTGCGCGTACCAGCCGATCAGGCCGGTGATGTCTTCCATATGCGCGAACACCTTGGGGTCGACCTTGGCATCGAACACCGCATCCAGGCGCGCCAGCAGTTTGTCGTCGCCGCCATGTGCGGCGGCAAGCCCGGCGACGTCCTGCGGCACATACCAGGAGTATTGCCAGGCATTGCCTTCGGTGTAGTCGCTGCCGTAGCCGCTGGCCGAGGGGTCGAATGGTTCGCGGAAGTTGCCGGCACGCGTGCGTGCACGCATGTAGCCTGTAGCGGGATCGAAGGCGTGTTTCCAGTTGCTAGCGCGCTTGCTGAATTCTGCGGCGATGGCAGGCTTGCCAAGCTTGTCGGCCATGCGCGCGATGGTCCAGTCGTCGAAGGCGTATTCCAGCGTCTTGGAGGCGGCTTCGCCTTCTTCATCGATGGGCACGTAGCCCAGCTCGCGGTACTGCGCGATGCCGTCGTAAGGGCCGTAGTTGGCGCTGGCGACCATGGCATCGAGCGCTTCGTTGGCATCGAAGCCGCCGATGCCTTTCATGTAGGCATCGGCAATCACCGGCACGGCGTGGTAGCCGATCATGCACCAGGTTTCCAGGCCGTGGAACGCCCAGACGGGCAGGATGCCGTAGGCGCTCTCGCGGCGTGAGGCGAGCAAGGAATTGACCATGTCGCTGCTGCGTTGTGGCGGCTGCACCAGGGTCAGCAGCGGATGCAGGGCGCGGTAGGTGTCCCAGAGCGAGAAGGTGGAATAGTTGGTCCAGCCACGCGCCTGATGCACGGCATTGTCCGGCCCGCGGTACTGGCCATCGCTGTCCATAAACAGGGTGGGGCCGAGCAGAGTGTGATAGAGCGCGGTGTAGAGCTGGGTGCGTTGTTGCGGCGTGCCTTGCGCATCGATCGCCGACAGCGCCTGTGTCCACTGCGCGCGTGCATCGGCGCGCACGCGGTCAAAATCGAAATCGGGCACTTCCGCGTCGAGATTGGCGATGGCGCCGGCCTCGCTGACCGGCGACAGCGCAACCTTGACCACCAGCGGCGTGCCATCGTTGGCGACGTCGAACACGCCGACCAGTTGCCGGCCTTCGATCTGTGCGCGCTGCGCGGGGTTCTTCTCGCCCGGCGGCGGAAATCCCTTGTACGGGATGTCCTGCTCGGTGTCGTGCAGTTGGGTAGCGGTGAGTGGGCGCGAAAAACGCATGGCGAAGTACAGCTGCCGGCCAGGTGCCCAGCCGCGGGTTTCGCGAAAGCCGGTGACGGTGCCGTCGCCGCGCACGCGCAGCCGCGACCACTGCACCTTGCCGGGGTAGTCGTACAGGCTGGTGCGCAGGTCCACCAGCACATGCGCCGGCGTGCCTTTGGGGAAGGTGTAGCGATGCACACCCACGCGCGCACTGGCGGTGAGTTCGGCGCGGATGTTGCGGTCCTTCAAGGTCACCGCGTAATAGCCGGGTTGCACCTGCTCGCTGGCATGGTCGAACTGCGCGGTGTAGCCGCTGCCCGGTGTGGCGGCATCGCCGCGTTCGAGTCTGACCTGGCCGGTCTGCGGCATCAGCAGCACGTCGCCCAGGTCCGAATGCCCGGAGCCGGAAAAGTGCGTGTGCGAGAAGCCGACAATCGTGGTGTCGCCGTGCCGGTAACCGGCGGCCCAGCCATAGGCCTCCTTGCGCGGCTTGATCTGCGTGTCCGGGCTCAGCTGCACCATGCCGAACGGCAGCGTGGCACCGGGATAGGTGTGGCCTTCGCCACCGGTGCCGATCAACGGGTCGACCGCGCTGAAACCCGCGTCGTCCCCACGTGGCGCCGCATTGCCGGCAAAGCTGACGCAGGCGGCAAGCAGCGCCAGCCAACGCAGGGGAGAGAAGGCGATTGAGCGATGCTGCATGCGAACGGTTCCAGGCGGATGCAGCGCCGGACCGTAGCACAGCTGTCGGGCCTGATCGCATGACGTCCATGCCTGCATCGTTGAGCTCGCTAACCCGTGCGGGGCTGGCGGCGGTGATGCGTGCGCCTGTCTTTGAGAGGTTGCCGGCGTTGCGCGCAGGAGACTGCGGATGCGCAGGTCGGTCGCCCTTCTGCACGGAACGAGCGCAATGCCAGCAACTGCGAGAGAGCGTGCGAATGCGGGGCTTCGGCTGCGGGCAATCGCAACGGCAGGCTGCTGAAATCGCGCAAACCGTCCGCATATCACCCGGATGGATCTGTTCGATACTCCCACCGCGCCCGTGCAGCTGCTGCACGATACGCAGGGCGGCGTGCGCTATTGGCCGCAGCTGCTGGCGCCTGCCGTGGCGCAGCAGTGCTTTGCCGCGTTGCGCCAGGCGACCGACTGGCGCAGCCAGCGCCGCGAGATGTATGACCGTGCGGTGGAGGTGCCGCGCCTGCTGGCATCGTATCGGCTGGACGCACCGCTGCCGCCCGGGCTGCCGCTGCAGGCGCTGCTCGATGCGGTGCAGGCCGTGTTGCCCGCGCCGTACAACGCGGCCGGCCTGAATCTGTATCGCGATGGCCGCGACAGCGTGGCGATGCATCACGACAAGCTGCAGACGTTACTGGCGCCGTATCCGATCGCATTGGTGTCGCTGGGTGCGACGCGGCGGATGCAGCTGCGCGCAAAGGATGGCAACACGCGTGCGATCGGTGTGGAGCTGGCGCCCGGCAGCCTGCTGGCGATGAGCCATGCCTCGCAACTGAGCCACGAGCACGGCATCGCCAAGACCGCGCGTGCGGTGGGCGAGCGCATCAGCGTGGTGTTTCGCGTGCGCCCGGCCGAGCGCATGGCCGCCGGCCAGCACGGGCCGCACTGGGAGCCGGTACAACCAGAGCGTGGCTGACAAGGCATTGTGTGGTTTCGTCGGCACGGTGCGGAGCAAGCCGGAGTCTCCCGGGCAACAGGAGCGACGGGATCACACGAGTGCCGCGTACCGGCTACGGGCCCAGTGCCGTGTTCGCTTGACGGCCAGCGCGCCAGCTACGTCGGCCACCTTCTGCGCGTACGGTTGCGGTTGATTGTGCCGGTCACCGCTGGTGAGCGTGCGGTACCGCTGGCAGCCGCGTGAGGTGTTTTACCCGTGCAAACACCGCACTGGTGCGCGCGCTGGTGCTGCTCGTGCATGCGCTCTGTCGCGCACGGCATGGCCCGTTCGGGTGATTGCCATCACCCTCACGGCTGGCCATGCTTGCATGTACTCCCCCTCAGCGTCTCCACTCCATGTCCCTGGCCGATACCCGCCACCATCAGATGTTCCCCGAGCTGGACTCGGGCCAATTGGCGATCACGCGGCGGTTTGCCAGCGGGCCGGCGCAGCGTTTCGATGCGGGCGAGCTCGTCTTCGACGTGGGCGATGCGCACGCGCCGGTGTGGGTGGTGCTGGAAGGCGCCATCGAAGTGGTGCGGCGCGACGGGCTGGGCAACGAAAAGCCGATCACCCGACATACGCCCGGGCAGTTCACTGGCGAGGTGAGCCAGCTGGCCGGCCGCGCGTCGCTGGCGGCCGGGCGGGCCGGGCCGGATGGCTGCCTGGCACTGCCATTCGACACCGCACACCTGCGCGCATTGATGATCAGTTCTGCCGAAGTGGGCGAGGTGGTGATGCGTGCGCTGATCCTGCGCCGCGTCGGCCTGATCGAAGGCGATGCCTCCGGCTCGGTGTTGATCGGCGAGCCGGACGATCCGCATCTGACGCGGCTGCAGGGGTTTTTGACCCGCAACGGTTACCCGAACACGGTGATCGATGCTTCCGACGAGGAAGGCCGCGCGTTGGTGCAGCGCTTCGGCATCCATGAGCAGGAACTGCCGGTGATGGTCTGCCCCAGCGGCCGCGTGCTACGCCAGCCCAGCGATGCCGAAGCCGCGCATTGCCTGGGCATGACACCGGACATCGACCCGGGCAAGCGCTACGACGTGGCCATCGTCGGCGCTGGCCCTGCGGGCCTGGCCACGGCGGTGTACGCCGCTTCCGAAGGCCTGTCGGTGCTGGTGATGGACCAACGCGCCATCGGCGGCCAGGTCGGCGCCTCGGCGCGCATCGAGAACTATCTGGGCTTTCCCACCGGGATTTCCGGGCAGGCGTTGGCGGGGCGTGCCTATAACCAGGCGCTGAAATTCGGTGCCGAGCTGGCGATTCCGATCGAGGCCGGCACGCTGGAATGCGGGCGCGACGATGGTGCGCTGAAGCTGGATCTGGCCGACGGCAAGCAACTGCTGGCCAGCACCGTGGTGGTTGCCCCGGGCGCGCGTTACCGGCGCCCGGAGATCGACGGGCTGGATCGCTTCGAGGGCCATGGCGTGTCGTACTGGGCCTCGCCGGTGGAAGCGCGACTATGCGAGGGCAGCGTGGTGGCGCTGGTGGGTGGCGGCAATTCCGCAGGTCAGGCGGTCGCGTTTCTGGCACCGCGGGTAAAGGAATTGCACCTGATCATTCGCGGCGATGGCCTGGAAGCGTCGATGTCGCAATACCTGATCGAACGTATTGCCGCACTGCCCAACGTGCAGCTGCACACCGGCACCGAAGTGGCCGCGCTGGACGGCGACCACGAGCGCGGGCTGCAGGGGGCGACGCTGCGCACGCGCGCCGATGGCGCGACCACGCGCGTGGAGCTGCGGCACCTGTTCCTGTTCGTCGGTGCCGATCCCAATACCGGTTGGTTGCAGCAGTGCGTGGAGACCGATGCGCGTGGCTTCGTTATCACCGGCACCACGCGCGGCGACGGTGTGCCGGCCTGCCTGCCGCTGGAAACCAATCGCCCCGGTGTGTTCGCCATCGGCGATGTGCGTGCCGGATCGGTCAAGCGCGTGGCGGCCGCGGTGGGCGAGGGTGCCGCGGTGGTCGCGCAGATCCATCAGTATCTGGCCCATCAGGCCAATCCGGTGCCGGTGTCCGAGCTTGCCAATGCTGGGGAATCGGGAGTCGGGAATCGTAAAAGCGGCTTGCGTGCTGGTTGATTTGGTCGGATGCGGATTTTTGTATGGGGCGATTTGCGCGCGTGTTGATGGGCGGTTCGCTCGCTTCGCGCGTACACGCACGCCCACTCACTCCGGCCAGTGCACCTGCGGCAGCGCACCGATCTGCGGGCGGGCGAACAGATAGCCTTGCTGCAGGTGGATGCCCAGGTCGCGCAGGGCGCGGCATTCGCCAGGCTGCTCGATGCCTTCGGCGATGACGGCGATGTGCAGTTCCTCGCACATGCGGGTGACGTGACGCACGATGGCTTGGCGGCTGCGGTCGGTGTCGATGCCGCGGACCAGCGCGATGTCCAACTTGAGCAGGTCCGGCTGGAATTCGGCCAGCAGGCCGAGGCCGGCATAGCCGGCGCCGAAGTCGTCGATGGCGGTCTTCATGCCGCTCGCGCGATAGGTGCGCAGGATGTCGAGCAGGTGGGCGGGGTCGGCCAGATGTTCCTGTTCGCTGACCTCGAAGATGATGCCCGCCAGCGGCCAGCCGTATTGCGCAGTGGCCGACAGCGTGGCGCGCAGGCAGTGCTCGGGGTTGTAGACCGCGTTGGGCATGAAGTTGATCGACAGCAGCGCGGGCAGGGCGATCTGTGCGGCGCACTCGATCGCCTTGATGCGGCAGGCCTGGTCGAAGGCATAGCGGTTGCGTGCGTCCACGGCGGCCAGGATGCTGCCGGCCGACTCGCCATTGACGCCGCGCACCAGCGCTTCGCCTGCGTAGATGCTGCGCGTAGCGATATCGACGATGGGCTGGAACGCCATGGTGATGGCAGTCGGGAATTCCTGGCCATCGCGGCAGGCGTTGCAAACAGGAATCTGGGTCATGGCGTGGGTCACCGTGCGGCGTGGATCGAGCCTAGTCCTATCGGCTGTAATGGGGCGTCATTGAGACGCCCGGCCCGATCCGGATGCGGCCGACAGGTTTGGCAAGGCCAATGCCCGGAAGCGGCACAGTGCTTCGAACTGCCCGGCACGCCAATACGCGGCGGGCGCGCGCGGTAGTGCGCCGGTATCGCGGAGGCGGCCTCGCTGCGATGGCCGTCCATATGCGGTGCGCGGGTCTGCTGCGCGACAGGCCTGCTGCCCCGCTCGTTTGATCCATCGCAACGTCCTCACCCTGTCTGTGGTCGGGCTCGGCGATACTGGCGGTACCACCCGCATCGGATGCCCCATGACCGCTCTCACTGAACGCTACGCCCAGGCCGTGGACTACGCCCGCATTGCCCATGCCGGGCAACTGCGCAAGGGCACACAGATCCCGTACCTGAGCCACTTGCTGGGCGTTTCCACGCTGGTGCTGGAATGCGGCGGCGACGAGGAGCAGGCCATTGCCGGGTTGCTGCACGATGTGGTGGAAGACTGCGGTGGCGGTCATGAGGCGTCGATTCGCGCGCAGTTCGGCGACAGCGTTGCCGACATCGTGATGGCCTGCACCGATGCCACCGCCGAAGACAAGGCCGAGGTGGATAACAGCGAGCGTGCGCGCAAGCGCGATTGGCGCGAGCGCAAGCTGGCCTACCTGGAGCATCTGCGCAAGACCCCGGAGCGAGCCTTGCTGGTGTCCGGCTGCGACAAGCTCTACAACGCACGCAGCATCGTGCAGGACCTGGAGAACCCCGCGGTGGGCCAGGACATCTTCACTGTCTTCACTGCCGGCCGCGATGGCACGCTGTGGTACTACGCTGCGCTGGCAGAGATCTTTCGCACGCGCAATGCCGCCACTGCGCGCTTGTTCAGTGCGGTGGTGGCGCGCATGCAGGCACTTGCGGAGACCGGCGAGCAGCCGGTGCCTGTGCATGCCCCGGCCTGAGGCCGGCGTGCGCAGGCGGTGACCGACCGCAAGCGCTGACGTTGGCTGCATGCCGGGCGCGCTAGGCTGGGGCCTTGTCGCTTCCGGTTCCATGTTCATGTCCAACGCAACGTCCGCTCCCTCCGGCCAGGTGCACGTGCGCGGCGCGCGCGAGCACAACCTCAAGAACGTGGACGTGGACATTCCACGCGATGCGCTGGTGGTGTTCACCGGCGTGTCCGGCTCGGGCAAGTCGTCGCTGGCGTTCGGCACCATCTTTGCCGAAGCGCAGCGGCGCTATCTGGATTCCATCTCGCCCTACGCGCGGCGCCTGATCGATCAGGTAGGCGTGCCGGAAGTGGATGCCATCGACGGCCTGCCACCTGCGGTGGCGCTGCAGCAGGCGCGTGGCGCGCCAAGCGCGCGTTCGTCGGTAGGCAGCGTCACCACCATCTCCAATTCGCTGCGCATGCTGTATTCGCGAGCGGGGACGTACCCGCCGGGGCAGGAGATCGTCTATGCCGATGGATTCTCGCCGAACACGCCGGCCGGCGCCTGTCCCACCTGCCACGGCCTGGGCCGCATCTACGATGCCACCGAGGCGACCATGGTGCTGGATCGCAGCCTGAGCATCCGCGAGCGCGCGGTGGCGGCCTGGCCGGGCGCCTGGCATGGACAGAACCAGCGCGACATCCTCACCACGCTGGGCATCGATGTGGATGTGCCGTGGCGGACATTGCCCAAGAAGACCCGCGACTGGATTCTCTTCACCGACGAGCAGCCGGTGGTGCCGGTGTATGCCGGCTACGACCTGGACGAGGTCAAACGCGCGCTCAAACGCAAGGAAGAGCCCAGCTATATGGGCACCTTTACCAGTGCGCGGCGCTATGTGCTGCACACCTTCGCCACCACCCAGAGCGCGCAGATGAAAAGGCGCGTGGCGCAGTACCTGGTGAGCACGCAATGCCCGCACTGCGAGGGCAAGCGGCTACGGCGCGAAGCACTGTCGGTGACCTTTGCCGGGCTGGATATCGGTGAATTGTCGCGGCGTCCGCTGGACGAGGTGGCCGAGTTGCTGCGTCCGGCGGCAGACGCCGACCTGCGCACGCAGGGCAGGAAGAACGGCGCGGCCGAGCATCCGGAGCAGCGCATCGCCGCGCAACGCATCGCGGCGGACCTGCGCGCGCGCATCGCCGTGGTGCAGGCCTTGGGCCTGGGCTATCTCAGCCTGGAGCGCAGCACGCCCACGCTGTCGCCAGGCGAACTGCAACGGCTACGGCTGGCCACGCAGATCCGCTCGCAGTTGTTCGGCGTGGTGTATGTGATGGACGAACCATCGGCCGGCCTGCACCCGGCCGATGCGCAGGCACTGCTGGGCGCGCTGGATCAGCTCAAGGCAGCGGGCAATTCGGTCTTCGTGGTCGAGCACGAAGTGGATGTGATCCGCCACGCCGACTGGATCGTGGATGTGGGCCCTGCCGCAGGTGCGCATGGCGGGCAGGTGCTGTACAGCGGCCCGCCCGCCGGGCTGGAGACGGTGCAGGCGTCATCCACACGACGCTATCTGTTCGGCGCGCCGCCGCAGGTGCATCGCCATGCGCGCGAGGCAGGCGGGTGGCTGCAGTTGCGCGGCATCACCCGCAACAACGTGCGGGGCCTGGATGTGGATCTGCCGCTGGGTGTGTTCACCACGGTCACCGGCGTATCCGGCTCGGGCAAGTCGTCGTTGATCAGCCAGGCGCTGGTGGAACTACTGGCGGCGCATCTGGGGCACACGCAGGTGGAGGAAGACGAGACGCTCGATCCGCTGGAGCGGGGCACCCAGGCGCCCGTGGATGGTGCGATCGTCGCTGGGCTGGATCAGGTGCGCCGCCTGGTGCGCGTGGACCAGAAGCCGATCGGGCGCACGCCCCGTTCCAACCTGGCCACCTATACCGGCCTGTTCGATCCGGTGCGCAAGTTGTTTGCGGCCACGCCCGCCGCGCGGCGCCGCCGCTACGACCCGGGGCAGTTTTCCTTCAACGTGGCCAAGGGCCGCTGCGCCACCTGCGAAGGTGAGGGCTCGGTATCGGTAGAGTTGCTATTCATGCCCAGCGTTTACGCGCCATGCCCCACCTGCCACGGCGCGCGCTACAACGCCAAGACCCTGGAGATCGAGCTGCGCGGGCACACCATTGCGCAGGTGTTGGAGATGACGGTGGAGCAGGCGGCCGGCTTCTTTGCCGACGACGCCAGCGTGCTGCGGCCGTTGCAGGTGCTGCGCGAAGTGGGGCTGGGCTATCTGCGGCTGGGCCAGCCGGCTACCGAACTCTCCGGCGGCGAGGCGCAGCGCATCAAGCTGGCCACCGAACTACAACGCGCCCAAAGGCGCGACACCGTCTACGTGCTGGACGAGCCGACGACCGGCCTGCACCCGTCCGACGTGGATACCTTGATGACGCAGTTGCAGGGGCTGGTGGAGGCAGGCAATACGGTAATCGTGGTTGAACACGATATGCGCGTGGCCGCCAGCAGCGACTGGGTGCTGGACATGGGCCCGGGCGCGGGCGGCGCCGGCGGCACAGTGGTGGTGGCCGGAACGCCGGAGCTGGTGGCGCAGCACCGTGGCAGCCGTACGGCGCCGTTCCTGGCGCAGGTGCTGGCCGGGAAATAAGCAGGGCTGCGCCGGTTGCCGTCAAAGCAGGATGTTGTGCCTTCGACGCAGCGAGCCGGGTGCGTCTGCGCGGTGCGTACCGTCGGTGTGGTCGCGCGCGATGGCGCCGATGCATTACGTTGATGCCCTGCGTGGTCGCTGGCCGGTCGCTGTATCAACAGCCGGCGCGTGTCGCGATGGCGCCGCCGCCACCGCAATGCCCCGGCTCTGCAATCAAGCCCAACGCGCAACGCACGCAACGATTGTGTGACATCGGCGCGATCAGCCCCGCAGTTCGAATCTGCCGCTCACGCCATCGGCCTCGGCCGACGGCGCGATCCACACGTCGAACAGGCCTGGCTCCACGGTCGGCGTCAGTGCCTGACCGACGAACAGCAGGTTTTCGCGGCGCAGTTCGAACTGCACCTCGACGCTACCGCCGGCAGGCACCGTGACCTTGCGAAAATCCTTGAGTTCGCGCACCGGGCGGGTGACGCTGGCGGTGCGGCTGCGCACATACAGTTGCACCACTTCGTCTGCATCGCGACTGCCACGGTTGCCGATGCGCGCGTTGAGCTGCAGGCTGCCTGTGGCGGTCAGGTGCGGTGCGCTCAGGCGCAGGTTGCTGTAGTCGATGCGGCCATAGGTCAGGCCATGACCGAACGGGAACAGCGCCGTATTGGGCACGTTGCGGTATTGCGTGGTGTACTCGCTCCACACGGCCGGATTCGGACTGGGGCGGCCGCTGGGCGGATGCGCGTAGGTGTAGGGCACCTGGCCTGCCGCATGCGGAAAACTCACCGGCAGGCGGCCGCTGGGCGCCTGTGCACCGAACAGGATGTCCGCCATCGCGTTGCCGGCCTGCGAGCCCAGGAACCAGGTGACCAGGATCGCTGCGCTTTGCAGTGCCGGGCCTTGTAGCGCCAGCGCCCGGCCGGTGCTGAGCAGCAGCACGACCGGGGTGCCGGTGGCCACCACTGCTGCCAGCAACTGCTGTTGCATGTCCGGCAGGACTATCTCGGTCCGCGATTGCGCCTCGCCGGAATAGGTCATCGGCTCGCCGACTGTCAGCAGTACCACGTCGGCGGTGCGCGCGGCCTCCACCGCAGCCTGCACGCCGCCGGGCAGCGGCTGGTCGAAGCCGCACCCGTCCACCACCTGCAGCAGCTGTGGGTCGGTCATGGCACGAGCCACGGCCGCGGCCACGGTGTTATTACGGTCTTCCTGACGGAACATGCTCCACGGCCCGTCATGATTGGCCCAGTCGCGCGCCAGTGGCCCGATCAACGCGATGCGTTGGCCGCTGCGTTGCAGTGGCAGCAGTTCACGCTCGTTTTTCAGCAACACCACCGATTTGCAGGCCGCCTCGCGGGCCAACGCCAGGGTGTCTGCGCGGCGCTGCCGCGGCTGTGCCCGTGCAGGCTGGATGCGCCGGAACGGGTCGTCGAACAACCCCAATGCCGCTTTGAAGCCCAGCACCCGGCGCACCGAGGCGTCCAACCGCTGCATCGGCACCATACCCGCAGCCACCAGCGCCGGCAGGTATTGCAGGTACAGGCCGCTCTGCATGCTGATGTCCACGCCAGCCAGAAACGCCAGCCGTGCCGCGTCGCGGTCGTCTGTGGCCACGCCGTGCGCCACCAGTTCCTGATCGGCGGTGTAGTCGGACACCACCAGACCGCGGTACTGCAGCTCCTGCCGCAGCACCGTGTCCAGCAACCGGACGTTGGCCGTTGCCGGCACACCCGACAGCGCATTGAACGCGGCCATGGTGGTGACCGCGCCGGCGTCGAAAGCGGCCTGGAACGGCGGCAGATATACCTCGCGCAACGTACGCTCGGAGATGTCCACGCTGTTGTAGTCCAGGCCGCCCTCGGCTGCGCCATAGGCGGCAAAATGCTTGGGACAGGCCGCGAGCGCATCGGCATGCGCCAGCCCAGCCCTCCCCTGGAAACCATGTACGCGTGCCTGCGCAAACCGCTGCGCCAGCAGCACGTCTTCGCCGGCGCCTTCCACCCCGCGGCCCCAGCGGGCATCGCGGGCGATGTCCACCATCGGCGCGAACGTCCAGTCGATCCCGACCGCACTGGCCTCCATCGCTGCGGCGCGTGCGGTGCGTTGCGCCAGCTCCGGCTCGAAGCTGGCTGCCTCGCCCAGCGGCACCGGAAACACCGTGGCGTAGCCGTGAATCACGTCGGCGGCAAAAAACAGCGGGATTTTAAGCCGGCTCTGCATCGCCGCCTGCTGCAATTGCCGGTGCCAGAGCACGTTGGAGCCATTGAAGACCCCGGTCAGCCGCCCGGCGCGCGCTGCCGCCAACTGGGTGCGATTTGCAGTGTCGTTGCGGACCGGGTTGGCAACAATGGCCTTGTCGGTCTGCTCTGCCGAGGCAAACAGGCTGAGCTGACCGGCCTTTTCCTCCAGCGTCATGCGAGCAATCAGGTCTTCGATGAAGGCCGGTCCGCGCAAGGGAGGCGGCGGCAGCGCCCAACCGCTCGGGACCCGGCTGAGCACGGCCAGCGTGGCCACACCGCGGAGCAACTGTCGACGCGTTGGATGCGGGGTCATGGGCGCTTTTGCGGGGTCGAAAGAGGAGATGCACTTACGCTAAAGCACCGCCGCCGCATGCGTGCCCGCGGAGTTCGCATTCAATGAGGTCGCTTCGGATACGCGCCGGTTTTTGCAACGCGTTGGTGACTGCGAATGCAGCAGGGACAATGCTTACCGGCCCGACAGTGTGCGGTGTCGGGCCGGTTGTGGTCTGGGAGGCGGGAGAAATCTCCGCGGCGAGCCGCTCAGTCGGCCATGATCTTCTCCGGCGTCATCGGCGTGCTGCGGATGCGCTTGCCGGTGGCGTGGAAGATGGCGTTGCAGATGGCCGCAGAGACGCCCACCTGGCCGATCTCGCCCACACCTTTTGCGCCCAGGCTGCTGACCACGCGGTCGTCTTCGTCGGCGAAGATCACCTCGATGTCGTGGATGTCGGCATTGGCGGACACGTGATACTGGGCAAGATCGTGGTTCATGAAGCGGCCGAAGCGGTGATCGGCCTGGGTGTGCTCGTGCAGGGCCTGGCCAATGCCCCAGACCACGCCGCCGATGATCTGGCTGCGCGCAGTGGTCGGGTTGAGGATGCGCCCCGCAGCGATCGCGCTGACCACACGCGTCACCCGCACCGTGCCCAGTTCTTCGTCCACTCGCACCTCCACGAACACGGCCCCGTGCGTGGCGCGGGTGTATTTGCGTTGCTTGAGCACATTGGGCAGCAGCAGGAACTTGTCGTCGATCTGCTCCCGTCCGGCGGCCCGCAACAGGTCCGGCAGGGCGATGGCACTGCTGGAGTCCGCGCGCAAGGCGATGTTGCCATCGGCAAACACCACATCGTCCAGCTTGGCTCGCGCAAAGCGCGAATCGGGCAATGCCTGCGCCAGCCGTAGCAGCTGCGTACGCAATTTGCCGCACACGCCATCCACGGCAGAACCTATCGTGCTCACGTGCGATGAGCCGCCCTCGATGGGAGCAACCGGCAAGGTGGAGTCGCCCAGCTGGAAGGTGACCTGTTCCAGCGGCAGGCCCAGCGCTTCGGCGGCGATCATCGTCATCACCGTAGGCGATCATCGTCATCACCGTATAGGTGCCGGTGCCGATATCGCTGGCGGCGCTGCTCACCACCAGGCGCCCGTCGGCATGCAGCACGGCATGCGCACGCGCGAACATCTGCATCGCATCCCATTGCCCGGTGGCCATGCCCCAGCCGACCCACTCACGGCCCTCCTTGCGCGCGCGTGGCTGCAGGGGGCGCTGCGACCAGCCGAAGCGTTCGGCGCCTTGCTGATAGCACTCGCGCAGCGCCTTGCTGGAAAACGGTTTGTCGTCGGCCGGATTGACCTCGGCGTAGTTCTTCAGCCGCAGCGCCAGCGGATCGATGCCCACTTCATAGGACAGTTCGTCCATCGCCACTTCCAGTGCATGCATGCCATGGGTGGCACCGGGGGCACGCATGTCCATCGGGCTGTATTGGTCCAGGCTGACCAGGTTATAGCCCAGGTGCACGTTGTCGCAGGCATACAGTTGCCCGCTCCAGTTGACCACTACTTCGACGTAGTCTTCGATGCGCGAGGTTTCGGCGATGGCCTCGTGCCAGATCGCACGCAGCGTGCCGTCGCGGTCGGCGCCGAGCTTGAGCCGCTGCACGGTTTCCGGGCGGTGGCCGAAGGTGAACATCTGCTGGCGGGTGAGCACGACGCGCACCGAGCGATCCAGCAGGATGGACGCCATCACCGCCAGCGCCAGCTGGTATTGCGGGCGTAGCCCTGAGCCGAACGCGCCGCCCACGTACGGATTGCGCACGGTCACCTTGCGCTTGCTCAGGCCGAACACATGCGAGACATACCAGCGGCTGTTCTGCGAGCCCTGGGTCTTGTCGTAGATGGTGAAGTGGCCGTCGTCTTCGCGGGTCACGGTGGAGGCGAACAGCTCCATCGGGTTGTGGTGCTCCACACCGCTGTAATAGTCGGCCTGCACCTGGCAGGCGGCATCGGCGAAGGCGGTCTCCGGCGTGCCCTTGTCCTTGGGCGGCGGCGTGAAGCCGGCGCGCATGCCCTTGGGTTTGTGCGCCCGGTCCAGCTGTGTCATCAAATCGGTCTGGTGCGGTTCCTGCGCGTACTCCACCTGCACCAGATGCGCGGCATGCCGCGCCGCCTCGAACGTGTCGGCCACCACCAGCGCGACGGGCTGGCCGCTGTAGAGAATGACGTTGTCGTACAGCGGCCGGAACGGCGAGCCAGGCGGTGCGGTCATGTCCTTGTAGAACAGATCCATGCCGCGCATATGCGGGCGATTCTCATGGGTGACGATCTCCAGCACGCCGGGGACCGCGCGTGCGGCCGCCAGGTCGAAGCCGACGATGGTGCCCTTCGCAATACGGCTGCTGACCACCACGCCATAGGCCAGGTCCGGCACCGGCCATTCGGCGGCATAGCGTGCCTGGCCGGTGACTTTTGCACGTCCATCGATGCGCGGCACACCAGTGCCGGTGGGGCGAAAGCCGGTGCCTCGATCGGCGACCGGTGGCGTCAACTCGGTATTGGATAGATCGGAGCTGCGTGCGTTCATGGCGATTCCTCCAGCGCATGGGAGCGCCCGCGGCTGTCGATGCTGCCCTCGCGCGCGACCTGGAGCGCGCGCACGATGGCGCGGCGTGCCAGCGGCAGCTTGAAGGCGTTGGCGCCCTGCGGCTGCGCGCCTTCCAGCAACGCGTCGGCCAGGCGCGCGAAACTGTCTGCGTTGGCGGGCAGGCCTACCAGCTGTGCTTCGGCCTCGGGCTTGCGCCAGGGCTTGTGCGCCACGCCACCCAGCGCAACGCGCACATCGCCAATGCTGCCGTCCTCGGCCAGATCCAGCGCTGCAGCAACCGATACCAGCGCAAACGCATACGACAGGCGCTCGCGGATTTTCAGGTAGGCGCTGTGCGCGACGAAACGCTGCGCCGCGGGCAGGTCGATATGCACGATCAACTCATCCGGCGCCAGCGTGCTGTCCAGCTCCGGGTGGTCGCCGGGCAGGCGGTGGAAATCGGCGAATGCGATAGCGCGTTCGCCCGTGCGGCCTTGCACATGCACCACTGCATCCAGTGCAGCCAGTGCCACGCACATGTCCGATGGATGCGTGGCGATGCAGTGCGCGCTGGTGCCCAGGATGGCGTTGTAGGTGGTAAGCCCGCCGATGGCCGAGCAACCGCTGCCGGGTGCGCGCTTGTTGCAGGGCGTGGCGCTGTCGTAGAAATACATGCAGCGCGTGCGCTGCAGCAGGTTGCCGCCATTGCTGGCCATGTTGCGGATCTGCGCCGAGGCGCCGGCCAGGATCGCCGCACTCAACAACGGGTAACGTGTTTCCACTTCCGGGTGGTAGGCGGTCTCCGCGTTGCGCGCGAGTGCACCCAGGCGCATGCCGCCATCGGGCTGTACGGTGATGCTGTCCAGCGGCAGGCGAGTGATGTCGACCAGGCTGCTGGGGCGCATCAGCTGCAGCTTCATTAGGTCGGTGAGATTGGTGCCGCCGGCAATCAGCCGGACCGGCGCTTCCGACGGCACGGAGTGCGCCTCGTCGGCGCGCGGGGCGATGGCGGTGAGCGCTGCGTCGATGCTGTCTGCGCGCGCATAGCTGAGCGGGATCATGCCGGTACCGTCCCTGGTTCCCAGGTCTTGCCGGTGCTGTCGCTTGCCTGGCCGGATGCATCGAGTACATCCATCACCGCGTCGGTGATCTGCGGGTAGGCGCCGCAGCGGCACAGGTTGCCGCTCATCAACTCGCGCACCTGGTCGCGGGTATGCGCCTTGCCTTCGTTGAGCAGGCCGGCGGCGGAGCACAACTGGCCCGGTGTGCAGTAACCGCACTGGAATGCATCGCGTTCGATGAAGGCACGTTGCAACGGATGCAGTTGCTCGCCGTCGGCCAGGCCTTCGACGGTCGTGATGTCGGCGCCGTCCTGCATCACGGCCAGCGTCAGGCAGCTATTGATGCGACGCCCGTTCACCAGCACCGTGCAGGCACCGCATTGGCCGTGATCGCAGCCTTTCTTGGTGCCTGTGAGATCGAGCCGGTCGCGCAACAGGTCGAGCAGGCTCACCCAGGCTTCGAGCTGCAAGTGATAGGGCTGGCCGTTGATGCGCAGGTTGACCGGGTAGGTCGGTGCGGACGTGGCGGGTGCCGATGCCGTGTCATGGGCGGTGGCGGGCGTGGCATTCATGCGAACCCCGTGGCGATGGCTGAGGAGGGCCACCACCTTGACCGCGCTACGGTCAAGACAGGGTGACCACGCGGGCTCTGGAGCGATGCCTGACATGCTGTGATGCAGGCATCGTGCGGCGTTGTGACGGTGGCACGCTTGCGCGTGCAGGCATCGCGTGGTCACGCAACAGGTATAGCGCGAGCTGAATTCGTCAGCCACGCGGCTGAGCAATGTGCCGGCGTCCCGGCTGGTGCGACACCGCGCCGGTATCCTTGCAAGATGAGAACAAGGTGTCAGCAATGAGCCAGCGTGGCGGCAGTGCGGATCTTCCGTTGCATGGCGGACGCGTCCCGCACTGGTTGGGCGAGCGCATGACGCGGCTGGGGACGGTGATGTGCGAGGCGATCGTGCACAGCTACGGGCGCGACGAATTGTTGCGGCGGCTTGCGCATCCGTACTGGTTCCAGTCGTTCGGCGCGGTGATGGGCATGGACTGGCATTCCTCGGGCATCACCACCAGCGTGATCGGTGCGCTCAAGCGTGGCCTGACGCCGTTGGCCGGGGAACTCGGGATCCATGTCTGCGGCGGACGCGGCCGACATTCGCGTGCCACGCCTGTCGAATTGATGGCGGTGGGCGATGCGGTGGGCATCGATGGCGCAGCGCTGGCGCAGGCCAGCCGCTTGGTGGCCAAGGTGGACAGCGCTGCGGTGCAGGATGGATTTGATTTGTATCTGCACGGCTTCATCGTCAGCGACGACGGCCGTTGGGTGGTGGTGCAGCAGGGCATGCAGACGCAGCGCAGGCAGGCGCGCCGCTACCACTGGCTGTCGGAAGGTTTGAGCAGCTTTGTCGATGCGCCGCATGCGGCCATCGACGGAAGGCACCAGGGTGATATCGTCAATCTGGCCGACCATCGCGCTGCCGCCTCGCGCGATGCGCAAGTGGAGCTGCTGCGCACTACCGCACCGGACCAGCTGGCACGCCAGTGGCAGCGCATCGCCGATGCGGCAGCGCCTGCATCGCCGGCTGTCGCTCCGGTCCCGGTTACCGGCGATCTGTTTGCCGGCCACGCCTGGGATCCGGCGCAACAACCGCATCTGTGCATGCCCGACCATCATGAGGTGCGCAGCGAGACGGTGATTGCGCGGCGCCTGCATGCAAGCCTGGCCGCCGCAGCAGAGGTTGGCCCCCGCGATTTCACCGCCTTGTTGCAGGTGCCCGGTGTGGGCGCACGCACGTTGCGCTCGCTGGCAATGGTGGCCGAGGTGATGCACGGGACGCCCTGCCGGTTCAGCGACCCGGCGCGTTTTTCGCTGGCCCATGGCGGCAAGGATCGGCAGCCGTTCCCGGTGCCCACGCGCGTGCTCGACCACACCATCGGCGTGCTCAAGCAGGCGATGCAACAGGCCCGGCTGGGCAATGACGAACGCCTGCAGGCAATTGCGCGGCTGGACGCGCAGGCGCGCCGGCTCGAAGCCACCGCGCATGGTCCCTCGGTCGATGAGTACATCGCGCAGGAACGGCGCGATGCGCACCGTCATGGTGGGCGCAGCGTGTTCGGTTGGGAAGCGGCGCCGGCTCCGGTTGCACCGGCGCCGTCAGCGCATGCGCGCGCAGCGCGGCGATGACCGTGCGCAGGGATCGTGGCGCGACGGTGGCGACCGATGGCCGCTGCTTTACCTACGTGTTTCCGTGCCAATGGGAAGACCATTGCAAGATCGGCTTTTCGCGCGATCCATTGGCGCGCATCGGCAGCCTGCATCCGCGCTGGTTCGAGTTTTTCGATCTCGACCGTGGGCTGCTGGTGGAAACGGAACGCGAGCGCGATGCGCGCGATCTGGAGCTGCAACTGCGTCGCCCCTTGCTTGCGCATAACGCACCGGCACCGATGGCGATCCGGGTTGCCGCTGGTGGGCAGACCGAGTGGTTCCGTGGCGTAAGTGAAGCACTGGAACTGGCGGTGAGTGATTTGCAGGCCCACGGCTACCGCGTGTTCGTACTGCGCGACTGGTTACACGCGTCGATGGCACAGCGTATCGATTGGTTGTACGACTGGTCGGCCGTGCAGCTGAGTCCGGACGAACTGGATGGCCTGGTCGGGCCGACATCGGCGCAACGCGCGCTGCGCGACGTGCTGGACGGGTATCGCGCCCTGGATCTGCCGCTGCAGGCGCATCTGCCCGAGCAGATCTGGGCCTGGTATTGCGGTGCGCAGTGAGTGGGTTGGCGAGCCGGTGACGCAGTGCAAGCGAGCAGCGCAGCAGTTTCCAGGCAGGCCTCGATGCGCAGGGCGAGCCGTTGCGGCGGGGAAGGGCAGGCTGCGACGATGTCAGCTTCCAATCTACCTTGAAGATGCGCATCGAAACCATGGGTTGGAGTGGTACCAGTAGCAGGCAATGCAGCCGCGAAGGAGCCGGGGGCGACACGCAGGCGTGCCGCCCAGGGCAGCAAGACCTAGCGCAGCGATCGATCATGTTGCGTGCTTCGCCAGACACGCCTTTTACGCAACCGCCTGACACGGCTTGTATCGTCAGTTCGCCTCAGCCGTAGTTGGACATTGATTCGTTGATGCGCTGCGAGTGCCGTACTTGCAGGCGGGGCCGCAACCACGCTGCGCAGGCGGCCTCGTCCAGCGAGCCGTCGGCCAGCCCGATGTAGAACCGGTAGAGTTCCAGGTCGTCTGCCACCAAGCTTGCGCCGTTGAGCACGATGAAGGTTTCGCAGGCGACGGCGGCGGTGCGTTTGTTGCCGTCGACAAACGGGTGATTGCGTGCCAGGCCATAGGTCAGGCTGGCCGCAAGTGCCGCCAGATCCGGTGGCGGGTCGCCGTAGGACAGCAATTGTCTGGGTCTGGTCAGCGCCGAGTCGAGCAGGGCATCGTCGCGCACGCCGCTGCCGCCACCATGTTCTGCGAGCTGGCGGTCATGGATGGCCAGCACCAATGGCCGTTCGATCCAGATAATCATGGCTGCGGGTTACTGCGCCAGCTTGTGCAGCAGCGTGCGGCGCTCGCGCATCACCTGCTCGGCCACATCCATCTGCGCGGCCAGCGTGGGGTCGAAGGCGGTCAACTTGATGCCGTCGGGGGTTTCCAGTGCATACACCTCGTCGCCCTTGCCCAGGCGTAGGCGGGCCAGCAGTTCCTTGGGCAAGATGACCCCGGCGGAATTGCCGATGGCGGTGATCTTGAGCTTCATGACGGATTCCCTTGTTTGTACATAAGTTATAACTTGATAGGTGCCAGCCTGCAAGCCACCGCGATGAAGCGGCTCAGCAAGCCAATCTCGCCTGCTGCGACCGATCGGTGTACAAATGTACACCTTGTCACGTCGGTCTCCATCCATGTCCACTTTGTCTCCCCAACGCACCGCGGTGCTGGCCTTCCTGCAGGAGCAGGCCCGCGCTGGCGTCTCGCCCAGCCTGGCCGAGATCGCGCAGGCGTTCGGGTTCGCCTCGCGCACCGCGGCGCAAAAGCATGTGCAGGCACTGGCCGAGGCCGGCTTGATCGAACTGCGGCCCAATCAGAAGCGCGGCATCCGCATGCCCGGCGGTGGCGGGCGCGATGTCTTGCTGGCGTTGCCGGTGCTGGGGCGGGTGGCGGCCGGCGTGCCGATCGGCGCGGATATCGGCCTGGACCGGCAACTATGGCTGGACCGCGCGCTGTTTTCGCTGCAGCCGGATTACCTGCTGCAGGTGCAGGGTGATTCGATGATCGACGACGGCATCCTGGACGGCGACCTGGTCGGCGTGCACCGCAGCAACGAGGCGCGCAATGGGCAGATCGTGGTGGCGCGGGTGGATGGCGAAATCACCATCAAGCGGCTGGAGCGTGGTGCCGAGCGTATCCGCCTGCTGCCGCGCAACCGCGCGCATGCGCCGATCGTGGTGGCGGCCGATGCCGACTTCGCGATCGAAGGGCTCTACTGCGGCCTGATCCGGCAGGGCTGAGATGAGCGAGCCGGTGCAACTGCGACAACACGGCAATGCGGCGGTGGCCATGCCGCTGGACGCATTGCTGGCGGCGCGTACGGTGTGGCGGGCCGGCCATGGCACGGCGACCGTCGGCGGTGGCGAAGCCACCGGGCATGCCGGGCTGGATGCGGTGCTGCCCGATGGCGGCTGGCCGAGGCGCGCGCTGACCGAACTTCTATTGCCCGCCCATGGCGTAGGCGAGATCGCCTTGCTGCTGCCCACGCTGGCGCGCATGACCGGCGCCGGCAGCCGGGTGGTGCTGGTGGCGCCGCCATTCATTCCGTATGCGCCGGCCTGGCAGGCGGGCGGAGTGGTGCTGCAGCAGCTGGAGGTGGTGCAGGCCGAGCCACGCGAAGCACTGTGGGCGTTCGAGCAATGCCTGCGCAGTGGTGCCTGTGCGGCGGTGCTGGGTTGGCCGCAGACCGGCGATACCCGCGCCCTGCGGCGCCTGCAGGTGGCGGCCGACAGCGGCAACTGCTGTGCGTTCGCGTTGCGCGACCGGCGCCATGCGGTGAATGCATCGCCGGCGGCCCTGCGGCTGGAATTCCTGCCCGAGCGCGATGCCTGGCAGGTGCGCAAGTGCCGCGGCGGGCAGGTGCCGTCGCAGCCGCTGCGGCTGGCGCATTGAGGCGCGCGCATGTTGTGGGCCTGTCTATTGCTGCCGCAGCTGGCGCTGGACGCTGTCCTTCGGCGTCTGGAAGAACCGCAGGCGCCGTTGGTGCTGGTGCAGGGGCCGGCGCAGCTGCGCAACCTGCATTCGGTCAATGCCGCGGCCGCAGCGGCCGGCTTGAAAGCGGGGATGCGGCTGTCGGCGGCGCATGCGCTGATGACGCAGGTGCGCACCATCGATTACGACGCGCAGAACGAAGCGCGCACGCAGCGGTTTCTGGCGGCCTGGGCGTATCGGCATAGTTCGCTGGTGAGCCAGCAGTGGTCGCGTGCCATCGTGCTGGAAGCTGCGGCCAGCTTTCGCCTGTTCGGCCCCTGGCCACGCTTCGAGCGCCGCTTGCGCGATGAACTGCAGGCGTTGGGCTTCCAGCACCGGCTTGCGCTGGCGCCCACGCCGCGCGCGGCGCGCGTGCTGGCCGGCCTGCGCGATGGCATGGTGGTGACCGAACTGCAGGCCTTGCACCGCACATTGGACGCCGTGCCGGTGCGCCGCGCCGCGTTACCGGGCGATGCCGGCGAGCGCCTGCAGCACATGGGCGTACGCACGCTCGCCGCAGTGCGTGCGCTGCCGCGCGACGGCCTGCGTCGGCGCTTCGGTGCCGGCCTGCTGGATCACCTGGATCGTCTCTACGGCGATGCCGATGACCCATTGGAGTGCTATGCGCCGCCGGACCACTTCGACCAGCGCGTGGAGCTGGGCTACGAGGTGGAAACGCACCCGGCCCTGCTGTTTCCGCTGCGGCGGTTGATCGGCGACCTGTGCACCTACCTGTCGATCCGCGACGGCGGCGTGCAGCGTTTCCTGCTGCGGCTGGAGCACGAGGAAGGCGCCACCGATGTGGCGATCGGCCTGCTCACGCCCGAGCGTGCGCCCACGCTGTTGTTCGAGCTGGCCCGCAACCGATTGGAGCGGGTGGAGATTCCGCGCCCGGTGGTGGCGATGCGCCTGCTGGCGCGCCAGCTGCCGCCGTTCGTGCCGGCCATGCGCGACCTGTTCGATCAGCGTGCGCAACAATCGGTGGACTGGCCGCAGCTGCGCGAGCGGCTGCGTGCGCGGCTGGGCGACGAGGCCGTCTATCGGGTGATGCCGGCCGACGACCCGCGCCCGGAGCGGGCCTGGCGCCGCGCCATCGGCGATGCAGTACACGAAGCCGCCGCGCCGGCGCGCCCGCCGCGGCCCACCTGGCTGCTGCCGCAACCGGTGCCGCTGCACGAAACGCAGTTGCGCATCGTGTCCGGCCCGGAGCGCCTGGAAAGCGGTTGGTGGGACGACGACGAGGCACGACGCGACTACTACGTGGTGGAAACCGCGCGCGGTCGGCGCGCCTGGGTGTTCGCCGCGCCGGGCCGTGTGGATGGCTGGATGCTGCATGGGTGGTTTGCGTGACCGGACCCAGGCCCGTTCGCCTTACGTCCTGGCCGGCGCATCGCTGCGGCGGTGGCGCACGCGGCCCGCTTTTCGCGCAATCGGCAACAGGATCTGCAGGCGCACGATCTGCCGCGCACTGCAACGTCCGTGCAGGGTCGTGCGCTGCGCAAGAACTGTGTCCATGAGCTGGGACGACGCCGTCGATGGAGTGGACCGTGATACGCCCGGCGGGCGCATGCCGCGTGCCTGGACTGTGGCTGCACGCCTGCGCGCGGCCAATGACGATGTCACCCATGGGGAAGTCGCCGATGGGTTGCCCGCCTATGCCGAGCTGCATTGTCTGTCGGACTTCTCGTTCCTGCATGGCGCATCCAGTGCCGAGCAGCTGTTTTCCCGCGCACAGCACTGCGGCTACAGCGCGCTGGCGATCACCGACGAATGCTCGCTGGCCGGCATCGTGCGCGGCCTGGAGGCCTCGCGTGCCACCGGGGTGCGGCTGATCGTCGGCAGCGAATTCACCCTGGTCGATGGCACCCGCTTCGTGCTGCTGGTGGAACATGCGCAAGGCTATCCGCAGCTGTGCGCGCTGATCACCACCGCACGGCGCGCGGCAGGCAAGGGCGCCTATCGGTTGGGGCGCGCCGAGGTGGAGGCGCAGTTCCGCGCCGGGGTGCCGGGGGTGTTCGCGTTGTGGTTGCCCGGTGTGCAACCGCAGGCAGAGCAGGGCGCGTGGTTGCAGCAGGTGTTCGGCGAGCGCGCATTCGTGGCGGTGGAGCTGCACCGCGAACAGGACGACGTCGCGCGCCTGCAGGCGCTGCAATTGCTGGCCCAGCGCCTGGGCATGACCGCACTGGCCAGCGGCGATGTGCATATGGCGCAGCGCCGCGAGCGCATCGTGCAGGACACCCTGACCGCCATCCGCCACGGCCTGCCGCTGGCCGAATGCGGCGCGCACCTGTTCCGCAATGGCGAGCGGCATCTGCGCACCCGGCGCGCGCTGGGCAATATCTACCCGCCGGCCTTGCTGCAGGCCACGGTGGCATTGGCGCAGCGCTGCACCTTCGATATTTCCAAGCTCGAGTACACCTATCCCAGGGAGCTGGTGCCCGAAGGGCATACGCCTGCCAGTTATCTGCGTCAGCTCACCGAAGCCGGCATCCGCGAGCGCTGGCCGGATGGGGTGCCGAGCAAAATACGCGATGACATCGAACACGAACTGGAACTGATCGCCTACAAGAAGTACGAGGCATTTTTTCTCACCGTACAGGATGTGGTGCGATTCGCCCGGTCCAAAGCAATTCTGTGTCAGGGACGTGGGTCTTCGGCAAATTCGGCAGTCTGCTATGCGCTCGGCATCACCTCGGTGGATCCGATCAAGACACGATTGCTGATCTCGCGCTTCCTGTCCAAGGCGCGTAACGAGCCACCGGACATCGATGTGGATTTCGAGCACGAACGCCGTGAGGAAGTGCTGCAATACGTCTACAACAAATACGGACGCGAACGTGCAGCCCTTGCCGCCACGGTGATCTGCTATCGCGGCAAGAGCGCGGTGCGCGACGTGGCCAAGGCCTTCGGCCTGCCGCCGGACCAGATCGCGTTGCTGGCCAATTGCTATGGCTGGGGCAATGGCGACACGCCGATGGAGCAGCGCATCGAAGAAGCCGGCTTCGATCTGGCCAACCCGCTGATCAACAAGATCCTTGCAGTGACCGAGCATCTGCGCGATCACCCGCGCCATCTGTCGCAGCATGTCGGCGGGTTCGTGATCTCCGACGAGCCATTGTCGTTGCTGGTGCCGGTGGAAAACGCGGCCATGGCTAACCGCACCATCATCCAGTGGGACAAGGACGATCTGGAAACCATGCAGCTGCTCAAGGTCGATTGCCTGGCCCTGGGCATGCTCACCTGCATCCGCAAGACGCTGGATCTGGTAAGCGGCCACCGTGGTCGCGATTACACGCTGGTCACGCTGCCCGATGAGGATGCGCTTACCTACAAGATGATCCAGCGCGCCGACACCGTCGGCGTGTTCCAGATCGAATCGCGTGCGCAGATGGCGATGCTGCCGAGGCTCAAGCCTGCAAGGTTCTACGACCTGGTGATCGAAGTGGCGATCGTGCGACCAGGACCCATCCAGGGCGACATGGTGCACCCGTATCTGCAACGTCGCAAAGACAGCAGCCTGATCAGCTACCCCTCCGAAGGCGTAGAAAAGATTCTCCGACCGACCCTGGGAATTCCGCTGTTCCAGGAGCAGGTGATGGAACTGGTGATCCACGCAGGCTACGAGCCTGATGAGGCCGACAATCTGCGGCGTTCGATGGCAGCCTGGCGGCGCGGCGGCGATATGGAATCGCATCGCGTGCGCATACGTGCCCTCATGGAGGGCAGAGGCTACGCCTCCGCCTTCATCGACCAGATCTTCGAACAGATCAAGGGCTTCGGCTCCTACGGGTTTCCGCAAAGCCATGCCGCCTCGTTCGCCAAGCTGGTGTATGCCAGCTGCTGGCTCAAGCGTCACGAGCCGGCGGCGTTTGCCTGCGGCCTGCTCAATGCGCAGCCGATGGGGTTTTATTCGGCCAGCCAGATCGTGCAGGACGCGCGCCGCGGCAGCCCGGAGCGCCAGCCGGTGGAGGTGTTGCCGGTGGATGTGCTGCACAGCGACTGGGACAACATCCTGGTCGGCGGACGGCCGTGGCGCAGCGATGCAGATCCTGGCGAACAACCGGCGATCCGCCTTGGCATGCGGCAAGTCGCTGGATTATCAGAAGTGGTGGCACAGCGCATCGTCGCTGCACGCACGCAACGGGCGTTCGCCGATATCGGCGATCTCTGCCTGCGCGCGGCACTGGACGAAAAAGCGCGCCTGGCCCTGGCCGAAGCCGGCGCCTTGCAAGGCCTGGTGGGCAATCGCAACGCCGCGCGCTGGGCCATGGCCGGGGTGGAAGCACGCCGCCCGCTGTTGCCGGGCAGCCCGAAAGAGCGCCCGGTGGAGTTCGAGGCGCCGCGCGCGGGCGAAGAGATCCTGGCCGACTACCGCTCGGTCGGCCTGAGCCTGCGCCAGCACCCGATGGCGCTGCTGCGCCCGCAGATGCTGCAGCGGCGCATCCTGGGCCTGCGCGAGCTGCGGGGGCGGCGCCACGGCAGCGGCGTGCACGTGGCCGGGTTGGTCACCCAGCGCCAGCGGCCGGCCACTGCCAAGGGCACCATCTTCGTCACCCTGGAAGACGAACACGGCATGATCAACGTCATCGTCTGGGCGCATCTGGCGCTGCGCCGCCGCCGCGCGTTGCTGGAATCGCGCCTGCTCGCCGTGCGCGGCCGTTGGGAACGCGTGGACGGCGTGGAGCACCTGATCGCCGGCGATCTGCACGACCTCAGCGACCTGCTCGGCCAGATGCAGCTGCCCTCGCGCGATTTCCACTAACCACAGCCAACCCTATCGCTGCGTGGGCGGCGAGGGCTGACGCCGCCCGTGCCCCGAGTCGGCATACAACACCTGACGACCAAGGTGACTGCCCGCTATGCGCATCCACCGACGGCCGCCTGCAACCCGTTGTTGGCCGCTTCAATCCCAACCACCAGCAGTCAGGCGCGGCCAGTGCGCCGGCTCCGCAGGTTTCGCTCGTGCCTTCTCCAACAACCGGCTTGTGCCAGCGAGTCTGCACGCAGCGCCCAGGTACCAGGCAGCGGCGATCACGCACAGGCCGGCAATCGGTCAGCCCGTGCGGCCGTTCCGCACTGGTGCGGTTGTTGCGCATTGCCGCCGATCGCAGACCGCGCCAGCATCGATCCAACTGGTCATGCACCGGTGCGCTCCGGTCCTGGGCCAGGCTACCCACATTCGTACACCCGACAGTGCAAGCGTTTCGCGCCAACGCGGTTCGGTGCGGCATTGCCGCCAGCGACCCGGCGCGCCATCATCGAGCGTCGGCGTCGATGACTTCTGGCTTTCCATAGACGGCCGAGCTCGCCAATGGGCGACATCTCGGCACATCTGCCGGACGATGCCTCGATCGCGCCCCTGCGCCTCACGCGCAGGTGAATCCGGCCACGTCCCAGTCACCGGGAACCAACCGGTCTGTGCTACACCATGCACTCCCGCGCGCCCGCGCGGCCTGTTCCTTCATCCACGAGGCGATCATGAAGTTGGAGGCGTTGTTCGACCAGTTACACACCTTGCCCACCGTGCCCAAGGTGGCGCAGGACCTGATCCGTCAGTTCGACGATCCGGACACCAATATCGATACGCTGGCGCACACCATCGAGCGCGATCCGGTGATCGCCGCCAAGGTGCTGCGGCTGGCCAATTCGGCGCGTTTCCATGGCCTGCGCGATTCCACCAGCGTGGAAGACGCCGCCATGCGCCTGGGCTTCAATACGCTGCGCACGCTGGTGCTGGCCTCGGCGATGACCGGCGCCTTCCGTGCCGGCCCGGGCTTCGACCTCAAGGCATTCTGGCGCCACAGTTTCGAAGTGGCCGGCATCTGCCGCCTGCTGGCGCGTCAGCACGGGCTCGATCCGGAGACCGCCTTCACCTGCGGCATGATGCACAACATCGGCGAGCTGCTGATCCAGTCCGGCGCTCCGGATTACGCCAGCCGCATCAACCACGACAGCTCCTCGGCCGGCCATGCCGCCGAAGAGACCCTGCAACTTGGCTTCGGCTATCCGGAGGTGGGTGCCGAACTGGCGCGCCGCTGGCAACTGCCGGCCGTGATCCAGGACGCCATTGCCTACCAGGTGCGCCCCGCGGCTGCGCCCGACGGTGCGCGGATGCCGCTACTGGTCGCCCAGGCGGTGCAGGTCTCCGACGCGCTGCACGCCCACGGCGGCGCCACCCCGGCGGCGCTGGAAGCGGTGCGTGGGCCGTTGATGGATGGCGTGGACCTGAACGCCTTGTTCGCGGCGCTGCCGGATGTGATCGAAGCCGATCGCGCCTTTGCCGAGTTGCTGCACTGAACAGTGCTTGCCGCTGCGTCACTCCAGACGCAGCGGCTCGAACGCGCGGTCCGCCGCGCTTCGGATGTCCTCGCTCCGGGAACATGCATAGAACTGATCCTGCCCAGGGGATGGCGCTTGATCGAACCGCCAACGGGATGGACTCTGCAGGGTGACGATCAGATTGCGTTGCGTACCCGGCGTCTGGCGATCGACGTAGGCCAGATCCACCACCGTGCCACCGCCTAGCGCGTAGCTGCAATTGACCAGCACTCCGGTGCTGGGCGCCGCCGCGGCGAGGGTGCCGTTTCAGGTGCCGGGCATCGTGCCGCGGCCTGAGCAGGCTGCTTGCCGGATGCATGGCGGCGGCAGGCCGGCCAGAACAACGCTGTCAGTGGACGGATCATGGGTCGGACCTTTCGGCACGCGGCCGCGGTAGCGACGCAAGGCCGATGAAACGGGTTTGGCGGTCAGCACACGCCGCATCGGCCGGAGCGGTGGCGCACAGGCGCTTGTCGATGCGCTGCTGTGCAGGACGATAGCGAGCGCCACGCCCTGGCCGGCGCCGTGTGCGAATCGGTGGCGCCACGGGCGCACCGATCCACACGGGCTGCCGCCAGTTGGCGTCTCCATCGCGCCACGCAAGGCGTCGCCGCCGATGTTGTTTGCGCCACACGCCATACCTTGCACACTGTCACGCCGCGCCGCAGCTGGACTCGTGCAGGCGCAGGCGCTAGCGTGGTGCGGATTTTTCGCCTACAGGGGAATGCCCAATGAGCCACGACGCGCAACCGCGCCAGCTCACCTTCCGCGCCGTTGTGCTGGCCATCGTACTGGCCGTGGTGCTCTCGGCTGCCAATGCCTATCTCGGGCTGTTCGCAGGCCTGACCATCGCCACCGCCATTCCGGCGGCCGTGGTGTCGATGGGCGTGCTGCGCCTGCTCGGCGGCGGCACCATCCTGGAGAACAACATCGTCCAGACCGGCGCCTCGGCCGGCTCGTCGATCGCCGCCGGGGTGATCTTCACCATTCCGGCGCTGGTGATCATGGGCTACTGGCCGGACTTCAAGTACTGGTGGGTGTTGGGTATCGCCGGCATGGGCGGGCTGCTGGGCGTGCTGTTCTCGGTGCCGCTGCGGCGCTCGATGATCGTCGAAGACCCGCTGCCATTCCCCGAAGGCAAGGCGGCGGCCGAGGTGCTCAAGGCCGGCGAGAATCCCGGCCCGGGCCTGAAGATCCTGGCGGTGTCCGGCGCCATCGGCGCGCTGGTCAAACTGGGTGCGGCCAGCGGCCTGCGCGTGATTCCCGATACCTGGGCGCAGGCCACCTACCTGGGCAGCAGCCGCCTGGTGGGCTATATCGGCACCAACCTGTCGCCGGCGCTGCTGGGCGTGGGTTACATCGTTGGCCTGAACGTGGGCATCGTGGTGCTGTCCGGCTCCATCCTGTCCTGGCACATCGCCATCCCGCTGTACCAGCAGTTCTTCATGGGCAGCGATCCGGCCCTGGCGCAGAGCCTGGCCGGTGTGCCGGCCGCCGATGCGGCGTTCGGCATCTGGGGCGCAAAGATCCGCTACCTGGGCGTGGGCGCGATGCTGATCGGTGGCGTGTGGACCTTGTTCTCGCTGCGTAAATCGCTGCTGTCCGGCATCAAGAGCGGCTTTGCCGCCGCGCGCAAAAGTGGCGGCGGCATGGTGGCCGAGACCGAGCGCGACCTGCCGATGAAATGGATGCTGGTGGCGCTGGTGTTGTGCACGCTGCCGCTGCTGGGCCTGTACCAGGCCATCGTGCAGCAGTGGCAGGTCTCGATCCCGATGACCGTCATCATGATCGTGGCCGGTTTCCTGTTCGTATCGGTGTCCGGCTATCTGGCCGGCTTGATCGGCTCGTCCAACAACCCGGTCTCGGGGATCACCATTTCCACCATCCTGTTCGCCTCGGCGGTGCTGGTGCTGTTGCTCGGCAAGGATGGTCTGGTGCCGGTCGGCATCGGCGCGGCGCCGTTGGGTGCGGTGGCGGCAATCATGATCGGCGCGGTGGTGTGCTGCGCGGCAGCGGTGGGCGGCGACAACCTGCAGGATCTCAAAACCGGTTATTTGGTTGGTGCCACGCCTTGGAAGCAGCAGTTGATGCTGGCAATCGGTGCATTTTCCTGCGCGCTGATCATGGCGCCTGTGCTGAATTTGCTCGCCCAAGCCTATGGAATTGGATCCAAGACGCTTCCCGCGCCGCAGGCGATGCTGATGGCATCGGTGGCGAAGGGACTCTTTGGGGGGCAGCTGCCATGGGCTGTCATCGCCATCGGCGCTGGCGTTGGTGCAGTCATCATCGCAGTAGACGAGTACCTGAAAAAGACGGGGAAGCGCTTTCGCGTACCAGTGCTTGCTGCTGCGATCGGTATCTACCTGCCACTAGAATTGATGGTTCCGATCTTCTTGGGCGGTCTGATCGCTCATCTGGTGGAGCGCTATCACAAGATTCGTGCTGACGACGACGAAGGCCGTGATCGCGTTCACCGTCCGGGCGTGTTGTTTGCGGCAGGCCTGATCACGGGTGAGGCCTTGATGGGTATCGGCATTGCACTGCCAATCGTGATTACCAATAACAAGGATGTGTTGGCGTTGCCTGGAGGTTATCAGCTCAATCAATGGTTCGGTCTGGCGATTCTGGCCCTGGTCGGCTGGCTGCTGTATCGCGTCGGCAAGCGTGGCGAACAGGCCGCCTGAGTGTGATGTTGGATGGCACATGCGGTCTGCATGCGCCACCAAACATCAGACTGCAGCGCATTGCGTGCGTATCCATGTCGAGAGCGAATGACTCATTGCCGACCGGCCGCGGGCTGCGGTATCTCGGTTGATTTTCCGGTGCGAAAGTCGTTCCTGCGTCGATCGCGACGCCGGGTAGCGCGCTAAATACTATTCGTCAGGATCAGATCGCGTCGGGCGCCAAGAACCGACCAACGCGTATCCCCAACGTTTGACCGCGTCTGATTGCAAGGCGCTGCACTGATCGGCGAATCCCCCCCCAAGTGTTGCCGGCACGCCGCATGCGCACTTGTGCAGCATCGCCGCATGCAAGGCATGGGTGCCTGCTCGGCCGCCAATCATCGACATCCAACACTTTGCGCCGGCTTTACACCCCGCGCAGCTGCCGTGCATAGCGACTTTATGCCGTTGCTCTTTATCGTGCCGTCTCCCGCACGAACGGTGCGCCATGAGTGCCGCATGCCTGGACTGATTCTGATCCCGCCCAACGCTATAGACCGTGGTGCGCTTATGCGCTGTGCATGACGCGGCAAGGCTAGGCAAATGTCTGGCAGTGCAAGCCTGCGCACTTGTATGCAGTAGGCGTATGCATCGCACAGCGACCGCACTGACGCCGCCCTGAAAAAACCGCAGTTGCGGCACCGCCGATCAAGCGCAGCGCCGCCATACCGCGCGTCGTACCACCTTACACATCCCACTCTTCAACGCTGCACGCTCATGCGATCCGTGCGGCGCTTTGCCCTGGAATCATCGCAATGCCCACCATCACCTCGCGCTCGTCTTCCCGCAAGACACTGCTCGCCGTCATCGTTACTGCAGCGCTGAGCAGCCTCGCAGTTCAGGCGCAAGCGCAAGACGCCACCGAAACGGCGCTTTGCACAGATCGGCCGACCAAGGCCAATGCCACCTGCACCGTGCCTGCCGGCGCCTGGCAGCTGGAAACCGATATCGGCAGCTATACCCGCGACAGCCAACCCGGCACGCGCACGGAAACGTCGTACTTCACCAACCCCACGCTCAAATACGGCGTCAGCGACCGTATCGATCTGCAGCTCAACTGGGCACCGCAGTTGCAGGTCAGGACCACCGACCGTGCCACCGGTGTGCGCAGCAGCCTGAGCGGCGGCGGCGATCTCTTTCTGCGCATGAAGGCGCGTTTCTACGAAAGCGATACCGCCAGCGTGGCGTTGCTGCCGTTCGTCAAGGCACCGACCGCGCGGACCGGCCTGGGCAACGACGAATGGGAAGGCGGCATCGCATTGCCGATCAATTTCGCGCTGCCCAACAGCTTCTCGCTGACCTTCGGGCCCGAGGTGGATTGGTTGGCCGACAGCGATGGCAGTGGCAAGCATGTTGCCATCGTTAATGTGATCAATCTGGCGCGCCCGCTGACACCGAAGTTGTCGATGGCGGTGGAGCTGTGGTCCTCGATCAACCGCGACCCGGCGCAGACCATCGAGCAGTATTCGGCCGACATCGCCGCTGCGTATCTGCTCAATCCGCTGCTGCAGCTGGATGTGGGCGCCAACTTCGGCCTCAACGACCGCACCCCGGACGCGCAGGTGTATGTGGGCATATCGCACCGCTTCTGACGCGCGCAGCGCGCGCTGCGCACACAAAACGCCGCTGCGGTCCGTGCCTGTGCGGACTGCAGTGTTCCGCAGGTAAACACTTCAGATATGCAGCAAATACCCGGTGCGGTGCGACACTCTATCGTCAGTCTGCCGGGCATGCCGGTGTCGGTCTCGCCAGCGATACGCGGGCCCGGGGAGAGGAGTGACAGAAAGTGGGCAGCGATGCTGCCTCTACTGGCCGTCGTGCGGGCACCTTGCAGCATCCAGATCGGAATGCCGGGCGCAGTGCGGGGCGGAATCTCCTGACCGAGGTGTTGCAACGTGGAAACGAAATCGAAGGTGCCGGTCCCGGCCGGGCATTGCTGCTGGTGCTGGGCATGCCGATTGCGCTGGTGGGGCTGATCTTTCTGCTGGGTGGCGCGAGATTGGCCAGCCTGGGCGGCAGCTGGTACTTCCTTTTGATGGGCCTGGCGACCGCGGTGGCCGGGGTGCTGATCGTGCTGCGGCGGCCGGCCGGTGCGCTGGTGTACGGCGTCGCCTTCGCGCTGACGCTGGTGTGGGCGCTGTGGGATGCAGGGCTGGAGTTCTGGCCGCTGGTCTCGCGGCTGATGCTGCCTGCGGCGTTCGCCGTGCTGGTGGCACTGGCCTGGCCAGCGCTGCGGCGCAGCCGGGCGTTGCCGACCGGGCGCACGGCCTATGGCGTTGCAACGGTGCTGGCGCTGGCGGTGGTGGCCGGGATCGGCGGCATGTTCGTGCCGCATCCGCCGGTCGCAGGCAACGCGGGGCCGGGCATGACGGCGGTGCCGCCTGGAAGCGTGCCACAGAACTGGTCCGCCTACGGCAATACCGATGGCGGCAGCCGCTTCGCTGCGCTGGACCAGATCAACCGCAGCAACGTCGACCGGCTGCAGGTCGCCTGGACCTACCACACCGGCGAGATCGCCAACAGCGACGGCAACGGTGCCGAAGACCAGCTGACCCCACTGCAGGTGGGCGAGAAGGTGTTCCTGTGCACACCGCACAATAATCTGATCGCGCTCGACGCCAGTACCGGCAAGCAGCTGTGGCGGCGCGAGATCAATGCGACCTCGTCGGTCTGGCGGCGCTGCCGTGGCCTGGGCTACTTCGACGCCGACGCGGCGTTGCCGACGCCGAGCGTGGCCAATCCCTCGCCGATCGCCGCAGTGACGGTGGCGCAGGACGCCAACTGCCGGCGCCGCCTGTTCACCAACACCATCGATGGTCGCCTGATCGCGGTGGATGCGGACACCGGTGCGTTCTGCCAGGGCTTCGGCAGCGACGGTCAGGTCGATCTCAAGGCCGGCCTGGGCGCTGCGCCGGATCCGTTCTACCAGCTGACCTCGCCGCCACTGGTGGCCGGCACCACCGTGGTGGTGGGCGGACGCGTGGCCGACAACGTGCAGACCGACATGCCGGGTGGCGTGGTGCGCGGCTTCGATGTGGTCACCGGCGCGCAGCGCTGGGCCTTCGATCCGGGCAATCCGCACGATCACCAGGCGCCGGCCGCCGGCAGCAGCTATGTGCGCAGCACGCCGAACGTATGGGCACCGATGTCCTACGACGCGGCGATGAACACCGTGTTCCTGCCACTGGGCGGGCCGTCGACCGATCTGTACGGCGCCGAGCGCACCGCGCTCGATCATCGTTACGGCGCCTCGGTGCTGGCGCTGGATGCCACCACCGGTGCGGAAAAGTGGTCTACCAGACCGTGCACAACGATCTGTGGGACTTCGACCTGCCGATGCAGCCCAGCCTGATCGACTTCCCCAACCAGGACGGCAGACACACCCCGGCGGTGGTCATCGGCACCAAGGCCGGGCAGATCTACGTGCTCGACCGCGCCACCGGCAAACCGCTGACCGAGGTCAGGGAAGTACCGGTGAAGGGCTCGGATATTGCACACGAGCAGTACGCACCGACCCAGCCGCTGTCGGTCGGCATGCCGCAGATCGGCACCAAGCACCTGACCGAATCGGACATGTGGGGCGCCACTGCGATCGACCAGATGCTGTGCCGCATCGCGTTCAAGCAGATGCGTTATGAGGGCCTGTACACCGCGCCGGGCACCGATGTCTCGCTGAGTTTCCCTGGCTCGCTGGGCGGCATGAACTGGGGAGGCCTGTCGACCGACCCGGTGCATGACGTCATCTTCGCCAACGACATGCGCCTGGGCTTGTGGGTGCAGATGATTCCTGCCGACACCCGCAAGGCCGAGGCGGCCGGTGGTGGCGAGGCAGTCAATACCGGCATGGGCGCGGTGCCGCTGAAGGGCACGCCGTATGCGGTCAACAAGAACCGCTTCCTGTCGGCGCTGGGTATCCGGTGCCAGGCGCCGCCGTACGGCACGCTCAGCGCGATCGACCTCAAGACGCGCAGCATCGCCTGGCAGGTGCCGGTGGGGACGGTGCAGGACACCGGCCCGTTCGGCATCAAGATGCATCTGCCGATCCCGATCGGCATGCCCACGCTGGGCGGCACGCTGTCCACCCAGGGCGGGCTCGTGTTCATCGCCGGCACCCAGGACTACTACCTGCGTGCGTTCGACAGTGCCACCGGCAAGGAACTCTGGAAGGGCCGCCTGCCGGTCGGCAGTCAGGGCGGGCCGATGACCTACGTTTCGCACAAGACCGGCAAGCAGTACGTGGTGATCAGTGCCGGCGGTGCGCGGCAGTCGCCCGATCGTGGCGATAACGTGATCGCCTACAGCTTGCCTGACGCGCGCTGACACCGCCTGCCCGTGACGATGCATCGTCTGTCTTTCCTCCCGTGCCGCAGTGCGCTGGGCTACGCCTTGTTGCTGGCATTGCCGGCCACCGCAGTCGCCGCGGGCGATACCACGCTGACCGGCGACTGGGGTGGGCACCGGTCCGCCTGGGCCGAGCAAGGCGTGAGCGTCCGCGGCGACTACGTGTCCGAGACGTTTGGCGTGGTGGACGGCGGCTACGAAAACACCAGCGCGCGCTACGCGCAGCAACTGCGGGTGGGCGTGGATCTGGACATGGCCAAACTCGCCGGCGGGGGCGGTGGCAGCCTGCATCTCACCATCAACGACCGCCGCGGCCGCAGCACCTCCGCCGACCTGGTCGGCAATCGCTTCCCCATCCAGGAAGTGTACGGAGGCCAGTACACCCGCCTGAGCGAGTTCAGCTACAACCGCAGCGTCAACCAGGGCAGGACGTACCTGAAACTGGGCTTCTATGCGATGGGCAACCAGTTCGCCTCGCACACGTTGCTGGTGAACTTCGTCAATGCCGCGTTCTGCGCGCATCCGCTGGCGTTCTCGGCCAATAGCGGCTGGTACAACTATCCGGCCGCGCGCTGGGGCATCGAAGGCGCGCAGCAGCTGACCCCGCAGCTCAACCTGCATGCCGGCTGGTTTCAGGTCAACCCGAATCTGGGCTTCGGTGCCCGCGACACCTACGCGTTCGAGCCGTTCGCCAGCGGCACCACCGGCGCGATCTTTCCGCTCGAATTTACCTGGAAGCCGGCCACCGCACGCTACCCGGGCGTGTACAAGGTCGGCGGCTACTACGACTCCTCGTCGGTACCCAGGCGTGGGCTGGACACCAGCCGCAGCACCGGCCGCGACGGCGCCTATCTGCTGGTCGAACAGAAACTGTTCACCCCGGGAGCGGACCCCAGCATCTGCCTGACCGGATTCGCCCAGTCCATGGCCAGCGACCACGACAGTGCGCTGATGACACGGTGGTATCCGGCCGGCGGGGTGTACCAGGGTATCGGCACACGCACGCAGGACCGCATCGCACTCGGCTATGTGGCCGGCAGGATCAATCATCGGTTGCTCGATGCACGCCGCGCCGGGTTGTTGGAGGCCGGCGTGGCAGCCGATTCGCCACTGGCCGGGCTGAGCGCCGCCGAAGAGCTCTACGAGCTCGCCTACAGCGCGCAGATCACGCCGTGGCTGATGGTGCGCCCGGACCTGCAATACATCGTCAACTCCGGGACCTACGCCTATACCCACACGCGTAACGCGGTGGTGGTCGGGCTGCAGGCCAAACTCACGTTCTGAGTGCGTGCCCACAGCGTGGCGCGCCGTTGCCGCACGGCGCACTGCGCGCTGTGCGCATTCGGCGCCGTGCAGGGCGGCCACGTGCGGCGCCTGCGGGTGCATGACCTTGTGCCTTTGCGCGTGCGCCGCAGCAACGCCTACCATCGACATTTTGCCGTTGCAGGAACTCTCGATGAAGCTTCGTTACGCCGTGCTGCCCCTGTGTCTGTTGACCGCCTTGCCAAGTCTTGCCGCTGCGCGCGGATTCGATGTGCGCGACATGGTCGCGCTGGACCGGGTGTCTTCGCCCACGCTCAGTCCCGACGGCAGCGTGCTGGTGTTCGCCAAGCGGCAGGCCAAGAGCAGCAACGGCAAGCCGGCCACCGGCCTGTGGACGCGCAATCTGCGTACCCGCGATGCCGCGCCGCCCAGGCGGCTCACTCCCGACGGCTGGAACGTCAACAGCCCGGCGCTGTCGCCGGACGGCAAGACGGTGTACTTCCTCAGCAGTAAATCCGGTACGCAGCAGCTGTACGCGCAGCCGCTGGCCGGCGGCGCGCCGCAGCAATTGACCGCCTTTGCGGTGGATGTGGACAGCTACAGGCTCTCCCCTGACGGCAAGCGCATCGCCTTCAGTGCGGGCGTGTTCCAGGACTGCGGTTCGGACCTGGGCTGTACCAAGAAGAAGTTGGGCGAGCGCAAGAACAGCAAGGCCAGCGGCGTGGTCTACGACCAGTTGTTCGTGCGGCATTGGGATACCTGGAACGATGGGCGCCGCAACACCTTGTTCGTCGCCGACCTGCCGTCTGCCGGCGGCAAGGCCGTGGCCGGCGCCTCGGCGATCAGCGCCACGCTGGCCGGCGATGCGCCCTCCAAGCCGTTCGGCAGCAAAGACGATTACGCCTGGTCGCCCGACGGCGGCAGTGTGGTCGCCAGCGTGCGCGTGCCGCAGCCGCATGGGCCGGAGACCGGCAAGAAGGCAACCGCCGGCGCCAAGCCCACCGGCAACGACGAGCCGTGGCAGACCAACTTCGACCTGTACCGCCTGGATGCGGCCGGCAAGGCCGCGCCGGTCAATCTGACCGCGTCCAACCCGGCCTGGGATGCCGGCCCGGTATTCAGCAGCGACGGCAAGACGCTGTACTACCGCGCGATGAAGCGCCCCGGTTTCGAAGCCGACCGCTTCGGCCTGATGGCGATGGACGTGGTCAGCGGCAAGAGCCGCGAGATCGCTCCCAAGTGGGACCGCTCGGCCGGCGAGATCGTCTTGAGCGCCGATGGCGCCAGCCTCTACACCAGCGCCGACGACCTCGGCGAGCATCCGTTGTTCAAGATCGACATCGCCAGCGGCCAGGCGACCAAGCTGGTGGGCGAGGGCAGCGTGCATGCGCCGACCCTGGCCGGCAACACGCTGGCGTTCACCCGCAACTCGCTCAAGAGCGGCGACCAGGTCTTTGTCAGCGATGTGCAGGGCCAGGGTCTGCGTGCGATCACCCAGAGCGCCGGCGAGCTGCTGCCGGACGTGCAGTTCGGCGACTACGAGCAGTTCCAGTTCAAGGGCTGGAACAACGACACCGTGCACGGCTACGTGGTCAAGCCGTACAACTACCAGGAAGGCAAGACCTACCCGGTGGCGTTCCTGATCCATGGCGGCCCGCAGGGCAGCTTCGGCAACGGCTGGAGCAACCGCTGGAATCCGCAGACCTACGCCGGTCAGGGCTATGCGGTGGTGATGATCGACTTCCACGGCTCCACCGGCTACGGCCAGGAATTCACCGATGCGATCAGCCAGCATTGGGGCGACCGCCCGCTGGAAGACCTGCAGAAGGGCTGGGCCGCCGCGCAGAAGCAGTACGGCTTCCTCAACGGCGACAAGGCCTGCGCGCTGGGTGCCAGCTATGGCGGCTACATGGTCTATTGGATGGCCGGGACGTGGCTTGACAAAGACGGAAACCACCCCTGGAAGTGCCTGGTCGACCATGACGGCGTGTTCGACAACCGCACCATGGGCTACGCCACCGAGGAACTGTGGTTCAGCGAATGGGAAAACGGCGGTACGCCCTGGCAGAACCCGGCCGGCTACGAGAAGTTCAACCCGGTGCTGCACGTGGACAAGTGGAAGGTGCCGATGCTGGTCATCCACGGCCAGCAGGATTTCCGTATTCCCGTCGAACAGGGCCTGGCCGCGTTCACCGCGCTGCAGCGCAAGGGCATCGACTCCAAGTTCCTGTATTTCCCGGACGAGAATCACTGGGTGCTCAAGCCGGACAACAGCATCCTGTGGCACGACACCGTCAACGGCTGGTTGAAGCAGCATATCGGCCAGTAAGCTGAGCCATCCCGGCATGTCGCGCAGCGCGGCGTGCCGGGATGATGGTCAACCGTTGCGGGCAATGTGGATCGATCTGCGGCGACGTTTCAATGGGCTTGCAACAAAGCGTTATCTTCCGGGCCGCACCGCAGGCGACTGCGCCACATGCAATCAACGCAGCGCTGCGCTTCTCTGTGTGGCGTGCAGGCGCAGCGCCTGCTTCCCCCGCATGCCGTAGACAAAGCACTCAACGATGAGCTCGCTTGCCGCATACCGGCGGCGCAATGGCAGCTGATCGGCCAGCCGTGTCCTCTCCCGCACGTTAGGTGGACGTGTCAGAATAGCGCTTCCTTAACTTTCCCAAGCCCTGCCAGGATCGCAAGGATGTTGCGTATGCGCACGTTTGCCCGCCCCGCCATGTTGGCGCTCGCCCTGACGTTCAGCCCTGCCTGGAGCGTCGTACCGCGGCCTGCGGCGGGGGCCGCTGCACATAGGCAGGTCAGCGCGACGCCTGTGGCCGGCACGACGAACGATGTGGCCAACAGCGAGCTGCTGGTGCCATTGCCGGCAACGCTGAAGTCGGGCATGAACTACCGCGCGTTCTCGCAGGCGCTCGCCGAGCAGGGCTGGCAGCCGGTCGATCCGCTGGCTGCCGACAGCTGCATGGCGGCAGGCGATTGCGAAATCGAATTCGTCGCACCCACCGCCGGCGCGCGTCTGCGTGTGCAGGTGGGGTCGCAGTCCGGCGCGGCGGTCGTGCAGGCCTGGACGGCGCGCCGCACCCCGGCCGATCACATGGGCGCCACCAGTGCCTCGCTGGACAGCGCCAAGGCCGGCTCCTCGGCAGCCACGCCCACCGTGGCCGAAGATCCGCGCTAGGCGCCTGCAAGCCGCGCGGTCTGTGCGGCGTATCATGAGGCCGCGCGCTGATGGTGTTCGCCGGGATTGCGGCCTCGCCGTCCGATCGCCGCGCCTTTTCTGGTCATGAGCCTACCGTCCTGCATGAAGAGCATCGATCCTGCCGATCTGGAAGCGTTGTTCGATGCCGTGCCGGACGTGCTGTTCTTCGTCAAGGATCGCGAGGGCCGCTACACCCACGTCAACCAGACCATGCTGCGGCGGCTGGGGCTGAAATCGCGCAAGGACCTGATCGGCAAGCGCGTTGCCGAGGTCTACCCGAGCGGGCTTGGCGCCAACTATGCCAATCAGGACGAACAGGTACTGGCCGGCGCAGTGATCGACAACCTGCTGGAACTGCACCTGTTCGCCAATCGCGAGCCGGGATGGTGCCTTACCTGCAAGCGTCCCTTGCTGGTGGAGGGCAAGGTGCAGGGCATCATCGGCATCTCGCGCGACCTGGGCCCGCAGGACGGGCACGAATCGCAGTACGAAAAGCTGCGCCTGGCGCTGGCCTACCTCAATGCCAACTACGCGCAGAACGTGCGCATGCAGGCGCTGGTGGAGATCACCGGGTTTTCGATGTCCAAGCTGCAGCGTTTGTTCCGCAAGGTGTTCCAGCTCACCCCGCAGCAGGTGCTGGCCAAGCTACGCCTGCAGATGGCGATGCATCTGCTGCACGGAAACAAGAGCCTCACCGAAATCGGGCATGCCTGCGGTTTCAGCGATCAGAGCGCCTTCGCACGGCAGTTCAAGCTGGCGGTCGGCATGACGCCACGCGAGTACCGCGCGCTGGCGAACGCGGCGCAGTTTCCTGCCGAACCGGCTTAGCGCGCCTGAGCAAGACGACGGCTCAGTTGCTGAGTCAGCCGAGCACGTGGCTCCCTTACCGCGTGCCGAGCACTGCGTGAATCCAGCGGGATTCCGGGTTGCGGTCTCGTTTGGTAGATGCAGTCAAAAGTCTGGTTCGTTGAGTGTGCGGTGCCCTCGCCGCTTGCGGGACACGCCGTGAATCCGTCCATGGAGGCTCGGTGGCGGCATCCATGCCGCCACACGGTCCCGCAATCGGCGAGGGCACCGCACCAAAAAGTTGGTCGGTGGCCGGGTGAAAAGCTGCCTATCGCTCGACGTGCGTCTGACATTGCGTCGGCACATCAGTAGCGAACAATGCGCATCGTGCACTGCTCTTAACTTTGCGCACCGACCATCTCGACGGGTCCTTGCCCGCCCATCGTCGCGTAATAGCCTACAAGGACGTATTTGCGGCGTGTCCTGCGATGGTAGGCGGGCAAGGACCTTGCAGCCTAACCGCAGCCCGCCGCTCTACTGCCGACCTGGCCGCGCGCGCCGACACCCCAAAGACACGATCGTACAACAACGTAAAGACAGCCGGGGTTACAAATCGCAGCGTCGTTTATGAGCGGCCGCCAGAAGCCTGGTTGAAGGGCGGCCGTCGCAGAGGATGCGCTGATCTTCCGTTCTTCCGTTGAGGATGAATCGCTGCCCGCATAAACGACTTGGGCGCGAACGACGCGAAAGTCGTTCGCGCCCGAGCCTGTGCAGCCCATGCGGATGCGGTTACGCCAGCATGCGCACCTTCGGTTCGCGTGCCCACTGGCGGGTCTTGGCCGCAGCGATGAAGGCCTTGGTGTCGGCGGCCGGAACGATGCCTGCGTCCTTGCCGACATTGCCTGCCTTGAGCAGCAGCTGCGCACCGTCGTCGAAGGCAATGGCTTTCAGATGTGCCCAGGCGTTGCTGACGAAATCCAGTGCGGCCGATTCGTTGGTCAACAGCTTCGCTGCTTCCGAGGACAACAGTACCGCCACTGCATCGAACATGATCGACGGCGTACCGGCCAGCTGTCCGTCGGCGGCCAGCTGCTTGCCATCGCTGAGCTTGGCACCGCCGAGTTTGGGCGCCACGATCTTGACTGTGGCACCTGCGGCCTCGGCCGCCTTGCGCACGGCCTTGATGGCGGCGGCATCGGAACCGTCGTGGATCAGGATGCCTACCGTGCGACCCTGCAAGGTGTCCCTCATCTTGCCGATCAGCTGCAGGGCGGGCGACAACGGCATGTCGGTGGGCGCAACGGCGGCGGGCGGGGCAGGCGGCAGGCGGGTCATGCCCATCCCGTCGGCCACACGTTTGGCCAGGCTTTCGTCGATGTGTCGCAGGTGACCCACGATGGCCTCACGCACATGCGCGGTTTCCACCTTGGACAGTTCGAACACCAATGCCGAGGCAATATGTGCCTGCTCCGGTGCAGTCTGGCTGCGGAAGAACAGCCGCGCCTGGCTGTAATGGTCGCCAAAGCTTTCCGCACGCACGCGGCCCTTTGCGCCATCCTCGGCCGGTGTGGCGTGGCTGGGGAAGCCACGCAGCGCCTCACGCGGCGCATCTGCCTGCAACGAGCTCGGTTCGTAGGCCACGCGGCCCTTCGGCACGCCCATCTGCATATGTCCATCGCGTTGGTTGTTGGCGAATGGGCACTTGGGCGCGTTGATCGGGATCTGGTGGAAGTTCGGCCCACCCAGGCGGCTCAGCTGCGTATCCAGATACGAGAACAGGCGGCCCTGCAGCAGCGGATCGTTGCTGAAGTCGATGCCGGGCACGATGTTGGCCGGGCAGTACGCCACCTGCTCGGTCTCTGCGAAGAAGTTGTCCGGCCAGCGGTCCAGCACCATGCGGCCGACGATCTGCAGCGGCACCAGTTCTTCCGGGATGACCTTGGTGGAATCCAGATGATCGAACGGGAAGGCGTCGGCCTCCGCTTCGGTGAAGAGCTGCACGCCCAATTCCCATTCCGGGAAGTCGCCGTTCTGGATGGCTTCGAACAGGTCGCGGCGCTGGAAGTCCGGGTCGGCGCCGGCGATCTTCACCGCCTCGTCCCAGATGGTGGATTGCAGACCAAGCTTGGGGCGCCAATGGAATTTGACGAACGTGCTGTCGCCCTTCTCATTGAGGAAGCGGAAGCTGTGGATGCCGAAGCCTTCGATCATGCGCAGCGAGCGCGGAATGGTGCGGTCGCTCATCGCCCACATGATCATGTGCATGGATTCGGGCGACAGCGAAATGAAATCCCAGAACGTGTCGTGCGCGCTGGCCGCCTGCGGGAAACCGCGATCCGGCTCCATCTTCACCGCATGGATCAGATCCGGAAACTTCATCGCGTCCTGAATGAAGAACACCGGGATGTTGTTGCCCACCAGATCCCAATTGCCTTCCTTGGTGTAGAACTTCACTGCAAAGCCGCGGACATCGCGCGGCGTATCCACCGAGCCGGCACCCCCGGCGACGGTGGAAAAACGCGTGAACAACGGCGTCTTCTCGCCCACTTCGGTGAAGATCTTGGCAGTGGTGTACTGGCTCAACGATTTGGTCAGCTCGAAATAGCCGTGCGCCGCACTGCCGCGCGCATGCACGATGCGCTCGGGGATACGTTCGTGATCGAAATGCGTGATCTTTTCGCGCAGGATGAAGTCTTCCAGCAACGTCGGCCCGCGCGGCGTTGCGCGCAGCGAGTTCTGGTTGTCGCCAACCGGAATGCCCTGGTTGGTGGTCAGCTGCGGATGGGTACCGCCGGCTTTCTGGTGCAATTCGTCGCCGGTGCCACGCACGTCATGCGTAGTTGCGGAATTGCCGACAGCAGGCGGCTGTACGGATTTGGGGGACTTGGCCATGGGAACTCCACGTTGGCGGGCTTAAGAGGCGAGCTATCCCATCGAGCCTGCGAGTGCCGCCGTTAATTGCGCGTGTCTGCATGCGAACGAATACTCACACGCGAGTATTGCAACGGCGCAAAGCGTGCGCTACCGCACGTCGGTGCTCTGCGGTGCACCGCACTGCTGCCAACGTGATGGCACCTCCGCGATGCGGCGGGGCAACAGGCTTACAGCAAATCCAGCGCCTGCTTGCGCGTAGGAGGAGCAAATGTGCGATCCAGTTCTTCAAGATCCTGCGCCTCCAGATGCAGGCTGCAGGCCGCTGCATTCGCACGCACATGCTCGGGCGTTCCGGATTCCGGGATGGCGATCACCTTGCCACTGCGGATTGCCCAGGCCAGCGCGACGGCGGTCGCGGCGACACCGCGCCGCTTGCCGATGGCGTGCAGCACCGCATGATCCAGCAAGGTACGGCTCCCCAATGGCGAATACGCCATCACGGTCACCGCCTGCTCCGCGCACCATGGCAACAGGTCGAATTCGATCCCGCGGCTGCCGGCGTGATACAGCACCTGGTTGACCAGGCAACGCTGCCCACCATGGACGGCCCAGAGGTCTTCCATGTCGTCGACGTCGAAATTCGATACGCCCCAGTCACGGATCTTGCCAGCGTCGCGCAGTGCTTCGAAGGCATGCACCACCTCAGTCAAATCGCTGCCACCCCGCCAGTGCAACAGGTAAAGATCCAGGCTGCGCACGCCCAAGCGTTGCAGGCTGGCCTCGCAGGCGCGCGCGATACCGCGTGCGCTGGCGTTGCTCGGCAGTACCTTGGACACCAGGTACGGCGGCTGCGCGGTATCAATGGCCTGGCTGATCAATTGCTCGGAACGGCCATTGCCATACATCTCGGCGGTATCGATCAGGCGCATGCCCAGCTGCTGGCCGGCCTGCAAGGCGTCGATCTCCTGCTGCTGTGGATGCCGGCCCTGGCCCAGATTCCAGGAACCCAGGCCGAGTGCCGGCGCCTGCCGCCCGTTGCGGAGTTGCACGGTGGGGCAGGGGGATGACGTGGCGGTGGTCATGGAATGCTCCTGTAACGGTGGATACGATGCACGAAATGACAGCCCGGATGAGACACAGACCAAACTGTGCGACTTCCCTGGCGGCACGGACAGCGTTGCCCATCGCCTGTTACGTGCGGCTGATCCCGGTGCGAAGGTCACGGCAGTGCCGGTGAGGGCGCGTCCGTGTGCGCATCCCAGAACGCACAGCGGTGACGCTGCACGAAATCCGTGGCTGGCCCGATTCCTTGCGGCGACAACATCAACGGAGCATCGCCATCGAAGCGCGGCCACGGCGGACGACCATCGCCATTCGGGTCGCCGGTACGCGCAAACGCACCCCAATAGTCCTGCAGGGTCGTGGAGAACGCCAGCTGCGCGGCAGTGAACCGCGGGGTGCCGCTTAGCACCCAGGGGCGCTGGAACAGGTACACCAGCTCGGACGCGTGATACGCGCCCAGCGGATGCGAGAAAGGCAGGCGCAACAGGCCGTACGGCGCCTGCGGATCGTCGAATTCGTACGCATACACCGGCGCGCGGCTGCGCAAGGCCTGGCCCAGCCGGCGTGTCGGGCAGGCGAATCCGCCATCGGTGACGATGTCGGCAAACGCATCCCAGCGCGACTGCGCGGCAACGTCCGCGTAGCGCGCCATGATCGCGCTAGGGTCGGCATGCATGCGCTTGAGCCGGGCCTCGTAACCGCTGCGCAGGTTGAGCTTGCCGATGTAGGACAGCAACTGCGCAAACAGCCGCCCCTCGTTGCGGTTGGTGCCGATCAGCACCGGCACCTGCGCATGTTGCAGGTTGGCGATTGCCTTGGCGGGCGGCAACGGCAACACCTCGCCGCCGGACATCGGCGCCCACGCATCGCTGCCGGTCAGGCCACGGCGCTGCGGTTTTGCGTCGGCCACGCTGTCGGCGGGCAGCGCGCGCAGGCACGCGGCAACATCGCCTGTGCGCTCGCAGCCAAGCGTCTGCGCCATGCGCACACCGCCGTGCTCGGCCTCGGCACGCGGCAGGCTGGAATCGCTGGCCAGGCAACTGCCGCTCTGCAGGATTGCGCGTTGGAACAGACCGGCCGCGCCCGGTGCGGACAGTTGATAGCAGATGCTCCAGGCACCGGCCGATTCGCCGAACACGGTGACGTTGTGCGCATCGCCTCCGAAGGCGGCGATATTGCGCCCGACCCAGCGCAACGCAGCCTGTTGATCGAGCAATCCGTATGCGCCTTCGCCTTCGCCACGCAGCGTCGGATGCGCGAAGAAACCGAACACCCCCAGCCGGTAATTGGGCGCCACCACGATGACGTTCTGCCGCGCCGCCAATGCACTCAGGTCGTAGTCGACATTGCTGCCCAGCTCCAGCGCGCCACCGTAGATCCACACCATCACTGCGCGCGGATGCGCCGGCGCAGGGCCGGGTGGCGCATAGACGTTGAGGGTGAGGCAATCCTCGGACACCTGCTTCTGCCCGAAGCGATAACGCGGCAGGCACGCCGGCCCGGCCCGGGTGGCATCGCGGACTCCCTTCCAGGCTGGTGCCGCCTGCGGCGCGCGAAAGCGCAATGCGCCCACCGGCGGCGCGGCGAACGGCACGCCCAAAAACACCCGCCCCTGCGCGCCGGCAACACCGCGGACTGCGCCGGCATCGGTCTGCACCACCTCGGCCTGCGCATCGGCCGCGTGCACCAACGCCGGCACCTCGCCAGGGCGGCGTGGCGCGCACGCGGTCAGCGTGCAGGCCGCCAGCAGGAGGATGCCGAAGTGTTTCAGCTGAAGCATGCGCAGGGCTGCCGTGTGCGTGAGGACGTCCGCCATCATCTCCACTGCACGTGTAGGGCAGGCAAACGTGTGACTGGTAGGGCTCCGGCATGAGATGGCCGGGTACACGCGGTGCTGGGGCGTGAGCGGGTATCGCTGCCTACGACGTATGCGTACCGACTGGCGCAGTCGTCCTTCGCGAAGTGTTGATGCATCCGCTGGCGAGGGGCAGACGGCATCGCTGTCACCTGGTCGAGTGCGGTGCGATGAGCGCAGCATGCGCGGGAGGGCAATCTTTCACCGCCGCCCATGAAGCCGCCCATCGCTCCCGCTGTGGCGAATGCAAAACCTGTGCTGGCGGCTGCAGCGCCAGCCCGTCCCTGCACGGCAACAAAAAAACCCAGCCGTGTGACCGGCTGGGTTTCGCGTTTTTTACCTGGTGGTGGCGCTTACGCCTCCACGTCGTCCTTGTACGCATCCACCGGGATGCAGGCACACATCACGTTCTTGTCGCCGTAGACGTTGTCCACGCGCGCCACCGGCGGCCAGTATTTCTGCTGCTTGAGGCTGGGCAGCGGGAAGGCGGCCAGTTCGCGCGGGTAGGCGTGGGTCCACTCGCTGGCCGACACCTGGGTTGCAGTGTGCGGGGCGTGCTTGAGCGGGTTGTCCTCGCGGTCCAGGCGGCCGTCTTCGATGGCGCGGATCTCTTCGCGGATCTGGATCATCGCGTCGATGAAGCGGTCCAGTTCATGCTGCGATTCGCTTTCGGTCGGCTCCACCATCAAGGTGCCGGCCACCGGGAAGCTCAGCGTCGGCGCGTGGAAGCCAAAGTCGATCAGCCGCTTGGCGATATCCTCGGCACCGATGCCGCTGGTCTTCTCGAGCGGACGGATGTCCAGGATGCACTCGTGCGCCACTAGGCCGTTGCGGCCGGTGTACAGCGTCTTGTAATGCGGTGCCAGGCGCTTGGCGATGTAGTTGGCATTGAGCAGTGCCACTTGCGTGGCCTTGCGCAACCCGCCACTGCCCATCATGGTCACGTACATCCAGCTGATCGGCAGGATCGAGGCAGAGCCGTAGGCTGCCGCGCTGACCATGCCGCCGATCCGCGAGGAGTCTCCACTCCCGCTTTCGGAGTTGAATCCGCCGCCATGGATGGCGGCAGTTTGACCTTCGCCGGCATGGATGCCGGCACGAGGCAGGTACGGTGCGAGGTGCGACTTCACCGCACACGGGCCCACACCCGGGCCGCCGCCGCCATGCGGAATGCAGAAGGTTTTATGCAGGTTGAGGTGCGACACGTCCGAGCCCCACTTGCCGGGTTTGGCCACGCCGACCAGGGCATTCATGTTGGCGCCGTCGGTATAGACCTGGCCGCCATGCGCGTGCACCGCCTCGCAGATCGCCACCACGTCCTCTTCGAACACGCCGTGGGTGGACGGGTAGGTAATCATCAACGCGGCCAGACGGTCGGAGTACTTTTCCGCCTTGGCACGGATGTCGTCGACATCGACATTGCCGTTGGCATCGCACTTGGTCACGACCACGGTCATGCCGCACATCTGCGCCGACGCCGGGTTGGTGCCGTGGGCGGATTCGGGAATCAGGCAGATGTCGCGATGCGCTTCACCGCGCGCGCGGTGATAGGCGCGGATCGCCAGCAGGCCAGCGTACTCGCCCTGCGCGCCGGAGTTCGGCTGCAGGCTGACCGCGTCGTAGCCGGTGCACTCGACCAGCATCGCTTCCAGCTCCTCGATCAGCTGCGCGTAGCCGGTCGACTGCTCGGCCGGTGCCAGCGGATGGATCGCGCCGAACTCGGGCCAGGTCACCGGGATCATCTCGGCGGTGGCGTTGAGCTTCATCGTGCAGCTGCCCAGCGGGATCATGGTGCGATCCATCGCCAGGTCCTTGTCGGCCAGCGAGCGCATGTAGCGCAGCAGTTCGTGCTCGCTGTGGTGGGTGTTGAACACCGGGTGCGTCAGGAACGCGCTGCTGCGCAGCAGGCTCTGCGGCAACGCATCGGCGGTGGCGGCATCGAGTGCATCCACCGTCGCTCTCGGCATCCTACCTTCCGCGACACTCGCACATCCTTGTGCATCGTCGACCTGTGCGCCGAACAACTGCGCCAGCGCAACCACATCGGCACGCGTGCTGGTTTCGTCCAGGCTGATGCCCACTGCTTCGCTGTCGATGGCACGCAGATTGATGCCTGCTGCACGCGCGCGGGCGTGGATGGCATCGGCATCGATCGCCTTGACGTGCAGGGTGTCGAAGAACTGCTCACCCACGTTGACGCCGGCGCTGCGCAGTGCGGCAGCCAGGATCGCCGTCAGGCGATGGGTACGACGCGCGATGCGGGTCAGGCCCTCGGGGCCGTGGTAGACCGCGTACATCGAGGCCATCACTGCCAGCAGCACCTGCGCGGTGCAGATGTTGGAGGTGGCTTTCTCGCGGCGGATATGTTGCTCGCGCGTCTGCAGCGTCAAACGGTAGGCAGGATTGCCGGCGGCATCGATCGACACACCGATCAACCGGCCCGGCATCGAGCGCTTGTAGGCATCGCGGCAGGCCATGAACGCCGCATGCGGGCCGCCGAAGCCGAACGGCACGCCGAAGCGCTGCGAATTGCCGACCACGATATCGGCGCCCCATTCGCCGGGCGCGGCGATCAGGGTCAGCGCCAGCAGATCGGTGGCCACCGCGACCAGGCCGCCTTGTGCGTGCACCGCATCGGCCAGTGCGGCGTGATCGCCGATATGCCCGAAGCTGTCCGGATACTGCAGCAGTACGCCGAAGCACTCGGCCTGCAAGGCTTCTTCCGGCATGCCGACGCGCAGCACGATGCCCAACGGCTCGGCGCGGGTGCGCAGCAGTTCCAGCGTCTGCGGATGCACCGCGTCGTGCACGAAGAACGTATCGGATTTGGACTTGGCCGAACGCTTGGCCAGTGTCATGGCTTCGGCCGCAGCAGTGGCTTCGTCCAGCAGCGAGGCGTTGGCGATCTGCATGCCGGTCAGGTCCGCGCACAGGGTCTGGAAGTTGATCAACGCCTCCATGCGGCCCTGCGAAATCTCTGCCTGGTACGGCGTATAGGCGGTGTACCAGGCCGGGTTTTCCAGGATGTTGCGCAGGATCACCTTCGGCGTATGCGTGCCGTAATAGCCCTGGCCGATGAAGCTGCGCTGCACCTGGTTCTTGCTGGCGATGGCGCGGATCTTGGCCAGCGCCTCTTCTTCGGTGATCGCCTCGGGTAGCGCGAGCGCGGCCGGCGACTTGATGTTGCCCGGCACGATGGCGTCGGTCATCGCATCCAGCGAGGCGTGGCCGACCACCTCCAGCATCTGCGCGATTTCTGCGTCGTTGGGGCCGATATGGCGTTCGACGAACGCGCTGTGGTGTTCGAGGTCGCGCAGGGAAGACGGAGTGTGGGACATGGCGGGCATCCGGGGCAGAGGGCATGCGAAAGGTCGGAAGCACCGCAACCGGCATGACGCGCATGGGCGCACCATCACCTGCCGCAGTGGCGGTCTTCCTCGCGCCCCTCTGTCCTTTTGCCTGAGAGTTTAAGAACGCGGCCTGGCGCTGGGCCTGCCTGCGTTCCGTGCCCCTTCGGCGCCGGCATCGGCCGGTCTCTCCAGAGTTGTGTTGAAGATGGTATCGGGCCTGAGCGATTACGGGCTGTTGCGCCTTCGGCAGCGGCAGTGCCGCTTCTCCCACCGTGTTGCCGGCCGATTATAGCGTGGCTGCGCGCGACAGGGTGGCGGGCCAGGGCGAGCTGGCGGCGGGCGCACTCGCGTTTGCTTAACCTTGGCAACGCAAGCGCCTATCATCGGCGTCCTTGTGCGCATCCCGGCATTGCGACAGGCAGGTGCCGGCGTGCGTCCCCCGATGCACCACGTTTCGGATCCCTGCATGACCCCCACCACGCCTTCCACCCGACGCATGGCGCTGCTGCTGGCCGGGCTGGCGATGTTCGGCCCGTTTTCCATCGACACCATCTTCCCGGCGTTCTCGCGGCTCAGCCGCAGCCTGGCGGTGGACCAGGTGGCGATCCAGCAAACGATCAGCGTCTATCTGCTGGCCTACGGAGCGATGAGCATCGCGCACGGCCCGCTGTCCGACGCCTGGGGCCGCAAGCGGGTGATCCTGGGCGGGCTGGTGCTGTTCATCGCCGGCTCGATCGGCTGCGCGCTGTCGCAGGACCTGCCCACGCTGCTGGCGTTCCGCGCGTTGCAGGGTCTGTCGGCGGGCGTGGGCATGATCGTCGGCCGCGCAGTGATCCGCGACTTGTTCCATGGCCCGGATGCGCAGCGACTGATGAGCCAGGTGTCGATGATCTTCGGCATTGCGCCGGCCATCGCGCCCATCATCGGCGGCTGGATCCTGCTCAGCGGCGCCGGCTGGCCGCTGATCTTCTGGTTCCTGGTGGCGTTCGGGCTGGTGCTGTTGGTGGCCACCCTGGTCTGGCTGCCGGAAACCCACCCGGTCCAGGCGCGTACTCCGCTGCAGTTCAGGCGCCTGCTGCAGGACTACGTGCGGATCGGCTTCAATCCGCGGTTCCAGCGGCTGGCGGCGGCCGGGGCATTCAATTTCGCCGGCATCTTCCTGTACATCGCCTCGGCGCCGGTGTTGATCATGCAGCACCTGCGGTTAGGCGAGGGCGACTTTGCCTGGCTGTTCATCCCCACCATCGGCGGCATGACACTTGGCTCGTTTCTGTCCGGGCGCATGGCTGGACGCATGGAACCGGTGCGGCAGATCCGTATCGGGTTCATCTGCTGCGGCGTGGCCGCGCTGGCCAACCTGGGCTACACCATCAAGGTGGCGCAGATCGCCCTGCCCTGGGCGGTGCTGCCGATCTTCCTGGCCGGCGTGGGCATGGCGTTGATTTTCCCGATCCTGGCGCTGGCGGTGCTGGACATGTACCCGCACCAGCGCGGCCTGGCCTCCTCGCTGCAGGCCTTCACCCAACTGATGACCAACACGCTGGTGGCCGGGGTGCTGTCGCCGCTGCTGAGTGAACACCCGCGGCATCTGGCGGTCGGCATGACCGGTTTTTTTTTGCTGGGCTGGCTATTCTGGCGCTGGGAGCGCCGCAGCGGCCGCCGCCTGCGTCACCGCCAGGCGACCGAGGCGGTCCCGCTGGAACCGGCCGACCACCTTTGACCTGACAGGAGCCTGCATGTCCACCGATTCCAAGTTGCGCCGCGATGCCCGCAAACGCGCCGCCGAGCGCCAGCGCAACCAGGCCGCCGCCAATCTCGCGCCGGTCTCCCCGATCGAACCGCATGCCGAACTCCGCGACCAGCAACGCACGCTACTGGCCGGCATCGTCCGCCGCGACGGCGAATGGGTATTGGGCATGGACGGCCGCATCGCCGGCGAGAGCACCAGCGCCGCGCAGGTGCTGGCGCTGATCATGCGCGCCGCCGAGCTGCACGAGCGCCAGGGCACCCCGGTGCGGCTGACCTATTCGGATGCGTTGAAGGATGCCGCGCATGCCGAAGCCCAGGCCGACGGCATGGAGTTCGAGCAGTTCAAGACCAAATTGAGTGAGCGCTTGCAGGGCGGCGCCAAGCTCAATTGAGTCACTCTTCTGCGTGCCGTCACGGGCGTATTGAGGTGCGCGGCGGTCAGGGCCGATCACAGGCTTGCTGCGCCTGCTGCCAGGGTGTGCAGCCGGCGGTCCTCAGATGCGCTGCACAGGGGCTGCTTTTAGGTGTGCCGCGCAGCGTCACCGGCTAGCCCGCCGACCATCGTTCCCGATCCCGCGCACGCGGCCAACACCGCGGTTGGCCCCACCTGCGGTCGAACTCCTCCCATCTGGAAATTCAGCTGCGACCACGTGGCGCGCGTTCTCAGCGCGCCTGTCCCTGTCGCTGCGTTTCCTGCTGTGTCTCCTGCGCCCGCGCCCGCGCAATGGCATCGCTGCGTGCCGGGATCCAGCGCCTGCAGGCGCTGCAGGCTGGCCGCCACGGGCGCCTCCCGCACAGCCTTGGCATCGAAGCTGGCCCGCAGATGCGCTGGCGAGTCGAGCGCTCCCTGCACCACGAAACCACGCGCAGAATCGTTGCCGAGCAGCACGTGATCGACCCGCTGCAAGCCATGTTCGCGTGCGGCCACCACCGAGCCCAAGGCCAGGCGTTCGCCATCCATCCCGGCCGCGGGGCCGGGTGCCGCGTGCAGGCGCTCCACTGCCGCCGTGCATTGCTGCAGCAGGGCATGATCCCGGTGCGCTGCATCGCGCCGGTCCGGGAGCGCCGGGGGGCATCTGTCGGTCGCGGCAGTACGGTGGCATCGATACGCTGCAGCTGGCCGTCGTAGTTCCCGTCCGCACCGTCGGCGATGTGCTGCAGCCGTTCGGCAAACGCATAAGGCGATCCACCTACGTTGCGGGCTATCGCGATCGCAAACTGCTCGGGCGACTGCGCCGGGGCATTGCGGTCACCGACCAGCGAGGTCAGCGCGCTGCCGCCGATCTTGCTGGCGTCGGCGCTGGCGCGGGTCTGCTCCAGCAACGCCTGCATCTGCACCTCGCTGAATTCCAGCGTGGTCTTCTGCCCTGGCGCGATCGCGCCGGTGCCCGTCATCTCGCCGCTCAACGCGCTGTTGAGCGTCTGCGCGATCGCCTTTTCCTCGCTGGCCTCGTTGCGCCCGCCCAGGCGCTGCAACAAGCCCGGCGCGGCCACATCGCGCTCGATCTCGAACCGGTAGCTGCGCTGCTCGGTGCGTTCGGCATCGTTGCCATCGTACTGGCGCACGATCGTCAGCGGCACGTTGTCGCCATAGTGCAGTTGTTGCACCACGCTGCGGCCGTCCTCGCGCGGCGTGCTGATGCGCACCTGGCTGCCCTGGTTGCGGTCGCCGGCCACATTGGCGCTGAGTGGGCCCAGTTCCAGCTGCAGACGCTGCTGCGAGCTGAAATTGATCCGCTCCAGCGTCTGCATTTCGTCGACGCCGGGCACGCCCGGGGCAATCGTGCCGGCGCGGACGAACGCGTCCATGGCTGCGCGTGCACGCGGATCGGCCAGATCGAACTGCGCGCTGTTGACCTGCGACTGGCCCAGGGAGTCGGCGCGCCCGAGCAGGGCCTGCGCCGGTCCCGCCTCGACGCCAAGTGCATTCACCGTCTCGATGGCCGTGTTTGGCCCGGTCACCACGCGCACGTGGCGCTCGTCGACGCGTTCAATCGTGTAGCTGCGGCCGCTGGCTTGGGTGATCTGACTTCCTGATTAGCCCCGACTCTCAGCCATGAAAATTGCTCGCTGCACGTAAAACCGGCTCTGGGCATGGTGTGGATTGCATCATGGCCGTGGCAAGTCGTGGCAGCATCTCGCGCAAGCGGAATCGACGATTAAAACGATAGGCCGCTTCTCCCAGGTAACGCCTTGCGTATTTGCCTTGCGCGATGGCGTGATACACGCCACTGATGGCGCGTTTGAGATTGCCCAGCACCACGTTGAGCCAACGTGCACCGGCCGTTTCGGTCGCGGCACGACCACCGCCAGTGTCCAGCGTGGTGTGCGCGTGGCCGGCGTCTTCTAGCCGGCGGAAGCAGGCCAGCCCATCGGTGTAGACCTCGCATTCGGGCGCCAAGCGACGGGCAATCCAGTCCTGCAGCGAGGTGTTGTCGAAGCTGCGCACCGGCTCGATCACCACAAAGCGCGGCGCGGTGAAGGTGGCATCGGTCTGCACCGCAATCAGGAACGCTTGTTTGTTCTCCGATCCGCGTCCGGCCTTGCCACCGTTACGCTCGCCGCCGAGATAGGCATCGTCGATCTGCACGAAACCCGCCAGTTTCCGCATGGATTCGCGCTCGGCCATAACCTGCATGATCTTGTGTTTCATCCGCCAGGCCGTCTTGTAGTTGACGCCCAGATGCCGCATCAACTCCAGCGCGGCCATGTTGGTTTTGGTCGAGGTCAGCAGGTGCAACGCCAGCATCCAGGTGCGCAGCGGCAGCTTGGTGCCTTCGAACATCGTGCCTGCAATCAGGCTGGTCTGATGCCGGCACGCGCTGCATTGGTAGTAGATCGCAGCACCCCGCTTGAAACGCGAGCGCACGCGTCCGGCACAAACAGGGCAACGAAAGCCTTGCGGCCAGCGCCACTTGTAAAGCGCGCGATAGCACTTGGCTTCGGTGCCGTAGGACGCGAAGAACTCAGGCATCGACAATCCCGCTTGGAACTGCACGGCATTGATACTCATCACGCCACCTCGTTGGCTTCAGGTGACAGCAGCATCCACCCAGCGCGGCGCAGATCCTGCGACAGGCGGCTGATGGTCAGGGCTAATCAGGTCTGACTTTGCGCGGTCAGCGAGCGCAGGCTCGCCGAGGATTCGCGCTGCACGAACGTCTGAGTGTCCATTACCGCGCGTGCACCGATCGGCAGACTCTCAGGCTGCAGTGGATTGACCTGTCTGGCGGCCTCCAACGGTTGATCGGCACCGGGCAGCGTCAGGACGTAGCGCATGCGCTGCCCGGCACTGGCACCGGTCTCGATGCTCAGCTTGCTGTCGCCGAGCTTGGACTGCAGGCTTTGTTGCTGTCCGGTCTGCGCGTCGGCCTCGAGGCTGAAGGTGGTGGTTTTTGCGTCGGTATCGCTGACAATGCCTGCGCGCGCGCGCCGCCGCGACGCAGGCTGGTTTCGCCCAATGGCTGCGTCGGGCTGCCGCTGCTCTGCTCGCTGCTCTGCGAAGACCTGGCCGACTGCTCTGCCGGGGTGACCGAGACCGTGCCGCTTCCCACCGTTGCGGCGTATCCGCTGTTGGAGCTGCTGTAGGTCGGGTCGAACGCACGATCGTTCGCATCATCGATGGACTGCGTGTTGCGGTCTGCATCGGGCGCGTCCGTGCCGGTGGAGGCGTTGCTCATCAAGATGCTTCCTGCATGCTGCGGCTGTGCAGCGGGCGCGCAGTGTATCGCCGGCGTTTTAGGCAATTATCAACGGAATATTATGCGGCAGCCTGGGGGATGCTGCCGTATGCCACAGCGAGAGCGGCGCGTCAGTGCGGCGCTGCAGGCGCAGACGCCTCGCTCGCGGAAGCAGGCGCGGACGCCGACTGCCACCCGCACATCTGCCCCTGGTTCTGCTGCTTGAGCCATTCGCTCATCGGCGCGAAGTACTCCAGCATCGGGCCGGCGTCGAGCTTCTCGCTGCCGGTGAGTTCCTTCAGCGTGGTCTGCCATGGTTGGCTGGAGCCGCGTTGCAACATCGACCAGAATTTCTGCCCGGCATCTTTGTTGCCGTAGAAGCTGCACTCGTACAGCGGGCCCTGGTGGCCGGCCGCCTGGCACAGGCCCTTGTAGAACTGGAACTGCAGAATGTGCGCAAGGAAGTACCGCGTATAGGGCGTATTGCCCGGCACATGGTATTTGGCACCGGGATCGAAGAACTCCTCGCCGCGCGCGCTGACCGGCGCCACGCCCTGGTACTTGGCCTTCAGGTCCCACCAGGCCTGGTTGTAGTGCTCCGACGTGATCGAGCCATCGAACACGCCCCAGCGCCAGCGGTCGATCATCAGGCCGAATGGCAGGAACGCCACCTTGCTCAAGGCCATGCGCATCTGCGAGTTGATCAGCGCTTCGCGGCCGGCTTGCTGCTCGCCCACCATGCCGATCGACTGCAGGTACTTCGGCGTCATCGCCAGCACGATGGTGTCGCCGATCGCTTCGTGGAAGCCGTCGTTGGCGCCGTTCTGGAACAGCGGCGGCAACGGGTTGTAGGCCAGGTCGTAATAGAGGTGGCCGAGCTCGTGATAGATGGTGGTGAAGTCTTCTTCGGTGGGCTTGATGCACATCTTGGTGCGTACGTCCGCGCCGGTGTTCTGTCCAGGTTCGCCGCCCATGGTCATGTCCCAGGCGCTGGCGTGACAGACCACGTCGCGGTCCAGCGGCTTGATGAACTGCGAGCGTTGCCAATAGGTATCCGGCAGCTTGGGCATGCCCAGCGAGGTGTAGAACTCCTGCGCGCGCTCGGTCATCTGTCTCGCGGTGCGCAGCTGTGCCTCGCGCTCGGCGTTGAAGCGTGCGGCGGTACCGCCATCGCCACCGGTGTTGCGTGCCAGCACTGCGCTCAGATTGCCCTGGTACTGTCTTTCCAGGGCGGAGGTGATGTCCAGATCGCCGGCGCCGGGATAGGGCTGCAGCAGATCCCACAGGTTGCTCCAGTCCTGCTGCCACATATTGCCCATCAGGTGCGCGGGCAACAGCCCGCCGGGCAGCTCGCCCTTGTCCTTGCCGTATTGGGCGTCCAGCTTGCCGCGCGCGTAGCACTGCAGCTGCGCGTACAGCGGTTTGACCTGCTCCCACAGCCGATCCGTTTCGCTCGCCAGTTGCCCCGGCGGCATGTCGTAGCCACTGCGCCACATCACCCCGACATCGGCAAAGCCCAGGCCGCGCGCGCCTTCGTTGGCCAGCTCGACAAAGCGCTGGTAGTCCTTGCGCATCGGCTGCGCGGTGCCATGCCAGCCCTGCCAGGCATCGAGTTGCTCGTTGTAGTCGCGGCTGCTGGCCAATACCTGTTCCAACTCGCCGAGTTGGCGGCAGCGGCGCTGCTCGCCATCGCCCACGCAATAGCTGCCGGCGCCGTAGTCGCCTTCCATCTTGGCGGCGATGCGGGTGAGTTCGGCCAGCTTGGCCGCGTCGCGCGGCGCGGGCAGGGCGCTCATCAGCTTGAGCAGTTGCAGGGCGCGCGCACTGTCGGCGGACATCGGCGTGCCGGCATACTGCTTGGATTGTTCGATCCAGCGATCCAGTTGCGCCAGCGAGCGCTCGTTGGCCTTGGCCGCCAGCAGCTGCGAATCGCCATTGATGTAGGTCGAGGACAGCCATTGCGCGGCGGTGACCTCTGGATAGGCAGCCTTGTATTCGGCATTGATGCGCGCAACGAAGGCATCGGCGCTTTCGGCAGGCACGGGTTTGGTTGCAGCAGGTGTGCCTGGCGGTGCGGCGTCCCGGCGGCAGGCCGACAGCGATACGGTGCCGGCGGCCACAGCCAGTGCCAGCAACAGGAGACGAGGATTCACGGGTGGTCCTTGCGGTGAAGTCCGGGCAAAGGCTAGAGCGCGCCAGGCGTCAGGGCAAGCGGGGGCGCTTCACTCGGCACAGCGGCGACCGGTCCGGGCACCGTCAGCGCGACGCCCGGCTCCGGGGCGGGAACTCCGCAACGCAGGGCAACGGGCTCACGCGACCGGTAGACGGAAGTAACTGTCTACGCGCTTGCCGCGTTCCCGCATTCTGGCGTCGCTTTCAGCCGGCCTTCGTCGTGCATTGCGCGAACACATCGCGCTCGCGTGCGTAGATGCTGGTCCTGACCTGCATCAGGCCCAGCACCGAGGGGAACAGCGCGTCCTGGTCGGTGTACTGGCCGGCGCGGTGGCGCAGGCAGGTCTCGTCCAGGCCGCGGTCGCGCGCGAATTCCGGCGAGAACCACATCACCATCGGCACGTGGGTCTGCTCTTCGGGCGCGATGGCGTACGGCACGCCGTGCAGGTAAAGCCCCTTTTCGCCCAGCGATTCACCGTGGTCGGAGAGATAGATCATGGCGGTGTCGTAGTCTGACAGGCCACGCAGGGCGTGGATGGCCTGGTTGAGGAAATGATCGGTATAGCTGATGGAATTGTCGTAGCCGTTGACGATGTCCTGGCGGCTGCAGCTGCCCAGGTCTGCGGTCTTGCAGACCGGCTTGTAACGTTCGAACTGTGCCGGGTAGCGTTCGAAATAACTGGGGCCGTGGCTACCGAGTTGATGCAGCACCACCACGCGATCGCCCGGCTTGGCGCGCACTTGCGCTGCCAGGTCGCTCAGCAGGATGTCGTCCATGCAGCGGCCATCGGCGCACAGGCCCGGCGTGGTGGCGTCATCGAGTTTCTGCAATTGCAGGCCATCGCAGACGCCCTTGCACCCGGACTGGTTGTCGCGCCACAGGGTCGAAATGCCGGCGTGCTCGAGCACATGCAGCAGCGACTGGTGACCACGGATCCTGTCCTCGTTGTAGTCGCGGCGACCGAACGGCGAGAACATGCAGGGCACCGAGACCTCGGTGCTGGTGCCGCAGGAATGCATGTCCGGGAAATTGATCACGCCTGCCTGCGCCAACTCCGGCGTGGTCTGCCGCGCATAGCCATTGATGCCCCAGTTCTGCGCACGCGCGGTTTCGCCCAGCACCACCAGCAACAGGCGCGGGCGGCTGCCTGCCGCGCGCGGGGTGGCCATGGCATCGTGTTCGACCGGCTGCTTGGGTGCGTGCTTGATCGGCGAGTCGGACTTCAGGTTCTGGCGCAGCGCGACGATGTAATTGATCGGCGTGGCCAGGTAACGCACCTCGCGGTGATTGCGCATCAGGGCGGAGATATCCTGGAACGACAGCATGGCACCGCCTGCACCCACCACGGCCACCGCCAGCAGGAAGCCGCCCCGCCACAGCAGCGACTTGCCAATGCTGTGCACACGCACGCGCAGGCGGGTGCGCCACAGCAGCACGGTCGGAATCAGGAAATAGCACAGCAGCGAAAAAATCAGGCCGGGTGTGAGCAGCTCGCGCGATTCCTTGTGATCGGTGTGCAGCACGTTGCGCAGCATGTCCGCATCCAGATAGACGTTGTAGCTGTCCATGTAGTGCGCGGCCAATGCGGTGGTGAACAACAACACTGTCAGCAGTGGTTTGGCGTTCCAGCGCCAGACCAGCACCCCCAGCAGCAACGCATGCACGGCGATCAGCAACGCCATCAACGAAAGCGCAAAACCAATGCTGCCCGGATGCGTGGCCATCGCCGTGCGCCAGAACAACTGGTTGCACACCAGCGCAAAGAACAGGCTCGACAGCAGGATCAGCATCTCGGTTCGCACCGTGGGGCGAATGCTCCACGTCAGCGCACGCGAGCTGATCCGCCCGCGCGGTTCCGGTAGCCAGGTACTCATGCTGCATCCCCCGATGGCAACATCGAATCCAGCACGCCGCGTGGCCGAGCCAGCATCACGCCGTACAAGGTGAGTGCGGTGAACCAGCACACCGCCAGCGACCACAGGTCGTGCGACAGAAAATGCGCGCCGCGCAGCTGTTGTGCAACACCGAAGGTGAGACCTGCTGCCAGACCGATGAACAAGCCTGGCAAGCGCCATGCAGGACGCAGTGCCAGCGCACAAAAATACAGCGCCACCCACGCGTAACCGGCACTCGCGTGACCTGCAGGAAAACAACCGGAGGCAGCCAGGCCGTGGCGTGATTGGAACAGCCCAATCATCGCTCGCGTACCGCCATAGCGGCTCAGGTCCCATGGGCAATCCATTGCGGTCCACGACTTGAGCTGCGAGACCAGCGAGGTCGACAGTGCAACCGAGGCGCCCAGATACGTGAGTGGCCAGCGCAGCACGCGCAGGCGCCGCTTGCACCACGCGGCCACGGCCAGGATCACCACGCTGACGCCGGCTGCGGTACTCAACCATTTACCGGCGCGATGCACTACGCCGCTGGTGACCCAATGGTCCTTGAGCAGCCAATGCCCGCCTTCCAGCCGATACAACGCATCGGCGGCCCACTGGTCGCCACCGGCGCCCATCAGCAAGGCACTGGCCACCAGCACGCCTGCCAGCGGCATCCATAGATGGCGGGCAAGAAAGCGCGTGTGCGCAACCGTGGCGGTGCGTGCCAGGGCAGGCGAAAAAGCCGGAAGCGTGATCATCGAAGCGTAGGCCTGTGTCAATGCCCGGCATCTTCGAAACCCGGATGTCGGAGAGCGGTCGGACCGGAGTCGTTCAGGCGTTAACCCAACACTTGGCGTTCAGTCTGCGTCGCTGTGGCCGCCGGTTTGTTCGGTGTCGGACGCATTGCCTCTGCAACGGGCATGCCACGCCGTGCCCGGAATCAGCTGCCATTGATTGCGGTTGGATTCGCCGATGTCGATGCGCTGCGCCGGATCGATGCAGGCCGGCACCGCCTGCTTGAGCACGAACAGCCAGCGCTTTTCCGATGCTTGCGCCAGCCGCGGGCCGGCCTTGGCCCACTGCGCCTGCCAACTCGCCTTGAAGCCGAAGTCGGTCGCCGGCCGGTCCGGCAGCCGCAAGGTGGCAATCACCTGCAGGTAGTACCAGGCCGGTTTGACGTGATGCCAGGCGTGCGCGTAGCGGGTGCCGGTCTGCTTGAAGAGCAACTCGGGCGCGTAGGCGTGCAGTTGCGGGTCCTGGCTGTGCAACAGCGGCCAGCAGCGAGGGCAGCAGGAACGCCACCGGCCAGTGCGGCACCAGCTCATAGGTTGCCGCTTGCAGCCACATGAACACCGGCGGCTTTTCCGCGTACAGCTCGCTGCCACGGTGCGGCAGCAACCACTGGCCGCTTTCGACCATGGTGCGCGCAGCCAGCACGAAGCGCGGCTCGTCCGGCGGATTGGGCTGGCGCAGCCCCAGGCCCGCCAGCAGGCTGACAAGGATCGGCAGTAATGCGACCAGCAGCGCGGGGCGGCGGGGCAGGACGTCAGAGGTGGCAGGCGACACGCGCGCGCCCGATGAAAAGGGGCGAAACGATAGCTGGCAACCTTGTCGGAAATTTTGTCGGACACCTTGCCGGTGCGCGCAGGGCCCCGGGGCGGTCGGGTCCGGCTGGCCTCGGGTAGGATGCGCACAGCGTCCCTGTCGGACCGTTCTGGAATCGCGCGCATGCGGCTGCTGGTCATCGAAGATAACCGTAACATGGTTGCCAATCTGTTCGATTATTTCGAAGCCCGCGGGCACACCCTGGACGCCGCGCCGGATGGCATCACCGGCCTGCACCTGGCCACCACCCAGCAGTACGACGTGCTGGTGCTGGACTGGATGATGCCGCGCATGGACGGCCCGGAGGTGTTGCGCCGCCTGCGCGAGCAGCATCATTCCGAACTGCCGGTGATCATGCTCACCGCGCGCGACGAATTGCCCGACAAGATCGCTGGCTTTCGCGCCGGGGCCGACGATTACCTGACCAAGCCGTTCGCGCTGCCCGAGCTGGAAGTGCGCATCGACGCCTTGCTCGCGCGTGCGCATGGTCGGCGCCGCGGCAAATTACTGCAGGTGGCCGACCTGCGGCTGGACCTGGCCACCCTGGAAGCCTCCCGGTCCGGCCGGGTGCTGCATCTGTATCCGGCCTGCCGCAAGTTGCTGGAAGTGCTGATGCAGGCCAGCCCGGCCGCGGTCACCCGGCAACGCCTGGAACAGGCGCTGTGGGGCGACGACCCGCCCGATGGCGACATGCTGCGTTCGCATATCTACGAGCTGCGCCGCAGCGTGGATGGTCCGTTCGCGCAGAAGCTGATCCACACCCTGCCGCGGCTCGGCTATCGCCTGGCGGAGCTGGATGCCGCTGGCGAAGCGGCAGGCAACGAGTGCGTCGATGGCTAAGCAGCGCCCGCTGGGCCGCCGGGCCATGCTGTGGCTGTTCGGCTATACCTTGCTGATGACGCTGGCGGTGTTCGGCACTGCGCAGTATCTGCATGAGCGCGCCGAACACGGCGTGTGGCGCTCGCTGCTGAATTCCGAACTGGACAGCATCCTGGAGCGCAGTGCGCGCAATCCGGACTACCACTGGCAGGACTCGGACACCTTGCGGCTGTACCGCATCGACGGCTCGGCCGGCGTGCCGCCGGTGCTGCGCACGCTGCACCCGGGCCTGCACGACGAGCTGGATATCGCCGGCCGCCAGAGCGTGGTGATGGTGCGCGACACGCCGCAGGCAGGCCGCCTGGCGCTGGTGCTGGACATCACCGACTTTGAGGCGCTGGAAAAATTTCTCACCCGCTGGATGCTGGCGGCCGGCATCGCGTCGATCGGCATCACCTTGCTGATGGGTGCCTACGCGATGGCGCGGCTGGTGCATCCGCTGGCAGAGCTGGCCCGCGACATCGGCGCATTGCGTCCCGGGCCGGGCGCGCAGCAGATCACCGTGGGCGCGCAGGGCAGTGCCGAGCTCTACGTCATCGCCGATGCGCTCAACGACTACCTGGAACGCAACAGCCAGTTCGTCGAGCGCGAACGCGCCTTCATCGATAGCACCAGCCACGAGCTGCGTACGCCGATTGCGGTGATCGGCAATGCGGTGGAGCTGGCGCTGGAACAGCCGGGCACCCCGCCGGCGGTACGCCACCAGCTCAGGCGCATCGCGCAGACCAGCGCTTCGGTGGAGCAGCTGATCACCTTGCTGCTGGTGCTTGCAAAGGATCCGGGGCGGCTGGTGCGCAGCAGCGATGCCGTGTGGCTGGATCAACTGCTGCCGGAGATCGTTGCAGACCATGCGCATCTATGTGCCGACAAGGATCTGCAGGTGGTCATCGACCCGCTCCCGTCGTGCAGCCTGACCGCGCCGGTGACCATCGTGCAGACCGCCATCGGCAACCTGCTGCGTAACGCAATCGAGAACAGCGACCGCGGCGTCATCCGCGTCGGTCTGTCCGCGCCGGGCGTGGTGCGCATCGCCGACCCGGGGCATGGAATGACGCCGGAGGAAATCAGCGCCATCTACGCGCGTCTGGCGCGCGGCAATGCACGGCAGGGCAACGGCATCGGCCTGGAACTGATCGGCCGGCTCTGCGAGCATCTGGGCTGGCACCTGCAACTCGAATCCGATGCCGGGCAGGGCACCGTGGCAACGCTGGACCTGTCCGGTGCGACAGCCACGAGCGAATCGAGGATGACTTGGCGCGGCGACCAATCGGTATCGGCAGGGCCATGCGGGTCCTGTTCGCCGTCCACGTCGCTCCGATAGCCGCTAACGACGCTGTGCCGGTCGCCGCTCCTAGGCTGGCAGCAAACCACGCGCATCCAGCCAGCTGCGCGCGTTTTCCGCATCCTGCTCGAACCAGGCGCGAGTAGAGCCCAGGCGATAGGTGTAGCCCCAGGCATCCATATCGGCCATCAGCCGTGCGCTGCCCACGCCGGGCAATTGCGCGGCCAGCAGAATCTGCAGATAACAGGTGGCGTCTTCTTCATCTACCGAATCGGTGGCGTCGGTATGCACGGCGGCGCGCCGGTCGGCCGGCAGTACGATCAGATGTCCGGCCTCGTGCAGCATCGAATGCACCGGCGTGTCGTCGCGCACATACACATCGCAACCGATGATGCCGGCTTCCGGTTCGCCCCAGAAACTGCCCGGTATCGCCGCGCCGGCGGCCACCCGATGCAGGCGTAGCCCGTAGCGGGCAAGCAGGGCGGCTGGTGCATCCAGGCCGATATCGGCCACGCGCAGCACGCCGGACATGTCGGATGCGGAATCAGGATGAGGGGTCACACGCTGTGGCTCATGGTCAGGCGCGCGGCAAGCGCGTAGTGGGCAGAAACCAAAACGGCACCGTGCTGCCACGGTACCGTCGGGAGGATGGCGTGGCCGTTGCCACGTAGCGCGCCTGCGTGTACACAGGGCGTAGCGGCATCCATGGCCGCGCTTACTTGTCGCCGTCTTCCGGCAGCGCGACAGAGATATCCAGCACGTCGTGCTCGCCGTCCTTGACCAGATCAACCCGCACCGCATCGGCGTCGATGTTGACGTACTTCTTGATCACTTCCAGCAATTCGCGCTGCAGCAGCGGCAGGTAATCCGGCCCGCCGCGGTGGTTGCGCTCCTGCGCAATGATGATCTGCAGGCGGTTCTTGGCCGTCTCGGCGGTGTTCTTCTTGCTCTTGAGAAAATCGAGCAGGCCCATGCTTACCCTCCGAACAGCTTGCTGAAGAAGCCTTTCTTCTCCACGGATGTGAATCGCATCGGGCGCTCCTCGCCCATGATGCGGGCGACTGCGTCGTCATACGCCTGGCCGGCCGGGGACTCGGCATCCAGGATCACCGGCTCGCCCTTGTTGGAGGCGTTGAGCACATCGCCGGATTCGGGAATCACGCCGATCGCCTTCAGGCCCAGCACTTCTTCCACGTCGGCGATGCTGAGCATCTCGCCGCCTTCCACGCGGCCCGGGCTGTAGCGGGTCAGCAGCAGGAACGCCGGCACCGTCTTGCCTTCCTCGGCCTTGCGGGTCTTGGAATCGAGCAGGCCGATGATGCGGTCGGAGTCGCGCACCGAGGACACTTCCGGGTTCACCACCACCACCGCGCGGTCGGCGAAGTACATCGCCAGGAACGCGCCTTTTTCGATACCGGCCGGCGAATCGCAGACGATGTAGTCGAAGCCGTCGGCGGCCAGGTCCTTGAGCACCTTCTCCACGCCTTCCTGGGTCAATGCGTCCTTGTCGCGGGTCTGCGAGGCCGCCAGCACGTACAGGTTGTCGAAGCGCTTGTCCTTGATCAGCGACTGCTTGAGCGTGGCTTCGCCGTGCACGACGTTGACGAAGTCGTACACCACGCGCCGCTCGCAGCCCATGATCAGGTCCAGGTTGCGCAGGCCGACGTCGAAGTCGATGACGGCGACCTTCTTGCCGCGCCGCGCCAGCCCGCAGGCCAGGCTCGCGCTGGTGGTGGTCTTGCCGACGCCGCCCTTGCCGGAGGTGACTACGATGATTTCAGCCAAAGGATTTCTCCGAATATTTCTGTGGTTGGGCCGCGTCAGTCAAGCGCAGCGATCTTGATCTGATCCTGCTCCAGCCAGACCTGGACGGCCTTGCCACGCAGGTCCATGGGAACATCGTCCAGCACCTTGTAGTGGCCAGCGATGGCGACCAGTTCGGCGTGGAAGTCGCGGCAGAAGATGCGCGCGTCCGGGTTGCCCTGCGCGCCGGCCAGAGCGCGGCCACGCAGGGTACCGTAGATATGGATGCTGCCGTCGGCGATGACCTCCGCCCCGGCGCCCACCGTATTGAGTACGGTCAGGTCGCAGTTCTCCGCATACAGCTGCTGGCCCGAGCGCACCGCGGTGCGTTGCATGCGGCCAGGTGCCGGGCGTGCGGCCGGCGGGGCCGGTTCGGCGCGCACAGGGGGCGGTGGCGGCGGTGGCGGGCTGACCGCGGTCGGCTCGTACTGGGCACGGAACTTGGCGAGCAACGGCACGCCGAGCTGCTGCGACAGCAGGTCGATCTCGCTGGTGCCGTAGGCCAGTGCCACCGGCAGCACGCCGGCATCGCGCAGGCCATCCAGCAGCGCCTTGGCGGTGGCCATGTCCGGCACCTGCGACAGCCCACCGAAATCCAGGATCACCGCCGCACGCCCGAACAGCTTGGGCGCGCGGGTCACGCGCTCACGCATTTCCTGCACCAGCCGCGGCACGTCCAGGGTGCGCACCCGCAAGTTGGCAATGCCCACCTGGCCGATCTTCAGCTCGCCGGCCTGTTCAAAATCCACATTCACACTCGACACGCTTCAGGTCCCCGTCGATGGAGTGGCGGTGGCGGCGGCATGACGCGGTCGGCCCACCCACGGCAATTCTTCGGGCAACGTGCCGCCATAGGTCTCCTTGACCCAGGAATAGCTGCACATGTCCTTCATCAGCATGCTGGCGCGCACGTCCACGTCCGGCATCGTGTTCTGGCCTACTTCGCGGAAGCCGAAGCTGCCATGGAAGAGCAGCGCCGCATCGGCGCCATGGTCCAGGAACACTTCGCAGGCCAGCTGCGGGTAACGCAGCTCGGTGTAGCTCTGCACGTCGGCATAGAACGCCCGCCCGACGCCGCCGCCGCGACGGCGGCTGGCAACCACGATGCGGTCGATATAGAAGAATTCCGGATGACGGTCCCGGAACCAGGCGAAATTGCTGCTGTCATGGGCACTGCCGCTGCCGAACCCGACCAGGAAGCCGGCCAGGTTGCCGTCGCGCTCGGCGACGCGGAAATATTCGGCCTGGGCGTAGAACCGTTGCAGCCTGGTTGAATCCAGCGGCAGGATCGCCAGTCCGGCATTGTTGTTCAGGGCCAGGACGGAATCGAGCTCGTGCTCGCGCACGTCGCGGATGACGATCGACATTGGGACTCCGTGGGGTAACGCTCTCGACCCGAAATCGGATCTGCGTCGGATTATTACATGCGTGGCCTGAAGCGGCGACCCGGCGCGTGCGCGGCGGCCGGCCGCGCGTCCCGGCGATGGGTCGGCACGCGCGGCCGACGCATGCTGCCGCCACCGGCTGCGCCGCCGGGTCGATCGCTGGCCCGAAGGTGCCGGCAGGCGCATGCATGACTTCCGGCAAGAGGGCAGCGGCCGCGCTTGGGCCTAAGATGCGGACATGTTGGGATACCTCAGTCATACGCGCGTCCTGCGCTTCGCCGGCCTGTTCACCTGGGCGATGATCGCCATGCCGTTGGTGTTCATCTACTGGGCGCCCGCCGAGGACGGCGACCACCGCAGTGTGATGGAGGCGGCGATGATGTCGGCGTTCTTCGTCGGCTTCGGGGCCAGCTATTTCTGGTTGACCCGCGGCCTGAGCAGCGGCGGCCATGCCCACTGGTACGACCGGCTGATCCTGCTGCTGCTCACAGTCTGCGCGCTTGCGGTGAGCTACCTCACCCGGACCGGGCTCGGCAGCATCCTCATGATGGTGGCGGCCGGTGTGATCCCCTGGTTGTTGCCGCTGCGCGTTGGCGTGGTCTGGCTGGTGCTGAGCCAGTTGGCCGTGCTTCCGGTCTACCACCTGTTGCTGGGGTTTCCGGTCTCCGGCGCGCTGATGCAGTCGCTGCTCTACGGCGGCTTTTCGATGTTCATCTTCGTCACCAGCCTGGTGGCCCGCCAGCAGGCCGAGGCCCGCGAGGAACAGCGCCGGCTCAACGCCGAACTGCGCGCCACCCGTGCGCTGCTGGCCGAAAGCGCGCGCATCAACGAACGCACCCGCATCTCGCGCGAGCTGCACGACCTGCTGGGGCATCACCTGACCGCGCTCAGCCTCAACCTGGAAGTGGCCGGCCACATCACCGAAGGCCAGGCCCAGGAGCATGTGCGCCAGGCGCATACCCTGGCCAAGCTGCTGCTCACCGACGTGCGCGAGGCGGTCAGCCAGTTGCGCGACAGCGGCGCGATCGACCTGGAAGCGGCGCTGCGGCCGCTGGTCACCCAGGTGCCGTCGCTGGATATCCACCTGGACATCGCCCAGCCGCTGACCCTGGACGACCCCGAGCGCGCCCATGTGCTGCTGCGTTGCACCCAGGAGATCATCACCAACGCGGTGCGCCACGCCGGCGCGCGTAACCTGTGGATCCAGGTGCGGCGCGACGCCGAGACGGTGTTGATCGATGCCCGCGACGATGGCCATGGCGCCGATGCGGTGGCGCCCGGCAACGGCCTGCGCGGCATGCGTGAGCGGCTCAGCCAGTATGGTGGGCAGCTGGAAATCCAAACCCGGCGGGGTGACGGCTTCGGCCTGCGCATCTCCGTTCCAGGCGCGCCGGCACTGATGCCTGCGGCCGTGACTCAAGGAGTGTTCTGATGATCCGTGTGTGCCTGGTCGACGACCAAACCCTGGTGCGCCAGGGGATCCGCTCGCTGTTGGCGCTGGATAACGGCATCGAGGTGGTGGCCGAGGCCTCGGACGGCAAGCAGGCGGTGGAGCAGATTCCGCAGATCCAGCCCGACGTGGTGCTGATGGACATGCGCATGCCGGTGATGTCCGGCCTGGAAGCGCTGCAGATGCTTTCGCGCAACGGCACGCTGCCGCCGACCATCATCCTGACCACCTTCGACGACGACCAGTTGGTACTGGCCGGGCTCAAGGCCGGCGCCAAGGGCTACCTGCTCAAGGATGTCTCGCTGGAACAACTGGTCGGGGCCATCCGCACCGTGGCCGATGGCGGGTCGCTGGTGCAGCCGGCAGTGACCCAGCGCCTGCTCTCGGGCCTGGAACACATGCGCAACGAGTTCGTCAGCCTGGACCGGCCCGATCCGCTCACCGACCGCGAGACCGAAATCCTGCGATTGATGGCCAGCGGCTTTTCCAACAAGGAGATCGCCAATTCGCTGGGCGTGGCCGAGGGCACCATCAAGAATCATGTGTCCAACATCCTGTCCAAGCTGGGCGTGCGCGACCGTACCCGCGCGGTACTGAAGGCGTTCGAGCTGCAATTGGTCTGACCGCAGGATGTCCCGCCCGGCGCCGCGCGTTCGCGGGCGCGCAAGCCTGCGGCTTGCAGGCGGCGCCCGCTCACCCTGTCCAAGCTGGGCGTGCGCGACCGCATCCGCGCAGTGTTTTAAGGCGTCTGAGCCCCCGCTTGGGTGGGCGATCGGCCGACGCATCCGTTGGCGATCGCACGCAAGGGCCGTTCAACGAGTGCGGTGGCGCCGGCTTGCCTGCAGCTTGCAGCGTCTGCGGCCTCGCGACAGCCCGCATCGGTCCGATCAGGCGTCGCGTCCTGGCGGCATCACATGCAGGCAGCGTGGGATGTGCATGATGGCTGCGCGCAGCCGGCGCAAACCCTTGCAACGGCTGGGATTGCGCAGCTCCACCGCGACGTTGCACGCGCTGAATGACACCGCAAGACCGCGCTACCCGTCGCACAACTGAACATCTTTCCCGAAGCCTGCTAGGATGGTGGCTTCGCTTCACTCAACCCGGCCGTGGGATCGGCCCCGGAGACCTCCTGAATGACCCGTATTATCGAGTTCCTGATCGCCTTGGGGATCGTGGCTGGCCTGTTTGTCGTGGTGGGCTTGGTGTTGCCCTCGGAGCGGCAGATGTCCGAGAGTGTTGAGACCAACCGCAGAATGACGATTGTTTACGACACCGTGAACAGCTTCCGTCGTTTCAAGGATTGGAACCCGCTTGTGCTGCGTGACCCGAAGATCCAGCTGAAGCTGGCCGGCCCGGAAGAGGGCAAGGGTGCACGCGTCGAATACAGCTCCACCGAGGGCTACATCGGCAACGGCAGCTGGGAAATCAAAAACACCGTCAAGAACGAGCGTGTTGAGATCGCGGTCGAAGATCCCACCAAGGGCTACGACAAGGTCACCAATTTCACTCTGGCTCCGACCGGCAAGAACAACAAGAACGTCAAGATCACGCAGGACTACAGCGTCAAGTACGGCTGGAACCTGTTCGGTCGCTATGCCGGCCTGTATGTCAGCCGCCACGTGGGCGACGACCTAAAGCTGGGTCTGTCGCGTCTTGCCACCGCACTGGCCACCGTGCCGAACTTCGACTACCGCGCGCAGCTGGATGGCAAGCCGGTGTTGAGCGATCTCAAGATCGTCGATGTGCCGGCCGAAGACCTGCTGGTCGTCACCGCAGGCAACATCGACCGCGACAACGAGACGATCAAGAAGTCGATCAAGGACAACCAGGAGTGGATCAAGCGCGTGATGGACGCCAATGGTCTGGAACCTGCTGGTCCGGTCCGTATCGTCACCACCGACTTCGCCAGCGACAAGTACGCGTTCGACGTCGTGCAGCCGATTCGCAAGCGTGCCGGTGGCGCGCCGAAGGCCGATGCCAAGACCGACGCCGCCAAGGCCGATGCGAAGAAGGATGACGCTTCGGCTGGCGCACCAGTGGATGCGACTCCGGTCGCCGCCGCCGGCGAAGAGCTGAAGCTCAACATCCCGTCCGAGGCACCGGTGAAGTACCAGCGCACTCCGGCGCACCGTTCGGCGTTTGCGACCTATGCAGGTCACATGGCCGGCCTGGATGCCGTGCGTAACTCGCTGCGCGCCTGGGCTGCCACCAGCGGCATGGATGTGAGCGAGCGTCCTTACGAAGCCTGGAAGGGTGGCGTGGACAAGTCGTTCACCCAGGACGGTACCTACGATGTCTACTGGGCCATCAAGTAATCGTCTCACCGCGATGACCTGATCCAGACCAAAGCGCGCCGCAGTCCTGCGGCGCGCTTTTTTTGCGCCACGGCGCTGCCAGGGAAGTTGCCTGCATGTCCTTGCTCGACCGTCGTAAGAAACACCCCTCGTTGCTGGCGCTCTGCGGCGGCCTGCTGGCCGCCATGGCCGTCGGGTTGTCTGCTTACGCCTCGCACGGCGTGGCCGATGCGCTGGTGCAGTCGCGGCTGCAGTTGGCGTCGCTGTATGCGTTCGGCCATGGTGCGGTACTGACCGTGCTGGGCGCTACTGAAACGCGCGCCCTCGGTCGGGTTGGCTTGTACCTGTTGCTGCTCGGCACGCTGCTGTTTGCCGGCAGCCTGGTCGGCGGCGCGTTGCTGCACTGGCCGACCAGCCTGGCACCGGTGGGCGGCGTCAGCCTGATGCTGGGCTGGGTGGTGCTGGCCGTCGGCGCGTTGAGGCGCTGAGATGCCGCGCCATGCTCGCGGGTTCGATGTAGAGGCCGCCTTTGCGCATCTGGCCCGACGCGATCGCGCGCTGGGTGCGTGGATGAAGCGTATCGGCCCCATCGCGCCGCAGCCGGGCTGGCACAAACCGTTCGACCCGGTGGATGCGTTGGCGCGCGCGATCCTGTTCCAGCAGCTCAGTGGCAAGGCCGCGTCCACCATCGTGGCACGGGTGGAGATGGCAATCGGCGCGAGCCGGTTGCATGCCGACACGCTTGCGCGCGTGAACGATGCCGCGCTGCGCGCCTGCGGTGTGTCCGGCAATAAGGCATTGGCGCTACGCGATCTGGCGCAGCGCGAACTGGCCGGTGAGATTCCTTCGCTGCGCAGATTGGCCTTCATGCCTGACCAAGCCATTGTCGAAGCGCTGGTACCGGTCCGCGGCATCGGTCGCTGGACGGTGGAGATGATGCTGATGTTCCGCCTGGGCCGCCCGGACCTGCTGCCCATCGACGACCTGGGCGTGCGCAAGGGTGCCCAGCGCGTGGACAAGCACGAACAGATGCTCGCCCCCAAGGCATTGGCCGAACGCGGCGAACGCTGGGGCCCGTACCGCACCTACGCCGCGTTCTACCTGTGGAAGATCGCCGACTTCAGCGTGGGCGCCAAGGTGCCGACACCGCGTTCGCAGGAATGATCAAACGCGGAGCGCGACGCGACCACAGCGCGCGTCAAGCCGCATGCCAGCGCCAATGCCACGGCTCGTAGACGATACCGTGCGGGTTGTCGCGGGGGTAGCTCAGGCGATAGCCGAAATGCGGCGCATGGTGGCTTAGCCAGGCAAACGCAGCGGTGGACTCGAACGATTCTCCGGCCGGCGGTTCGCCCGGGGTGCCGAGATCCAGCGCGTTTCCGCTGTGGTGCTCACTGAAACCGGGGGCGGCGTTGACTGCCAGGATCTGTTCCAGGGTGAGCCCGCGCCCGAACTTGCGTTCGAAAATGCCCAACTGGTAATCGTGGCTGCGATAGCCGGAGATGGCATCCAGCACGATGTCCGCGCGCAGCGCTGCCGCACGCATCAGGCGCCATGCACGCGCTGCGCCGGCGCTGAGCCATAGTGGCCGGCCGAAGCGATCGCGCCCTGAAAAGTGCAAGGTCGCCGGCTCGGCAATCAGCTGCAGGCCGGTCCGTTGCACATAGCCGTCTGCATCCAGCCCGAGTTGGCTCAGGCGGCGCTGCAGGTCGTCGACCATGAGCGTCATGCCGTGCGGCTGTTGCGTGCGGGCAGCGGCGACCTGTAGCCGGTCCAGCGCCTCGTCCAGCCCGGGCTCGCGTGCCAGCCGCGGCATCAGTGGCATGAGGCCCTGCGCCAGCTGCGCGGCCAGATAACGCCCGTCGCGCTTGCGCCGCAGCAGCCAGTCGGCCTGCGCCAGCACGCGGGCGTCGGCGTTGCTACGCGCGTGCAGCAACGCGGCAGGCAGCAGTTCGATGGCGGTGGTGTTGAGTAGCAGGGTCAGGGCAGGGCGCATCGCGACAGAGTAGGGCGAACGGTCCTGCGCGGCCAGACGTCGCAGATCCGGCGGGCTCGCCCGGTCGTGGGCGGGGGGGGCGCATCACGCGGGGGGGGGGGGGGGGNACGGCGGCCGGCGAGCCGGTAGCCAGGGCCATGGGCAGGGTTACCGCTCCCGCACGCCGATGGAGTGGCAAGCGCTCACGCATCCCGTTCCGGCTCGTCGCGCGGCTTCGGTAGCCGCCCGGCCTTGCGCAGCGCGTCGCGCAGCACGTATTCGATCTGCGCGTTGAGACTGCGCAGTTCGTCGTCGGCCCAGCGTTGCGCGGCCGCCAGGACATCGGCGTTGATGCGCAGCGGATAGGCCTTCTTTTCGCTCATTCGCCGTTCCTGCGACTGCCGTGGCGGCGCAGGTGCATGACCATCGACACGATCAGCGTATTGACGCCGATGATCATGCCGATCACCACCGCATAGATGCCGGCGCGGTTGTCGCCCACCCAATACAGGCACGCAGCGCCGACCAGGATCACCAGGCTGATCAACGCCCAGCGCAGGCCCAGACCGCGCGCGCGGTCATCGTCGTCCGCCCCGATCGAGGCGGCGATCGCCAACGCGGGCAGCCCCGAAAGCGCGACCACCAGCGGCACCATCACATTCATTGCATCACCTCAGTACAGCGAGCCGGCGTTGACCACCGGTTGGGTCCCGCGATCAGCACACAACACGGTGAGCAGGTTGCTGACCATATGCGCCTTGCGCTCTTCGTCCAGCTGCACCACGCCGTTCTTCTGCAGCTCGGCCAGCGCCATTTCGACCATGCCCACCGCGCCCGCCACGATGCGTGTGCGCGCGGCAATCACCGCGTTGGCCTGCTGGCGCTGCAGCATGGCCTGGGCGATTTCCGGCGCATAGGCCAGATGGCTGATGCGTGCTTCGATCACGTCCACCCCGGCCTGGGTGAGCCGTTCGTCCAGGTGCCGCTTGAGCTGTTCGCTGATTTCAGCCGGGTGGCTGCGCAGCGAAATCTGGCCTTCTTCGTGCTGGTCGTAAGGGTAGCTGGTGGCCATTGCGCGTAATGCCGCTTCCGATTGGATATGCACGAAGCTTTCGTAATCGTCCACGTTGTACACGGCCTCGGAGGCATCCAGTACCTGCCACACGATCACCGCGGCGATCTCGATCGGGCTGCCGTCCAGTTCATTGACCTTGAGCCGCCCGCTTTCGAAATTGCGCACGCGCTGGCTAACCCGGCGCTTGGAGTAGAAGGGGCTGTTCCAGCGCATCCCCTGGTCCTTGACCGTGCCGACGTATTTGCCGAACAGGCTCAGGACAGCTGCCTGGTTCGGCTCCAGCGTGTACAGGCCGACCAGGACGAACACATTACCGGCAGCCACCAGGATGGCCGGCAGCATGGACAGGACCGGCAGGTAGCCCATGCCTGCAGCGATCAGCACGGTGGCAGCCAACAGCAGGACGACGACACTCGCAGCGATCACTGGAATGCCGGGCAAAGAACCGAGCGACTTTTCTTTCATGGCTGGGGCGTCCTTGTGATTTGGAAAAAAGATATCAAATTGATATCAAGTATGGGCGGATTTCCGACCGGCGGTCGTGGCATCGGCCCGCTAAAATGGCTGCCCCCTTCGATCTGGATGACGCCTCATGACCACCCTCGGCACTCCGCTGTCGCCTTCCGCCACCCGCGTTTTGCTGCTGGGCTCGGGCGAACTGGGCAAGGAAGTGGCAATCGAGCTGCAGCGCTTCGGCGTGGAGGTGATCGCGGCGGACCGCTACGCGAATGCGCCGGCGATGCAGGTGGCGCATCGCTCGCACGTGCTGGACATGCTCGACCCCGCCGCGCTGCGCGCGCTGATCGCCAGCGAGCGGCCGCACCTGATCGTGCCGGAGATCGAGGCCATCCACACCGAAACCCTGGTGGCGCTGGAACGCGAGCAGGGCCAGAAGGTGATCCCCACCGCGCGCGCCGCACGCCTGACCATGGACCGCGAAGGCATCCGCCGGCTGGCTGCCGAAACGCTGGGCCTGCCGACTTCGCCATACCGCTTCGTCGACACCGCCGCGCAATACCGCGAGGCGATCGCCGCCGTTGGCCTGCCCTGCGTGGTCAAGCCGGTGATGTCCTCCTCCGGCAAGGGTCAGAGCACGCTGCGCAGCGAGGCCGATATCGATGCCGCGTGGGAGTACGCGCAGACCGGTGGGCGTGCCGGTGCCGGCCGCTGCATCGTCGAAGGCTTCATCGATTTCGATTACGAAATCACCTTGCTTACCGTGCGGCATGCCGGCGGCACCTCGTACTGCGACCCCATCGGCCACTGGCAGCAGGACGGCGATTACCGCGAAAGCTGGCAGCCGCAGCCGATGTCGGAAGCCGCATTGCGTCGCTCGCAGCAGATCGCAAAAGCCATCACCGACGACCTCGGCGGCTGGGGCCTGTTTGGCGTGGAGCTGTTCGTCAAGGGCGACGAGGTATGGTTCAGCGAAGTGTCGCCGCGCCCGCACGACACCGGTCTGGTCACGCTGGTTTCGCAGGACCTGAGCGAATTCGCGTTGCATGCCCGCGCCATTCTCGGCTTGCCGGTGGGCGCAGAAGACGGCGGTGTGATCGGTCAGAGTGGCCCCTCCGCATCGTGCGCGTTACTGGCGCACGGCAATGGCGTGCCGGTGTTCGACGCCGTGGCCGACGCGCTGCGCGACCCGGATACCGCGCTGCGCCTGTTCGGCAAACCACGCGTGAATGGCCACCGCCGTGTCGGCGTCACTCTTGCACGCGCGGAGAGCATCGATGCTGCACGCGAGAAAGCGCGTGTTGCGGCTGCGGCGCTGACGATCCAGCTGCAGGGCTGATCGCCGCACGTTCCGAGAAGTGCAGCGCACCGCTGCACTTCTGCAAGCCGCCAAATGCCGCAGGCTTTGATTCGTCACCATGACCGGCATCGTTGGCCCATGCACACCGCATGAGCTTCGTCTGCACCCTCATCCGCCCCTTCGGGGCACCTTCTCCCCCATAAAGGAGGACAATGTCCCGGCGGGGGAAGCAAACACGCGAGTGCCGCTCGACTCAGATCACTGGTAGTGAAGCGACATGATCTGTTCACTGCCCGCAACGCTGCGCCTCCAAGCGCGACTCACCGCACGTGCCTGCGTCGGCCTACCAGGCAAGCGCGCCGCAGATGGACCAGGAACTCGCCCTTCCGAATCCCAAATCCCCACTCCCCACTCCCGGCTACCAAACAACATCCACCCACACCGCATGATGGTCGCTGCCATCGGCAATCGCCGCCTCCGGGGCGCTGCTGGCTGGCCAGAAAATGCCGCTTCCAGCCAGGGTGAACTGGCGCGACGGCAGCACGTAATCCAGACGCATGGTGCCGGCCTGCGGGCCGAAGTCGCCGGTGACCTGGTGCGGGTCGCCGACATGCGCGATGCCTTGCGCGGCATATTCGGCGGTCTTTTCCGGGCCGCCGGCGCTGCGTGGTGTGGGGTACTGGAGAACGCGCGGGTGATCGATCAGCGCACGGATCGCTTCATGGCGGCCGGCGCCATCGATCGGGTCGTTGTTCAGATCGCCCAGAATGACGAAGCGCGCATCGGCGGGCAGGCCGCCACAGGCGCCTTTGTCGTCGCATAGCCAGCGCCGGCTGTCGGCTGCGTTGTCCAGGTACGCACGCCACAGCGCGAGCTCATCGTGGTTACGTGCGGCGTTGCGTTTTTCCGCGCCATCGAACACCGGTGGGGTGGGGTGCGATACCAGTGCGTGCACCACGCCCAGCGGCGTGCGCACCGGCACGTCCCAGTGCGATTTGGACGACAGCCGCAGCTGCGCCCAGACCGCGTCGCGATAAAACGAGGCCCGCGTGGTCGGATCGATCGGCCGCAGTGCGCCCGGCAGCGTGCTCCACTTCAGCAGCTGGAAACTGCGCACGGCCTGTGCATCGATCGGATACCGCGACAGGACCAGCATGCCGTACTGGCCTGGATGCAGGCCGAAGCCCCAGGCATCGTTGCCGCGGTTGCGGCCATTGCCGCCGACACTGCCGCTGTTGTCCAGATCCAGACCGCTCGGAACGCCAGTGTTGACCGGCGCCAGATACCGATACGGATAACGCAGCGGCTCGCCGCCGCCCGGCTGTGCCACCTGCAGGTAGCGCTGCTGGAACAGATCGGCGGCGCGGTGGTCCGGATCGAAATCGAATTCGTTGAGCAGCACCAGATCCGGGCGCACGCGCTGCAGCACTGCGGCGATCTTGCGCGCATGTGCGCTGTCGCCCTGCAGGTCGGCAATCAAGCCGCCCGCTTCGTCGGAATACAGCGAGGTGTTGTAGGTGGCGATGCGCAGTGGCGCCGCAACCGGCTTGGCAGGCGAGGGGTCGGATGCGGTGGTGGTGGATGGCATGCGATGGGTGCAGGCGGCGCACAGCGCGGTGAGCGCGAGCAGCAGGAGAGATTTGATCATCGCGGAATTCTCGCATGGCCGATGCGACAGGCCGATGTCGCCGTTTGGCAGCTCACGGGGCTGGCGCGCCGGCGGGCAGTCCACGCCAGTGGCGGCCATCGTAGGCCTCCAGCGCATTGAAGCGGCGCTTGTAGTTCATCTTGGCGTGGCCATCGATCCAGTAGCCCAGATAGACATGCGCGCGTCGCTCGCGCTGTGCCCACTGGATCTGCTGCAGGATCGCGAACGTCCCCAGGCTGCGTGCAGCCGCCTCGGGCGCGTAGAACGTGTACACCGCCGACAATGCATGCTCGGTGACATCGGTGACCGCCACGGCGAGCAAGTCCCCCGGGCCGTGCGCGACGGGCGCCTGGCGGATTTCCAGAAAGCGCCCGTGCGACCAGCCGCCGATCAGGAACTGGTCGAACTCGGTAGCGCCATGCTCGTCCATGCCGCCGCCGGAATGCCGGTGCTTGAGATAGCGACGGTACAGCGCAAGTTGCTCGTCGGTACGTTCGGCGGCGACCACACGCACCACCAGGTCCTGGTTGCGCGCCAGGCAACGGCGTTGGCTGCGATCGGGATGGAACGCGTCCACCGCGATGCGCACCGGCACGCAGGCGCGGCAGCGTTCGCAATGCGGGCGGTAGACCAGATCGCCGGAGCGGCGGAATCCCCATGCCAGGGCCTGCGGGTAGATCGTTCCCAGGCGCGGATCGTGTGGGTCCAGCACAAGGTCGCGCGCCTGGCGGTCCGACCAGTAGCCACAGGGATGCTCGCCGGTCTGGAACAGGCGCAGGTCGTCGTGGGTGTCGGCGTGGATGGCCATGCGCTCAGGATAGCGCCTGCGCGTCGCAACAGCGGCGACTGTCCGCCGGATGAATACGGCCCGTGCGCGCGTCAACGCATGCGCCGGCGGTTCGTTGATGTGGATGTTGGTGGCAGCGCACGGTGGATCCGGATGCGCCACCCACGCGATGCGGCCCATGCAGGTGCCGCGTGTGGTTCCCACAGATCAGGAGTTTCTCATGACGTCCCGCAAACCCTTTCTTGCCCTGGCCATGCTGGCCGCGCTGTCCGTCGGCGCAGTCGCCGCCGCCACCCCGCCGGCATCCGGCGATGCGCCGCGTCCTGCCAAGCTCGACACCAACGGCGATGGCGTGATCGACCGCAGCGAAGCGGCCGCCAACCCGGAGCTGGCCGCGCAGTTCGATACGCTGGACACCAACAAGGACGGCAAGCTCTCGCGCGATGAGCGTCCGCGCCATCGTGGCCCGGGGCACGATGGTCGCGGGCAGTGGCTGGCCAAGTTCGACACCAACAAGGATGGGCGCATCAGCCGCGAGGAGGCCAAGGCCGACCCGAAATTCGCTGCACGCTTCGACCAGATGGACGTCAACAAGGATGGCTTTATTGATCGTGCCGACCGTGAGCTGCGCATGCAGCAGCATCGCGATGCGTGGTTTGCCAAGGCCGATACCGACAAGGACGGCAAGCTGAGCAAGGCCGAGTTCGATGCGGCGTCAAAGATGCGCGGCGAGCACGGCCCGCGTGGTCCGGGCGAGCCCGGCGACCATGGCAAGCATCCGATGCCGCCCAGGCCGGCTGCCGGCAACTGATCGAGGGGCGCGCATGCCCCGTCCCAGGGACACGGCGAGGGCATGCACTCGCCGTGTACTACGTTCAATGCAATGCTAGTGGTAGTCAGCAACACGTAACAAGGCGCCGATCGACCCACGGCCTCCTGCGCAAGCAGGGGGCCGTTTTTGTTGCTCGCAAGGGGCTGTCATTGATGGTGCAGCAGTGACGTCACGCCGGCCTTGAAGCATTCCCAGGTGCATGGAGTGACGCACGATGGGCAACATGACCGCTGCCACGCTTGCCAGCACTGCGCCCGGACTGGACATGCAGCGGTACAACAGCGGTGCCTGCGTGGCGCCGCGTCTGCGCGCATCGCGTTCCAGCATAGGGCGCATGACGCGCGGTAGCACCCGGATGGACTGGTGGCCGAGCACCGCCATACCGGCGCAGAGCATCAGCAGCGATGCCCACGCGCCGGCATCCAGCTGTTTCAGCAGGAGCGTGCTGCCGACCACCAGCACCGAGGTCAGTGTGGTGATGTGCATGACGCGACGAACCGAGGCTGCCTCAGCGGCGTTCTGCGTAAAGCGCAACAGATACCAGCAGGACCAGTACGTGCCGAATCCGGCAACCAGCACGGCACCGGCGGCGAACAGCGCCGGCATGTCGAGCCAGAGGCTGAGCGCGCCAGCGGCCCCACCTCCGCCGAGCGCCGAGCCGGTCAATCCACCGGCACCCAACCTGCCTGCGCCAGCGAGGCCGCCGAGCACGATCGCCGCGCTTGCGGTGCCCGGAGCCGCAAGCATCGTCACCGAGGTCACCGCCGTGGCAGACGCAACGCTGGGCGCACTGCTGCGCACGAAGTCGCCGAATCTGCGCAGCGAGTTGCTTGCGCACCGCCGCGTCGCTCAGGCCCAGCAGCGACGCAATCTGTTGCGAGCTCTGGCCTTCGCGGTAATACAACAGCAGCGTCTCGCGACTTTCTTCCGGTAGCGCGGAGTGATGTCGAATGCGGCGATCTCTTCCCCGGCCTGCAACAGATGGTCGGTGGGCGAGGGTGCCGGATCGGCGGCCATGGCGATCGCCAGCTCGGCGGCTTCGCCGCTGAGCGCGCGGTGGCGGTTGGCGCGCAACCAGTTTCGCGCCAGATTGCGGGTGATCTGGCGTAGCCACGGCAGGAAGCTGGCGGGCTGATGCAGCTGCGCCAGACGCTGCCAGGCGCGCAGGAAGGCTTCCTGCGCGATGTCTTCGCTGGCGGCGATATCGCGCGTGATGGCCAGTGCGCTGGCGGCGACCGTGTTCTGGCAGGCCATCACGATCCGTCCGTATGCCTGCTGACAGCCGGATGCGGCGTGACAGGTCGATGCGATAACCCGGAGCAGGCTCTGCGCCTCGACAGCCATGGCGAGGCGACGGTTCGAGGCCTGGCGCCTTTGCCGTGCAACCGCGTTCCAGGCGAGCCGTTTCGGTACAACGGCTGTGGATAGCCTCCCTGGCCTGGCTCAGCGCGCCGGCTGGATCCGCACGCGCACCGCGTCGTCTTCTGCCGGCGGCGTTGCATCCGGCGAGGGCTGCGATGCAGCGGGTGCCGCTGGCATGGGCGCACTGCGATGACGCATCACCACCACCATGGCCACCGCGCCGATTACCAGCAACAGGACCAGGCGGATCCGCCAGGCCCAGCTGCGCGCGCTGGCACTGGAGCCGTTCTCGCCGTCGCGGAAGGTGTACTCCACGTTCGGCAGGTCGCGGCGGGTGGTGTCGAGCAGGCGCGCGTCGCGCAGCAGATCGCGCGCACGCGGCTGGTCGTTGGCATGCACGATCCACACGGTGGGCTGTGCCTGCGCGCTGCTTTGCTCCAGATAGCTGAACTGGCCGCCGCGCTTGCTCTGATAGGAGCGGCCATTGCTGATGCGGATCTCGATCCCTGCATCGCGCAGCAGATTGGCCACGCCCTCGGCGGTTTCGATACGTTGACTGCTGAAGATCTTGCGCATGGTGGAAAACGCCGTTAGGTCCGGAACAGATGGCGCCGTTGAGGCGCCGGTTCAAGATGAAATATCGGGATGCGGTTGCTGCAGTCCGGTGGCCACATCGCACGGCACGGGAGCATGCCAGTTTGCGGCCTCTGCAGCGTGCGAGGGAATGTGCTGCGGCGCGTTCAACCAGGGGCCGCAGTGCACTGGGGCGATCGACCGGCGCACCATGGCCACGCCGTTGCGCTCTATTCCTTGGCCGGCACCGCGCTCGCGCTGCCGTCGGGTACCACACGGATCAAGCCTTCCTGGGTGGTGCTGGCGACCAATACGCCGTCGCGGGTGAAGAACTGCCCGCGCGCCAGTCCGCGTGAGCCTTGCGCGGTGGGGCTGTCCAGCGAGTACAGCAGCCAGTCGTCGGTGCGGAACGGGCGATGGAACCACAGCGCGTGATCCAGCGAGGCCATCTGCACGTTCGGCGTGTAATAACTGATGCCGTGCGGAAACGTCGAGGTGCCCAGTAACTGGAAGTCCGAGGCATAGGCCAGCAGTGCCTGGTGCAGGCCGACGTCATGGCCGATGGGGTCGGTCAGGCGCAGCCACATCTGCTGGAATGGTGGCCGCTTGGGCGGCTTGAGTTCGTCGCGCGGAAACACATGACGGAACTCGAACGGCCCGCCGCGCGAGAGCCAGCGTTGCACCTTGGCCGGCAGGCTCGCCAACACCTCCGGTGCCAGTGGGGCGGCCGGTTCGATGTCTTCCGGCGGCGGCACCACCGGCATTGCCGATTGATGTTCGGCGCCGTCTTCGCGCTCCTGGAACGAGGCCGCGCAGAAGAAGATCACCTTGCCGTGCTGGATCGCAGTGACGCGCCGTACCGAGAAACTGCCGCCATCACGGGTGCGATCGACGTCGTAGACGATGGGGTGATCGATATTGCCGGCACGCAGGAAATAGGCATGCAGCGAATGCGCCTGGCGGCCGTTTTCGACCGTGGCCTGCGCCGCCGACAGCGCCTGACCCAATACCTGGCCGCCGAACACGTACTTGGTGCCGATATCGCGGCTCTGGCCGCGGAACAGGTTGTCTTCCAGGCGCTCCAGCGACAGCAGGCTGATCAGTTCGGAGACCACGGGTTCGGCATTGGCGGACAAGAGGCTGGCCTGGGCGTGCGGAGGATGGCGATTATACCGGGCCGCCCGAGGGGCACCGTGCCGCGGCCGGCTCAGGCCTTCTGCAGGCGTGCCACCAGGCCCTGCAGTGCAGCCTGGGCGTCGGGCGCGTACCAGCCATCGACAAAGCGCTCCAGCTGGATCAGTTCCGGGGCCAGGGCCGCGCGCAGGTCTGCGCGTGCCACCGCACGCGTGGCCAGCATCGGTTGACGCGGCAGCTGCTGCAGTTCGTGCAGCCAGGCCACTGCGCGCGCGGTGACCAGCTCGCCATCGACCAACTCATCCACCAGGCTGATCTGCACCGCCTGTTCGGCTGGCAATAGCTGCCCGGCGATCAGCAGGCGCTCGGCGCGGTGCGCGCCGACCACGCGGCGCAACAGCCGCTGGATGCCTTCCGGTGCGGCCAGGCCGACCTGCACTTCGTTCAAGCCGATCGTGTACGGCTTGGCGGTATCGGCGCTGCGTGCCATCACGCGGTAATCGCAGCAAAGCGCCAGCACGCAGCCGCCGGCCGGCGCATGCCCGCCGATCGCCGCGACCACCGGAATCCGGCTGTTGGCAAGCGCCTGCGCAGCCTCGAAGAATGCGGTCCAGCTGGCCAGCAACGCAGCGCGGTCGGTACCGTGCGTCAGCAGCTGCGGCACATCCATGCCACCGGAGAAGATCCGCTCGCTGCCCGACAGCACAATGCCGTCGGCGGCGTCGCCGGCCTGTTGCACCGCTGCGCTCAGGGCCTGGCACAGGGCACTGTCCAGCGCGTTGACCGGCGGGCGCGCCAGACGGATTTCGCGAACTCGGCCATGGTCTAAGATCTGGATGCTCATTCGGGGCTCCTGGAGGTCGGGTCATGATAGACGGCAGTCGAAGCAGGTGGCAGCTGCGTGCGCGCGTGCTGCTCGGTGCGGTGGTAATGGTGGGCAGTGCAGGCGTCGCCGCGCAGTGTCTGCCGGAGTTCAACCGGGGCTGGATCCGCATTCCGCCGCCCGGTGGCATGGGGATGGCGGCCGGCTTCGGGCAGTTCCACAACGGCTGCGCGCAGCCGCTGAAGGTCGCCGCGGTCAGCAGCAGTGCGTTTGCCGATGTGTCCCTGCACGAAACCACGCAAAGCAATGGCGTCAGCCGCATGCGCGCGGTGCCCGAGCTGGCGTTGCCGGCCGGTGGGGCGGTGCCATTGGCGCCGGGTGGCCTGCACCTGATGCTGATGGAGGCCCGCGCGCCATTGCAGGAAGGCGCACAGGTGCCGGTGACGTTCACCTTGCAGGATGGTCGCCAGATCAAGGCTACGCTTCAGGCCCGCACGCGCGTACCGGGATCGTAAGGTCGCAGCGTCGGCGCTGCGTGCCGTCCGCGTGCAGTGGGTGATCGCGGTGTCTGCGCGCTTGGCCAGCACTGCAATGGACGGGCGACCCAAGACGATGCGGCTGGGCATGGCGCGACGTGCATTGCCGATGGCAACGCCACTGAAGGCATAAAAAACGGCGGCTCCCGGGAGAGCCGCCGTCGTTGTCACGATCCAGCAGGTTGGCCGCGCCGCGTTCGCTCAGCTGCTGGCAATCCGTACCGCGTCCGGGAGCGCAGCGCTCTTGCCGGTCTGCGTATCGATCCACACCACCACCACGTTGCCGTCCGAATACAGCTTGCTGTGGTCCTTCTGGTCGAAGATGCGGTGGCCGATGGTCACGCTGCTGGTGCCCAGGCGTTCGACGAACAGCTCCACGGTGATGTCGTTTGGCCAGATCAGCGGTTGCTTGTAGTTGACGTTGGTGGCGGCCACCACCGGGGCGATGCGGTCGGTCATCGCCACGCCTTGCACGCCCAGCATCCAGCGCACGCGCGCCTCTTCCAGGTAGGAAATGTACTTGGCGTTGTTGACGTGGCCCATGCTGTCCATGTCGCGCCAGCGCACACTGATCGGGATGCGTGCCAGAACCTTGTGTTCGCTCATCAGCTTGCCTTCTTCTTCGCAGTCTTCTTGGTGGCGGATTTGGCGGCCTTGGCCACCTTCTCCGGTTTGACCTTGCGCGGCGGGCGCGCGTCGGGCTTGTTGGCCGTCGCGGCAGGGCGCGTCTCGCGCGCCTTCACCGACGGCAGCATCTTGGCCAGGAACTGCCCGGTGTAGGACGTCGGTTCGGCGGCCACCTCTTCCGGGGTGCCGCACACCAGGATGGTGCCGCCACGGTGACCACCTTCCGGGCCCAGGTCCACGATCCAGTCGGCGGTCTTGATCACATCCAGATTGTGTTCGATCACCACCACCGTGTTGCCCTCGTCGCGCAGCTTGTGCAGCACGCCGAGCAAGGCTTCGATATCGTGGAAATGCAGGCCGGTGGTCGGCTCGTCCAGGATGTACAGGGTGCGCCCGGTATCGCGACGCGACAGTTCCTTGGACAGCTTGACGCGCTGCGCTTCACCGCCGGAGAGCGTGGTCGCGCTCTGGCCCAGCTTGATGTAGCTCAGGCCCACATCGACCAGCGTTTCCAGCTTGCGCGCGATCGACGGCACCGGCTCGAACAGGCGCAGCGCATCTTCCACAGTCATCTGCAGCACGTCGCTGATGTTGAACCCCTTGTAGCGGATCTCCAGCGTTTCGCGGTTATAGCGCTTGCCATGGCAGACATCGCAAGGCACGTAGACGTCGGGCAGGAAATGCATCTCCACCTTGATCATGCCGTCGCCCTGGCAGGCCTCGCAGCGGCCGCCACGCACGTTGAAGCTGAAACGCCCGGGCGAGTACCCGCGCGCGCGCGCTTCGGGCACCTGTGCGAACAGCTCGCGTAGCGGCGTGAACATGCCGGTGTAGGTGGCCGGGTTGGAGCGAGGCGTGCGGCCGATCGGCGACTGATCGATATCCACCACCTTGTCGAACAGATCCAGATTTTCGACGTCGCGATGCGCTGCCACCGTGTGCGAGGCGCCGTTGATCTCGTTGGCCGCCAGCGTGAACAAGGTATCGTTGATCAATGTCGACTTGCCCGAACCAGACACGCCGGTGATGCAGGTCAGCAGCCCGGCCGGAATATCCAGGTCGACGTTCTTGAGGTTGTTGCCGGTCGCCCCGCGCAGATGCAGCATCATCTTCGGGTTGGGCTTGTGGCGCTGCTTGGGAATCTCGATACGGCGCTTGCCCGACAGGTATTGGCCGGTCAACGAGCGTGGCGATTTCAGGATGTCGTCCAGTGCGCCTTGCGCGCAGATTTCGCCGCCATGCACGCCGGCACCGGGGCCGATGTCCAGCACGTGGTCGGCCAGCCGGATCGCATCTTCGTCGTGCTCGACCACGATCACGGTGTTACCCAGGTCGCGCAGCCGCGTCAGCGTGCCGAGCAGGCGCTCGTTGTCGCGCTGGTGCAGGCCGATCGACGGCTCGTCCAGCACGTACATCACCCCGACCAGGCCGGCGCCGATCTGGCTGGCCAGGCGAATGCGCTGCGCCTCACCGCCGGACAAGGTGTCGGCCTTGCGTTCCAGGGTGAGATAATCCAGACCCACGTCGACCAGGAAGCCCAGCCGCTCGCCGATCTCCTTGACGATCTTGGCCGCAATCTCGCCGCGCCAGCCCGGCAGCGACAAGCCGCGGAAAAAGCGCAGCGCTTCATTGACCGGCAGTACCACCAGTTCCGGCAGTGGGCGATCGGCCACGAACACATTGCGTGCGGCACGATTCAGGCGCGTGCCGTTGCAGGCCGGGCAGGGTTGCTGGCTGACGTACTTGGTCAGCTCCTCGCGCACGGCCGGCGATTCGGTTTCGCGGTAGCGGCGTTCCAGGTTCGGCAGGATGCCTTCGAAGCGGTGCTTGCGCGTGGTGCGCCCGCCCGCATCGGTGAAGTAGGTGAAGCTGATGACTTCATCGCCGCTGCCGAACAGCACTGCCTGGCGCACCTTGGCCGGCAAGCTGTTCCATACCGCATCCACATCGAACTTGTAGTGCTTGGCCAACGAGGCGATCAGCTGGAAGTAGTAGGCATTGCGCCGGTCCCAGCCGCGCACTGCGCCGGCCGACAACGACAGCTCCGGATGCACCACCACCCGGTCCGGGTCGAAGAATTCGGCAACGCCCAGGCCATCGCAACTCGGGCAGGCGCCCACCGGTGCGTTGAACGAAAACAGCCGCGGTTCCAGCTCCGGCAGCGAGTAATCGCACACCGGGCAGCTGTACTTGGACGAGAACAGATGTGGGGCTGCGGCCGGGTCGTCCAGCGACTGCACCGCCACCATGCCTTCGCCCAGCTTGAGCGCGGTTTCGAAACTTTCCGCCAGCCGCTGCTTGATGTCTTCGCGCGGACGGAAGCGGTCGATCACCGCTTCGATGGTGTGCTTCTGGCGCAGTGCCAGCGGCGGCACCGCATCGATTTCATACAGCTCGCCGTCCACGCGCACGCGCACGAAGCCCTGCGCACGCAGTTGTTCGAACACCTGCGCATGCTCGCCCTTGCGGTCGCGGATCACCGGGGCCAGCAGCATGTAGCGCTGCTCCTGGTCCTGGGTGAGCATGTGGTCGACCATCTGGCTGACGGTCTGCGCCTCCAGCGGGAAGCCATGGTCCGGGCAACGCGGCTGGCCCACGCGTGCATAGAGCAGGCGCAGGTAGTCGTAGATCTCGGTGATCGTGCCCACGGTGGAGCGCGGGTTGTGCGAGGTGGATTTCTGTTCGATCGAGATGGCCGGGGACAGGCCTTCGATATGGTCCAGGTCCGGCTTTTCCATCACGCTGAGGAACTGGCGCGCATACGCCGACAGCGACTCGACGTAGCGGCGCTGGCCTTCCGCATAAATGGTGTCGAACGCCAGCGACGACTTGCCCGAGCCGGACAGGCCGGTGATCACGATCAGTTTGTCGCGAGGCAGGTCGAGGTCGATGTTCTTGAGGTTGTGCGTCCGCGCGCCGCGGATGCGGATGAAATCCATCGCCATGGGGGATCCGATGTCGGGCCGGCGAACCGGCGGTGGTGCGAGCGTGCTCAGCAGGAATGAGTGGCAGTCGATCAGCCTACCCGCCGACCTAGGTGAGGGCAATTGCCCCAAATGCCAGTCTGCAGCGGCTGTTGTGGCGGCCGGATGATGCGTTCCACGGCCCGATTCGGGCATGCCCAGACCCGGTGACGTGCGGGTTGACCCGAATCCCGCCGAGCCAGTAAAATCCCGCTCCTGTCTGCCCCATGGGCAAGTCAGGCGACCATAATAACTACAGAGGAACACCTGGTCATGTACGCAGTTCTGGTAACCGGCGGTAAGCAATACCGCGTCGCGCAGGGCGAAACGCTCCGCGTGGAAAAGCTCGAAGTCGAAGCAGGCAACGAGATCAAGTTCGACACCATCCTGATGCTGGGCGATAGCGATGGCATCAAGCTGGGCGATGTGCTGAAGGGCGCCTCGGTCACCGCCAAGGTTGTGGCCCATGGCCGCGCCGACAAGGTGCGCATCATCAAGTTCCGTCGCCGCAAGCACCACATGAAGCGTCAGGGACACCGTCAGCACTACACCGAAATCGAGATCACCGGCATTGCCGGTGGCGACAAGAAGTAAGGAGAACCAGTCATGGCACATAAAAAGGGCGTAGGTTCCTCGCGCAACGGTCGCGATTCCAACCCGAAGTACCTGGGCGTGAAGATCTTCGGTGGCCAGGCCATCGATGCCGGCAACATCATCGTGCGTCAGCGCGGCACCCAGTTCCATCCGGGCGCCGGCGTCGGCCTGGGTCGCGACCACACGCTGTTCGCGCTGGTCGACGGCAAGGTGGAGTTCTCCACCAAGGGCCCGAAGAAGCGTCGTACCGTCAGCGTGGTTGCCGAGGCGTAATCGCCCGCTCCATGCAGGCCAGTTCGCATGCGCTGCAAGGCCATGCGGACGAGACGGAAAGCCCCGCTTTTGCGGGGTTTTGCGTTTGAGAGCCGGGATTCGGTATGCGGGATTGGGGATTCGCAACGGCGGATTTCAATAGGTTCCGACATCGTCGCTTCCTGCTGTCTCCGAGGCCGCCAAACGGTGTCCTGCGGTGGTGTTGCCAATCCCAAATTACGAATCCCAAATCTCATGAAGTTAGTCGACGAAGCGGAAATCCTGGTCACCGCCGGTAATGGCGGCAATGGCTGTGTCGGCTTTCGCCGCGAGAAGTTCATTCCACTGGGTGGGCCCGATGGCGGCGATGGCGGGGCTGGTGGCAGCGTGTGGATCGTGGCCGACGAGAACGTGAACACCCTGGTCGACTTCCGCCATGAGCGCACCTTCAAGGCGCAGCGCGGCGAGAACGGCATGGGTCGCCAGGCCTATGGCAAGGGTGGCGAGGATCGCGTCATCGTGGTGCCGGTCGGCACCGTGGTGATCAATGTGCAGACCGACGAAGTGATCGGCGACCTGATCCAGCACGGCGATCGCTTGCTGGTGGCCAAGGGCGGCAAGGGCGGTCTGGGCAATATGCATTTCAAGAGCTCGGTCAACCGCGCGCCGCGCCAGTCCACCACCGGCGAAGAGGGCGAGGAGCGGCTGCTCAAGCTGGAGCTCAAGCTGCTTGCGGACGTGGGCCTGCTGGGCTTTCCGAACGCCGGCAAAAGCACCTTGATTCGCGCAGTGTCGTCGGCCACGCCGAAGGTGGCCGATTACCCTTTCACCACGCTGTATCCCAATCTGGGCGTGGTCAGCGTCGAGGCCTACCGCAGCTTCGTGATTGCCGACGTGCCGGGCCTGATTGAGGGCGCCGCCGATGGCGCCGGGCTGGGCACGCAGTTCCTGCGCCATCTGCAGCGCACCCGCCTGCTGCTGCATCTGGTGGATATGGCTCCGATGGATGGTGGCGTGGACGGTGTGTCGCCGGCCGACCAGGTGCGCACCCTCGAGCGCGAGCTTGAACGGCATGATCCGGAGTTGCTGAAGAAGCCGCGCTGGCTGGTGCTCAACAAGGCCGACCTGATGTTCGAGGACGAGGCGCGTGCCGCTGCCGAGGCCATTGTGGCCGAGCTGGGCTGGACGGCGCCCTGGTACCTGGTCTCGGCGCTGGGGCGCGATGGCACCTTCCCGATCATGAAGGACGTGATGGCGTTCTTCGATCGCCAACGCGAGGGCGAGCTCGAGGCACGCAATGCAGGCTGAGTGCACACACGCGCACACAAAAAACCCGGCCAAGGCCGGGTTTTTCTGTATTGCCGGAAGCCAGGCTCCCGGCAATGTGCCAACTGATCGCTTACGCGGCCTTGATGGCCTTGATGCGTGCGGTCAGACGGCTCTTGTGACGCGCAGCCTTGTTCTTGTGAATCAGGCCGCGGGCGCTGAAACGGTCGAGGATGGGCTGAGCGACGGCAAAAGCGGCTTCGGCGCCTGCAGCATCGTTTGCGTCAAGGGCCTTGATCACCTTCTTGACGGCGGTGCGCAGCATCGAGCGCTGGCCGGTGTTGCGCTCATTGCGCACAACGGTCTGCTTGGCGCGCTTCTTGGCGGACTTGATATTGGCCACGGTGGTGGGTTCCTGAAAAATCGGTATGGTGGAAAAAGCAAGCGCGAAAGTATGATGGACCCAATTATGTACGTCAAGTCAGTTGTCAAGAGGGATGCAGAGTGAGCAAGCCCGGCATGTTGAGAGGCCTGCTCTCGTTCAGCAGTATGACCATGGTGTCGCGGGTGCTGGGCCTGGTACGCGACCTGGCGATTTCCACCACCTTCGGCGCCAATGCGGTGACCGACGCATTCTGGGTGGCGTTCCGGATCCCCAATTTCCTGCGTCGGCTGTTCGCCGAAGGCTCGTTCGCCACCGCCTTCGTGCCAGTGTTCACCGAGGTCAAGGAAACCCGGCCGCATGCCGATTTGCGTGAGTTGATGGCGCGTGTGTCCGGCACTCTGGGTGGCATGCTGCTGCTGATCACTGCGCTGGGGCTGATCTTTGCGCCGCAACTGGCGGCGGTGTTTTCCGATGGCGCGGCCACCGATCCGGTGAAGTACGGGCTGCTGGTCGACCTGCTGCGGCTGACCTTCCCGTTCCTGCTGTTCGTTTCGCTCACCGCATTGGCCGGTGGCGCGCTCAACAGTTTTCACCGGTTCGCAGTTCCGGCGCTGACGCCGGTGATCCTCAATCTGTGCATGATCGGCGGCGCGCTGTGGCTGGCACCGCGGCTGGATGTACCGATCCTGGCGCTGGGCTGGGCCGTCCTGGTGGCCGGCGTGTTGCAGTTGCTGTTCCAGCTGCCGGCGCTGAAGGGCATCGACCTGCTCACCCTGCCGCGCTGGGGCTGGAACCATCCGGATGTGCGCAAGGTGCTGACCTTGATGGTGCCTACGCTGTTCGGCTCGTCGATCGCCCAGATCAACCTGATGCTGGATACGGTGATCGCTGCGCGGCTGGCCGATGGGTCGCAGTCGTGGTTGTCGCTGGCCGACCGGTTCCTGGAACTGCCGCTGGGTGTCTTTGGCGTGGCGCTGGGCACGGTGATCCTGCCGGCGCTGGCGCGCCATCACGTCAAGACCGACCGCAATGCGTTTTCCGGGGCGCTGGACTGGGGCTTTCGCACCACGCTGCTGATCGCGATGCCGGCCATGCTGGGCTTGCTGCTGCTGGCCGAGCCGCTGCTGGCGACGCTGTTCCAACACGGTCGCTTCACTGCCTTCGATACCCGGATGACCGCGATGTCGGTGTATGGGCTGAGCTTCGGGCTGCCGGCCTACGCCATGCTCAAGGTGGTGCTGCCGGCCTTCTACGCGCGCCAGGACACCCGCACCCCGGTGCGCGCCGGCGTGGCGGCGCTGGTGGCCAATATGGTGTTCAACTTTGCGTTCCTGGCAGTGCTGTACCAGCTCATGGTGCCGCCCGAACTCAAGGCGCAGGGCGTGACGCAGGCGCTGGGCAAGCAGCCGGGGCTGCATCTGGCGCTGGGTATCGCCAGCGCGCTGTCGAGTTATCTCAACCTGGGGCTGCTGTGGTACTGGCTGGGCAAGGCCGGCGTGTATCAGCGCCGGCCGGGCTGGGGAGGCTATGCGACGCGTCTGCTGCTGGCGTGTGCGGCGATGGTGGCGGTGCTGTTGGGCCTGCTGTGGTGGCTGCCGTCGTTCACCGGAATGGACAAGTGGCAGCGGATCGGCTGGCTGGCGGTGCTGGTCGGCAGTGGCGGGCTGACCTATGTGGTGGCCCAGCTGGCGCTGGGCTTGCGGCCGCGGGATCTGCGCGAGAGCTGAGCATGGAGGTGGGGCTCTGCGGCGGTTGCGGGCGTGCATTGCCGGGGGCTGGAATCGGTCAGGGCAAGCCGGCATGCGGTATGTGCCGCGGCGCATGCCGACCGTGACGGCGGGCGGTTGGTTGCCGGCCGCGGCCTATCCGGGCGTGCGTGCCCGAGGCTGGCGGGGCGTCGTGCCGGTGAGCGCTTGCGTGATCGATGCGGGCCATGCGGGTTGACAGGCACGGCTATACTTACAAGTTATGCATCAGCGAGGGTCGGCCGCGGGCCGGCATGTGTTTGGATCGAGGAATGAGCAGGCTGTTTAGAGACGTCGAGGGCGGGACGCTGTTCCCGCACGGAAGCGTGGTCTGCATCGGCGCTTTCGATGGCCTGCACCTGGGGCATCGGGCATTGGTGCAGCACGCGGTTGACCGCGCGCGCGCGCTCGGCGTGCCGGCAGTGGCGTTGAGCTTCGAGCCATTGCCGCGCGAGTTCTTCGCCACGGCCGCACCACCGCCGCGGCTGACCCTGGCACGCGCCAAGATCGAAGGGCTGCTCGGCTTCGGCGCCGACAGCGTGGGCCTGATCCGTTTCGATGGCCGCCTGTCGGCGATGAGTGCCGGGGACTTCGTGCGCCTGGCGCTGGTTGGCCGGCTCTGCGCCCGTGAGGTATGGATCGGCCCGGAGTTCCGTTTCGGCCATCGCCGTGGCGGCGACATCGCGTTGCTGCGCACCCTGGGCGAACAGCACGGATTTGCAGCCGGGGAGATTGCGCCGGTGCATCTGCATGGCGAGCGCATTTCCGCCACACGCATCCGTGAGTTGTTGGTGGCGGGCGAGTTTGCGCATGCCGCCGATCTGCTCGGCCGCCCGTACGCCATCGGAGGACGGGTGGTGCGCGGCAAGCAGCTGGGGCGCACCCTGGGGTACCCCACCGCGAACCTGCGGTTTTCGCGCACGCCGGCGCTGTCGGGCATCTATGCAACCTGGGTGCATGGCGTGGCCGCACAGCCATGGCCATCGGTGTCCAGCTTCGGTACACGGCCGACCGTGGCTGGCGTGGAGCCGCTGCTGGAGGCGCACCTGTTCGGTTTTCAGGGCGACCTGTACGGCCGGCATCTGGAGGTCGAATTCGTCGCCAAGCTGCGCGACGAGGAAAAGTTCGATGGCCTTCAGGCGCTGACCGCGCAGATGCATCGCGATGCCGAGCAGGCGCGCGCGGTGCTTCAGGGCAGTCCGTCGCGAATGCTGGTGGGCACCGGACGTAGTGGCGGCCTGCGGCAGGCTCACGATGTGTCCGTGGAGACCGAAAGCAGTCGCGCGCAAGGTGCTGCGGCTCCCGGTGCAGACAACATCCATGCGAGTCCTTCGCAACAGCCCGCACATCCCTGTGCGGACTTAGTAAAAAATCCAGCGCAACGGTAGATTCCTGTGACCCAAGACTACAAAGCCACTCTTCATCTGCCTGCGACGGAATTTCCGATGCGCGGCGACCTGCCCAGGCGCGAGCCGGCGATGCTGGACCGCTGGGAGCGCGAGGGGCTGTATGCGCAGCTGCGCGCCAACGCGGCCGGGCGCCCGCTGTTCGTGCTGCACGATGGCCCGCCGTATGCCAACGGCCAGATCCACCTCGGCCATGCGGTCAACAAGATCCTCAAGGACATCATCGTCAAGTCGAAGTATCTGGCTGGCTTCGATGCGCCGTTTATCCCTGGCTGGGACTGCCACGGCCTGCCGATCGAAATCGCCATCGAAAAGAAGTACGGCAAGGTCGGCGTCACGCTCGATGCCGCACAGTTCCGCCACAAGTGCCGCGAATACGCGACCGAGCAGATCGATCTGCAGCGCCGCGACTTCAAGCGCCTGGGGGTGATCGGCTACTGGGACAACCCGTACAAGACGCTGGATTTCCGTTTCGAGGCCAACGAGATCCGTGCGCTGGCGAAAATCGTCGACAACGGCCACCTCACCCGCGGCGTCAAGCCGGTGCACTGGTGCTTCGACTGCGGTTCGGCGCTGGCCGAGGCTGAGATCGAATACGCCGACAAGCTGTCGCCAACCGTGGATATCGCCTATCCGGCGCGCGACCCGGGCGCAGTTGCTGCCGCATTCGGCGCCAGCCTGCCGGCAGGCGTTGGTGTGGCGGTGCCGATCTGGACCACCACCCCGTGGACGCTGCCGGCCTCGTTGGCGGTGAGCCTGGGCGCGGAGCTGGACTACGTGCTGGTCGAAGGCCCGGCCGATCGTGGCCAGCCGCGCTGGCTGGTGGTCGCCGAAGCGCTCGCTGCCAGGGCGCTGGCCCGTTACGGCGTGGATCACGTCGTGGTGCATGGCCACGCCAAGGGCGCAGCGCTGGAGCAGATGCTGCTGGCGCACCCGTTCTATGCCGAGCGCGAGATCCCGCTGCTGCTGGGCGACCACGTGTCGGCCGAGGACGGTACCGGCGCCGTGCACACCGCGCCTGGCCATGGCCAGGAGGACTACCAGGTCTCCAAGCAGTACGGCCTGCTGGAGCGCTATGGCGCCGCGCAGATCAACCCGGTGGATGGCCGCGGCGTGTACCTGCCGTCGACGCCGCCGCTGGGTGACACCGTGCTGGCCGGGCTGCATATCTGGAAGGCCAACGAGATCATCATCGAGGCGTTGCGTCCCGCCGGTGTGGTGCTGGCGGCCAGCAAAATGGAGCACAGCTACCCGCATTGCTGGCGCCACAAGACGCCGATTGCCTTCCGCGCCACGCCGCAGTGGTTTTTCTCGATGGAAAAAGCCGGTTTGCGCGCCGATGCGCTCAAGGCCATTGAGCAGGTGACCTGGTACCCGGCATGGGGCCAGGCACGCATCGCCGGCATGGTGGAAGGTCGCCCGGACTGGACCATCTCGCGCCAGCGCACCTGGGGCGTGCCGATCGCGCTGTTCGTGCATCGCGAAACCGGCGAACCGCATCCGCGCAGCACCGAGTTGCTGCGGCAGGTGGCCGACCGCGTGGAGCTGGGTGGCGTGGATGTCTGGTACACGCTGGACGCGGCCGAGCTGCTGGGCGACGAGGCCGCCGACTACGACAAGATCACCGACATCCTGGATGTGTGGTTCGACTCCGGCGTGACCCACGAGGCGGTGCTGGTGGACCGCGGCCTGCCCAAGCCGGCCGACCTGTATCTGGAAGGCTCCGATCAGCACCGCGGCTGGTTCCAGTCCTCGCTGCTGACCGGCGTGGCGATGGACAAGGCCGCGCCGTACAGGCAGTGCCTGACTCACGGCTTCACCGTGGACGAGCACGGCCGCAAGATGTCCAAGTCCGAAAAGAACGGCATCGAGCCGCAGGACATCATGAAGACGCTGGGCGCGGACATCTTGCGCCTGTGGATCGCTGCAGCCGACTACAGCAACGAGATGTCGCTGTCGCAGGAGATTCTCAAGCGCAATGCCGATGCGTATCGCCGTCTGCGCAACACGGCGCGCTTTTTGCTCGGCAACCTGCATGGTTTCGCTCCACGGCAGCATCTGGTGGCGCTGGACGAGATGGTGCTGCTGGATCGCTGGATCGTGCATCGCGCGCACGAGCTGCAGGAAAAGATCGTGGCCGCCTACGCGCGCTACGACTTCGCCGAGATCGTGCAGGCGCTGCTGAACTTCTGCAGCGTGGACCTGGGCTCGCTGTACCTGGATGTCACCAAGGACCGTCTGTACACGATGGCCGAGGATTCGCGCGGCCGCCGCTCTGCGCAGAGCGCGATGTATCACGTGGCCGAGGCGTTCGTGCGCTGGATCGCGCCGGTATTGAGCTTCACCGCCGCCGAGCTGTGGGCCTACCTGCCGGGCGAGCATGCCGGCAATGTGCTGTTCGCGACCTGGTACGACGGCCTGGCGCCGTTGCCGGCCGATGCGGCGTTGACCAGTGCCGATGTCGACAAGTTGCTGGCGCTGCGCGAGCAGGTGGCCAAGGTGCTGGAACCGATGCGGGCCAATGGCGCGATCGGCGCCGCACTGGAAGCGGAGATCACCGTGGCCGCCGATGCGCAGACCGCCGCGCGCTGGCAGCCGCTGAGCCAGGAACTGCGCTTCCTGTTCATCAGTGGCGATGTCACCGTGACCGCGGCCAGCACCGACGACATCTTCGTCAGTGCGCAGTCCACCACCAAGGCCAAGTGCGTGCGCTGCTGGCACCACCAGGCCAGCGTGGGCAGCGATGCGCGGCATCCGGAGCTGTGCAGCCGCTGCGTCAGCAACATCGAAGGCCCTGGCGAGGACCGTCGCTGGTTCTGATGCAGGGCCGAGCGGGCCCGCGCGGCTGCGGTTGCGGCGCGCGGCCCGCGTTGCCGCCCATGCGCCACTGCGGTGCCGGTGCGCTTCCGCCTCAAGCAACGGGTCTGGCGCCTGGCCCGCCACGGGGCTCGTATGCTGAAGCGCGCACGACGCCGGAACACAGGGCAGGGTGGCCGAGTGGCTCGCCCATGCCATCCTTGCCGGTGTGCTCTGTGTCATTGCCACCCAGGCATCTTCTCCCGTGCCGGAGAAGCAACTCCTACTTGCGACCTTTCACTATGAGTCAACGCCCCAAACCCTCCGCCCTGATCTGGCTGCTGCTGTCCGTTGCCGTGGTGGGGCTGGACCAGTGGAGCAAGGCCTGGGTGCTGTCCAGCCTGCCTGAATACACCCCGGTGCCGGTCATCGAGGGGTTTTGGAACTGGTACCGCACCTACAACACCGGCGCGGCCTTCAGTTTTCTGAGCGATGCCGGTGGCTGGCAGCTGTGGTTCTTCACCGCGCTGGCGGTGGGCATCAGCGGGTTGCTGGCGTTCTGGCTGTCGCGTACCGCGCGCGGGGACTGGCGCAGCGCGCTGCCGTACGCGCTGGTGATCGGCGGGGCGATCGGCAACGTGATCGACCGCCTGATGCACGGCCACGTGGTCGATTTCATCCAGTGGTACATCGGCAGCCATACCTGGCCGGCCTTCAATATCGCCGATTCGGCGATCGTGGGGGGCGCCATCGGGATTGCAGTGTTCGGTCTGCTCGACGGCAAGCGCAGCCGAAAAGCGAGATAATCCCGGTCCCGAGCGGTGGTGCGACCGTCCCGCAAGGCCTGTTGCCGAACGCACAGCATCGCGTGCTCGGCAGATGCACCCCCTGAAATGTCCGTCCACCCTGGCCGGGCTGTCGAAGAGAACAAGCGTATGGATGTCCTGCTCGCCAATCCCCGCGGTTTCTGCGCCGGTGTCGACCGCGCGATCGAGATCGTCAAGCGTGCGATCGAGACGCTGGGCGCGCCGATCTATGTGCGGCACGAAGTGGTGCATAACCGCTTCGTGGTCGACGATCTCAAGGAGCGCGGCGCCATCTTCGTCGAGGAATTGGACGAAGTGCCGGATGCGGCCACGGTGATCTTCAGCGCGCACGGCGTCTCGCAGGCCGTGCGCCAGGAAGCCGAGCGGCGTGGACTGAAGGTGTTCGACGCCACCTGCCCGTTGGTGACCAAGGTGCATTTCGAGGTGGCGCGGCATTGCCGGGCCGGCCGCGACGTGGTGCTGATCGGCCATGCCGGGCATCCGGAAGTGGAAGGCACCATGGGGCAATGGAACCGCGAACGCGGCGCGGGCAAGATCCACCTGGTGGAAGACATCGAGCAGGTCGCCACGTTGCAGATCGATCAGCCGGACAATCTTGCCTATACCACCCAGACCACGCTCTCGGTGGACGACACCATGGGCATCATCGAGGCCCTGCGTGCGCGTTACCCGGCGATGCAGGGGCCGCGCCATGACGATATCTGCTACGCCACCCAGAACCGCCAGGATGCCGTGCGCGATCTCGCCCGGCAGTGCGATCTGGTGCTGGTGGTGGGTTCGCCCAACAGCTCCAATTCCAACCGCCTGAGCGAGCTGGCCCGACGCGACGGGGTGGAGTCGTACCTGATCGACAACGCCAGCGAGATCGATCCGGCCTGGATCGTCGGCAAACAGCACATCGGCCTGACCGCCGGCGCCTCGGCGCCCCAGGTGCTGGTCGATGGCGTGCTGGCGCGGCTGCGCGAGCTCGGCGCGGCGGGCGTCTCAGAACTGGAAGGCGAGCGGGAATCGATGGTGTTCGCGCTGCCCAAGGAACTGCGGCTGCGCCTGGTCGGCTGAAGCAGGGCACGCATCGGTCGACGGCCGGGCACAGCCGATGCCGGCGATTGACCGCAGGCTGGCCGCGCTCCTACAATTGGCGGCTCGCCGGAATAGCTCAGTTGGTAGAGCGGCGCATTCGTAATGCGTAGGTCGTAGGTTCGATTCCTATTTCCGGCACCATCACCTTGCACTGGGTCGGCCTTTGGCCGGCCCAATTGCGTTTGGCCTGGCCTGTGGGCAGTCCACGCTGGTGGATGCAGTCGCTTGCCTCGCTTTTCATGTCGTTGTCGGCAGGCATCAGGGCACGCTGCGGCGGTTCGCTGCGCTGCGACAACATGTCGCACAATGTTGTGCGCATTTATTGCGGCAAATCATTGCCGATGGGTTTCGTGCAGGTGCAGCAAAGACTAAAATTGGCGTGCTAACCCGTGTCTTCGGTCTGCGCGGGCCCGCCTTCAACGGGAAGGGCTCTGTCGGACATGTTCCTTGCCGATACGACGAACGAGGCTGGCGTTCCTTCGCACTTGGATCGACCGATGATTCCGCTGAAACAGCTCGGGCGTTTACTGCGTCCAGGTCTGATGTTGCCCTTCCTGCTGCTGGCAGGCTGCAACTCGGCCATCCTCAATCCGAAAGGCCAGATCGGCCACGACGAGAAGCAGCTGCTGATCACCTCGGTGGTGCTGATGCTGATCGTGGTCATCCCGGTGATCGTGATGACGATTGCGTTCGCGTGGAAGTATCGCGCCTCCAATACCAAGGCCCGCTATGAGCCGGACTGGTCGCACTCCACCGCGATCGAAGTGGTGGTGTGGTCGATCCCGTGCGTGATCATCCTGGTGCTGGCGGTGCTGACCTGGCGCTCGTCGCATGCGCTGGACCCGTACCGGCCGCTGGATTCGGACGTCAAGCCAATCACCATCGAAGCGGTGTCGCTGGACTGGAAGTGGATGTTCATCTACCCCGACCAGAACATCGCCACGGTCAACGAGATCGCGTTCCCGGTGCGCACGCCGCTGAACTTCAAGATCACCTCCGACACGGTGATGAATTCGTTCTTCATTCCGCATCTGGGCACCATGATCTACGCCATGGCCGGCATGGAAACCAAGCTGCATCTGGTCGCCGACGAGCCGGGCGAATACTTCGGCCTGTCCACCAACTACAGCGGTCACGGCTTCTCGAAGATGAGCTTCAAGGCGCATGCGGTCGATCAGGCCGGCTTCGATGCATGGGTGGCCAAGGTCAAGGCCTCCCCAACCGCACTCAATGCCGCCGAATACCAGGTGCTGGCCGCCAATCGCAACGACAAGGACCAGTACCCGGTCACCTACTACTCGTCGGTGCAGGACGGCATGTTCCGCTCGCTGGTCGACAAATACATGAATGGTCCGGGCCACAACAAGGGCCACGGCGACCATCAGGCATCGGGCGCTGAGCCGGTTGCCATGTGCACTTCTGGAGACAAGTGATGTTAGGCAAACTTACCATCGAGGCGGTTCCGTACCACGAGCCGATCATCATGGTCGCGCTGGGTGGCGCCGGCCTGCTAGGCCTGCTGATCGCGGGCGCCATCACCAAGTACAAGCTGTGGGGCTATCTCTGGAACGAGTGGTTCACCTCGGTGGATCACAAGCGCATCGGCGTGATGTACATCATCGTGGCGCTGGTCATGCTGCTGCGCGGTTTCGCCGATGCGGCGATGATGCGCACCCAGCAGGCCCTGGCCGGCGGTGGCGGCGAGGGCGTGTTGCCTCCGCATCACTACGACCAGATCTTCACCGCGCACGGCGTGATCATGATCTTCTTCATGGCCATGCCGTTCATGACCGGCCTGTTGAACCTGATCGTGCCGCTGCAGATCGGCGCGCGCGACGTGGCGTTCCCGTTCCTGAACTCGCTGAGCTTCTGGCTGTTCGTGGCCGGTGCGGCGCTGATCAATATCTCGCTGGGCGTTGGTGAGTTCGCGCAGACCGGTTGGCTGGCGTACCCGCCGTTGTCGGGACTGGAATACAGTCCGGGGGTCGGCGTCGATTACTACATCTGGGCGTTGCAGATCTCCGGATTGGGCACCTTGCTGACCGGCGTGAACTTCTTCGTGACGATCATGCGGATGCGCGCGCCGGGCATGACCCTGATGCGCATGCCGATCTTCACCTGGACCGCGCTGATCACCAACATCCTGATCATCGCGGCGTTCCCGATCCTGACCGTGGCGCTGGCGTTGCTGGGTGCCGACCGTTACCTGGGCACGCACTTCTTCACCAACGACGGCGGCGGCAACGCCATGATGTACGTCAACCTGATCTGGATCTGGGGTCACCCGGAGGTCTACATCCTGATCCTGCCGGCGTTCGGTATCTTCTCCGAGTTGATTGCGACCTATAGCCGCAAGCGTCTGTTCGGCTACACCTCGATGGTCTACGCCACCTCGTGCATCGGCGTGCTGTCGTTCGTGGTGTGGTTGCACCACTTCTTCACCATGGGCTCGGGTGCCAACGTCAATGCCTTCTTCGGCATCACGACGATGATCATCTCGATTCCGACCGGCGTGAAAATCTTCAACTGGCTGTTCACCATGTTCCGCGGTCGCGTGCACATGACCTCGCCGGTGCTGTGGACGATCGGCTTCATCATCACCTTCACCATCGGCGGCATGACCGGCGTGATGCTGGCGATTCCGGCCGTGGACTTCGTGCTGCACAACAGCCTGTTCCTGATCGCGCACTTCCATAACGTCATCATTGGCGGCGTGGTGTTCGGTTACCTGGCGGGCCTGACCTACTGGTTCCCGAAGGCATTCGGCTTCAAGCTTAACGAAAAGCTCGGCAAGGCATCGTTCTGGTGTTGGATCATCGGCTTCTTCGTGGCCTTCATGCCGCTGTACGTGCTCGGCTTCATGGGCATGACCCGTCGCATGAACACCTACAACCATCCCGAGTGGGCGCCGTGGCTGTACGTCGCTGCGGTGGGCGCTGCGATCATCGGCCTGGGTATCTTCCTGAACCTGGTGCAGATCGGTTACAGCGTGTGGAAGCGCAAGGAGCATATGGACTACACCGGCGATCCGTGGGATGGCCGGACGCTGGAGTGGGCAACCTCTTCGCCGCCGCCGTTCTACAACTTCGCCGTGCTGCCGCACATCGACGACCGCGATCAGTTCTGGGCCGACAAGCAGAACGGCAAGGGCTGGCTGCGTCCGTCCAAGTACGAGCCGATCCACATGCCGCGCAACACCGGTGCCGGCGTTTACATGGGTGCCTTCAGCGTGCTGCTGGGCTTTGGTCTGATCTGGCACATCTGGTGGCTGGCCATCCTCGGCCTGGTGGGCATGATCGGCAGCTTCATCGCGCGCACTTTCGATAACGACATCGATTACTGGGTGCCGGCCGACGAAGTGGAGCGCATCGAAAACGCACGCTTCGCCCTGCTCGAACAGCAACAGGCGGCGCAGGCCGCGAAGGTGGTATGACCATGGCTTCTTCGACCACGCTTGACCACCCCGCCCACGCGGGCGGCCACGATCACGACCACGCGCATCACGACGCCGGTGGCAACACCGTCTTCGGGTTCTGGGTCTACCTGATGAGCGACTGCCTGCTGTTCGCCGGCCTGTTCGCCACCTATGCGGTGCTTTCCGGCGCCACGGTGGATGGGCCGACGGCCAAGGAGCTGTTCGATCTCAAGTTCGTGCTGGTGGAAACCTTCCTGCTGTTGTTCAGCAGCCTGAGCTTCGGCTTTGCGATGATTGCCGCGCACAAGCGCAAGATGGGCGGCCTGTACGGCTGGCTGGCCGTCACCGCGCTGCTGGGTATCGGCTTCCTGTGCATGGAAGTGTGGGAGTTCAACCACCTGATCCATGAAGGTGCTGGCCCGGGACGCAGCGCGTTCCTGTCGGCATTCTTCACCCTGGTGGGTACCCACGGCCTGCACGTGGCCTCGGGCCTGTTGTGGATGGCGGTGCTGGTGATCCAGATCTCCAAGCATGGCCTGACCGCGCGCAACAGCACGCGTCTGGCGTGCCTGAGCCTGTTCTGGCACTTCCTGGACATCATCTGGATCGGTGTGTTCACTGTCGTCTATCTGTTGGGAGCGCTGTAATGGCCAATCACCACCACACCGAAAATGCCGCCGACGCGCATGCCGGCGGTTTGAAGTCCTACCTGATCGGCTTCGTCATGGCCGTGATCCTCACCGTCATCCCGTTTGCGATGGTGATGAGTGGCGCGTTCTCCAAGGGCGTGACGGTTATCGTGATCTCGCTGATGGCTGCCGTGCAGATGCTGGTGCACATGGTGTACTTCCTGCACATGGACCGCTCGCCGGAGCAGCGCTCCAACGTGCAGGTGGGCCTGTTCTCGTTGCTGATCATCGGCATCGTGATCGTCGGCTCGCTGTGGGTGCTGCACAACATGAACGTCAACATGATGCATTGAGACGGCCGCGGGCCGGATCGAAGGAAGCCGCCAGTCATCGGCGGCTTTTTTTTTGCCCGTCCATGGCCTGTGGCATGACCAATGGCATACGGGTAACGCCCGGTTGGCGCTTAGCATCATGGGCTTGCCTGTTCCAGGTCACCTGCGGAGTTGCGATGAAGATGCCCACCTTGTTGTCCGTGTCGCTGCTGGCAGCGCTGTCCTTGCCCGCCGCGGCGCAAACCGCGCGGCCGCAGGACGTGCCGTTCAAGGGCACGCTGAAGATCGACGTCGATGCCACCGACCTGGCCCACCGCATCTTCAAGGTCAAGACCAGCATGCCGGCCAAGCCGGGCCCGATGACGCTGCTCTACCCGCAGTGGATTCCCGGCAACCATTCGCCGACCGGGCCGATCGACAAATTGGCCGGGCTGGTGGTCAAGGCCGACGGCAAGGTGGTGCCATGGGCTCGCGACCAGTTCGATGTGTATGCCTTCACCGTGGACGTACCGCAGGGCGCCAGCGAACTGACCGCCGAATTCAAGTTCCTTTCGCCGCAGGCCGACAACCAGGGCCGGGTGATGATGACCCCGGAAATGCTCAACCTGCAGTGGAACACCACGGCGATCTATCCGGCCGGTTATTTCGCGCGCAACATCAAGGCGCAGGCCAGCGTCACCCTGCCGGCTGGCTGGAGCTATGCCACCGCGCTGGAAACCGACCGCCGCGTGGGCGACACGGTCACCTTCAAACCGATCGACTTCGACGACCTGGTCGACTCGCCGATGTTTGCCGGCAAGTACTACAAGCGGGTCGAGCTGAGCACCGGCAAGCAGCCGGTCTACCTCAACGTATTTGCCGACGAGGCCAATGCGCTGGAGGCCAAGCCAGAGCAGATCAAGGCGCATGCGGCGCTGGTGCAGCAGATGGACAAGCTGTACGGCGCGCGGCATTTCGATCATTACGAATTCCTGCTGGCGCTGACCAAGAAGCTGGGCGGCATCGGCCTGGAGCATCACCGTTCCAGCGAGAACAGCGGCCCGACCAATTACTTCACCGAGTGGGACAAGAGCTGGACCATGCGCGACCTGTTGGCGCACGAATACAACCACTCCTGGAACGGCAAATACCGCCGCGGCGCCGATCTGGCCACGCCCAACTTCAATGTGCCCATGGGCGACAGCCTGCTGTGGCTGTACGAAGGCCAGACCCAGTTCTGGGGCGAGGTGATGGCGGCACGTTCGGGGCTGTGGACGCAGGACCAGGCGCGCGACATGCTGGCCGGCGTTGCGGCCACCTATGAGCGCGGTCGCCCGGGCATGGCGTGGCGCACGGTGCAGGACACCACCAATGACCCCACCATGTCGATGCGCCGGCCCAAGGCCTACCGCAGCTACCAGATGGCGGAAGACTATTATTCCGGCGGCCAGATGATGTGGCTGGAAGTGGACAGCAAGCTGCGCGAGCTGACCAACAACCAGCGCTCGATCGACGACTTCGGCAAGGCCTTCTTCGGCATGAAGAATGGCGACTGGGACGTCAATCCGTACACCTTCGACGACATCGTCGCCACCCTCAACGGCGTGGCCGCCTACGACTGGGCCAGCCTGTTGCGCAGCCGCATGGACGGGCATGGCTCGTTGAACGGTGGCATCGAGGCCAATGGCTGGAAGCTGGTCTACACCGACCAGCCGAACCTGGCCATCAACACCTACGAGAGCAACGAAAACGACGTCAACCTGACCTATTCGCTGGGTGTGTCGCTTGAAGGGTCCGGCGAAATCAACGAGGTGTTGTGGGACAGCCTGGCATTCAATGCCGGCCTGATCAACGGCAATATGATCGTTGCCGTCAACGGCCGCGCGTTCAGTGGTGAAGTGATCAAGGACGCCATCAAGGCGGCCAAGGGCACGACGGCCCCGATCGAACTGCTGGTCAAGCGCGGCGACCGCTACGACACCGTGCGCATCGACTACCACGGCGGTCTGTTGTATCCGCACCTGGAGCGTATTGCCGGCAAGCCCGATCGCTTGAGCGAGTTGTATAAGGCGCGCTGAGCGCGACGTGCCACGTTTTTATCCGTTGGCTCGCTGTTGGGTCTTGCATCGCCGAGCCGACGGGTGATTCATTCGGTCAGGCGACGCTGGCACGCCGCCTGCCCGTACTGGTCTGCCTAGAAGCTGCGCCTTGCTCGCTATCGGTCATCGATAACGCCGCCGTTGTTACATGCAGCGTTCGCGCTGCGAGGGGTGCTGCGCTAGCGACAATGCACGCCGGAGACGGCAACTCCGGTTTGTCCCTTGTAGTCCAGGTATCCCATTGCCTATACGCATTTATCGCGTCCGTCGATGCGCACCGGACCTGCCTGATAGGCGTAGGTTCCATCGTCGCGATCCCACCACGAATCCCACTGCCACACACCGCAATTGGTGCGGTTGGGTTTGCAGACGTACACCTCCACGCTGGTGACCAGTGACTTTCCACGCGTAGAGCCCAGATGCGCGAAAACCGCGCAATTCTTGCCGTTGCCGCTGTTGTAGTACAGCTGTAGTTCGCCGACTCTTTCGCCTGCGATGCTCACCGGCTTGTGGTCGATGAGATTGCCGCCGCACCCATCGGCGCGCGCCGCGCCCGCATGGGCAAGCCCGAATAATCCGAACAGCACAATAATGAGTAGTTTCATGATGACCTCGTCCGTTGATTGCGTGCCTTGCGCTGTTTGCAAATCTGCAGCGAAGAGAACCGACCCTCCCATGCGCGATGCCGCCAATCCACGAGTGCGCGGCCGATCTCCGCAACGACGCTACAAGCGCTGCAAGCAGGGGCGTGTGAAACGCCCAGAGCGACCACAAGCGTTGCCAGGTGGTCCACGGGCATGCGCGAGCTTCATTATGGGGCCGGCGCAAAAGTCAAAAGAAGTAACCGGTTGCGTCGCTGTGATGACTGCCGGATCCCTGGCTTCATGAGGCCGTCAAAGTGCATGAGTGCAGACGTGCGGCGCCCATGTTCGCGTGGCACTGGCCAGGGCGTCAGCGAGCCGCCTGCGCGGCGATGGCGAATCTCAGACGCACTGCGGGTGCTGCGCGCGGCGGTGCAGGCACGGTGCTTCCAAACAACCACGTGGTCGCGTCTTTTGAGACGGCCAGCCACTATGCTGGCAGCTTCCGGAAACAGGCAATAGCAAAATGGCGAAGGCGAAGACGGCCTATGTCTGCGGCGAGTGCGGCGCCGAGTACACCAAGTGGCAGGGGCAGTGCACCGAATGCGGGGTGTGGAATACGCTCAGCGAAATCGTGCTGGAAAGCGCGGCCCCTGGCGGCAAGGCGTCGCCGGCTGCCTCGCGGCGTAGTGGGTGGGCCGGCAAGGCCGAAGCGCCCAAGATCATGGCGCTCAAGGATGTGCAGCAAACCGAGCAGGCGCGCGTGTCCACCGGCATCGGCGAGTTCGACCGGGTGTTGGGCGGCGGGTTGGTCGAGGGGGCAGTGGTGCTGATTGGCGGCGATCCCGGAATCGGCAAGTCGACCCTGCTGCTGCAAGCGCTGGCCAGCATGGCGGGCACGTTGCCGGTGCTCTACGTCACCGGTGAGGAGTCGCTGGCCCAGGTGGCCGGGCGCGCGGTGCGCCTGGATCTGCCGCTGGAAGGCTTGAATGCGCTGGCCGAAACCGGCATCGAACATATCCTGCAGCATGCAAGCGTGGCGCGGCCGAAGCTGATCGTGGCCGATTCGGTGCAGACGCTGTGGACCGAGTCGCTGACTGCAGCGCCCGGGTCGGTCAGCCAGGTGCGCGAGAGTGCGGCGCGGCTGGTGCGGTTTGCCAAGGAAACCGGTACGGCGGTGTTCCTGGTGGGCCATGTCACCAAGGAAGGCGGCATCGCCGGCCCCCGTGTGCTCGAACACATGGTCGATGCGGTGCTGTACTTCGAAGGGGAGAGCGGTAGCCGGTTCCGCCTGCTGCGCGCATTCAAGAACCGCTTTGGCGCGGTCAACGAACTCGGCGTGTTCGCGATGGGCGAGAAGGGGCTCAAGGAGGTCTCCAACCCCTCGGCGATCTTCCTGTCCGGCGGCAGCACCCAGCAGCCGGGCAGCTGCGTGATGGTGACCCGCGAGGGCACCCGGCCGTTGATGGTGGAAGTGCAGGCGCTGGTGGATGCCTCACCGTTGTCCAATCCGCGCCGGGTGGCGGTGGGGCTGGAACAGAACCGGCTGGCGATGCTGCTGGCGGTGCTGCATCGCCATGGCGGCATCGTGGTCGGCGACCAGGACGTGTTCGTCAACGTGGTCGGCGGCATCCGCGTGCAGGAGACCGCAGCCGACTTGCCGGTGCTGTTGGCGGTGCTGTCCTCGCTGCGCGACCGGCCGTTGTCCGAGAAGACCATCGCGTTTGGCGAGGTGGGGCTGTCTGGCGAGATTCGGCCGGTGCCCAACGGCGAGGACCGCTTGAAGGAGGCCGCCACGCATGGCTTCAAGCGCGCGATCGTGCCCCGCGCCAATGCGCCGAAAACGGCCACCATCAAGGGCATGGAGATCATTGCGGTGGAGCGGTTGAGCCAGGCGCTGGAGGCGGCGGAATAAGTGAGCGCTGCCGATGGGCAAGGCGAGCCATCTCGTTGCGCCTGTGAGCGTCTGTCGGCTGGCTGCTCGCAACTGCGTTTTGGGTATTAAAAAACCGTTTTCACCAGGCAGCGGCCATGGCACCTGTGCGGCCTGCTGCACTGTGCACCGGATCACGAAGACCGCTGATTGCTCGAACTGAAGAGCCACGATGGAATGGATGTTGTTGCCGCTCAAGCGCCATGCCGACTTTCAAGATCGCTCGCGTCGCAAGGAATACTGGATGTTCATGCTGTACATCGGTGGTTTTATCATGCTGGTTTTCATGTGCCTGGAAGGCACCCCCGGCCCGAACCAGTATGGCGAGAGCCTGAAGTAATCCGCGTTACGCCCCAGGTTTGATTCAAGCAATGGCGCAGGGGTTCCCTGCGCCATTGTCGCTTATGCGATGGCTGGCGACTGCGTTGCACCGAAGTCGGATCGATTTCTTGACCGGGGCGGTAGCAAGGCCGCACACGCAAGTTCGTCGCTGTTGGCTGCAATCGTATGCCGCGCTGGACCAAGGTGCCTGGCGCTCGATGGCCTGCAATTTCGATTAACGCAAGTGCTTTGCTGACGCGCTACGCCGAAACACACACAAACAGGCGGCTACATCGCCGCTGAGCGAAGCTCGCGGACATTACGGCAGGCAGACGATGAGGCGCGTGACCAGCGCCCAACGTGCGAAAACGTCGTTAGCAGGCAGCCGCATGGTGGCCGGTGCTTGAGCTGCTGCTCTTGCCCGATATCAGCGGGTCCTTGTCCTGCGAGGCGAGTTCCAGCTTGTAGCCGTGCGAATACACGGTCCTGATGCGGACGACCCCGCTGTGGTTGCACAGCTGCAGTTTCTTGCGCAGCTTGTAAATGTGCTGCTCCATCGTGCGGTCGGTGAACTCGGTATGGCTGCCCCAGACGGCCTTGGCCAACTGGCAGCGACGGAAACAGACCCCGGGGCTGGAGAACAGCAGCCAGGCAATCGAAAACTCGCGTGCCGTCAGTACAATCGGCTTGCCGTGCAGGTAGACGGTGTTTTCCTCGCGGATCAGGTGATACGGGCCCACACTGAGGTGTTGCGATTCCTGGCAGCTGTGGGCCACCGGCGAGATCGCCAGCGCCGAGCGGACCTGCAGCTCATGCGAGTTGAATGGGAGGGCTAACACTTCCTGGGCGCCGGCACGGTACCAGGCCAGGATATCGTCGGGACTGTCGAAGCGTCCCAGCACGATCAACGGGGTGGGCTGACCGCTGTGGCAGCGCTGCCAGGCGAGCACCGAGCTGTCGTCCGAGGCGACACAGGTCGCATCGAAGATCAGCAGCTCGCAAGGCGAGTGCCGCAAGCAACGCAGCAGCTCGAGTTCGTCGGAAAACACCGCGAACTGCGGACCCAGCGGGGCGAGGCTCGCATTGACCTGCGAGGCCAGACGCGCGTCCTGCGTCAACAGGAAAGCCGATCCTTGCTTGGCGGGGAGAGGATTGCCGTGCATTAGTCGGCCTTCCCATGACGGCACACGTACCAGTCGTGCGTGGGATGCCGGCGACGAACCGCAGGCACCAAGGTGAAACCCACATCGATAGAGAGGTGCATCGCCAAACCATCCGGGCTGCCAGGGGGGAGCGTCTGACCGAGGTCGAACGAATGGTATGTACCATTCCAAAGACAGAAAGTTTCATTGCTGCGCACTTTTCTTCGGGTTTAGGTAGGCGCGCTTTAACCTGCGCTCATCTACGCGTGCAGCAGCTCTTACGGCTAGGGCATGGGCCGAACGAAACAGCGGTGCAAGCCGCTATCGCTGCGTTCCTTGGATCCCAGGCCTGTTCGCAGATCCAGATAAAGAAGGCCGATTGGTCTGCAGAGGTCTAGACCAAGGTATTGCGATTCGGATGGTCTCGCCGCCTGTATGGAATAGCTGCATGAGGTGGATGACCAGCTGCACGGTCCCGGTCCATCGCCCACGGCGCGGACGCCGTTACTCGTCTCTGGCGCCGCATGCAAGACGCTTGGCGATCGCCGATGCAGGGATATCCGCATCGAAGCGGTGCGTTGGCAGACGTTGCCGGAACACCGCGCAGCGCGCGGCAGCATCGCTTATTCAATACCCACTCGAATGGTGCGTGATGTCTAGCGCTGGACATTATGTCCGTCGTTCGCGAAAGCGTTCGGCATTTGCAGCAACGCACGGCCGACGTGCAGGAAGACAGAGTGAGATTTTTTGATTTTTGCGGTGCCATCGGGTGAGAAATTCCATTGGATCCCCTGCATACAATCGTTTGCGCCAGCGAGACCGGCGCGTTGTTGTCTTTTGCTCATCCCCCTATGAGAGAGCCCGGCATGATCCTTTCCACCTACTTCGCAGCGATCTCCGCATTGTCGTATGCAGATCGTCTTCCTACCTATACAAGCAGGATGCTGGTTGGTGCCTGGCCGCAAGGTCTGCAACATCTTCAACAACGCCGTGACGGCCAGGGAACGCCCGAAGGGACTGACGATGAAGTCAGTCTGCTCGGTGCCAGCGGCGATGCGTTGTTGATACTCGAATATCAAGAAGAAGCTGAAGACGCCTACCGGCATGCCTTGAAGGCGATGCGCGGGCATCAGCGCCAGCTACGCCTGCTGTCGTGCCGCAATACTGCCTGGCTGATGCTGAGCCAGCGCAGGCTGAGCGCCGCGTTGAACTGCTTTGCGCAGCTTGCGGTGGACCGCGACACGCCGGCCTGCCTGGGTGGCGAAGGCTTGCTCGGCAAGGCCTTGACCCATTTCCACCTTGGCCAGAGCACCTTGGCCCTGCAAACGCTCGAGCGTGCCCATGAAGTGCTGTCGGAGCTGGAAGGCGGTGCATCCGACTGGCTGCGGATCGCCACGGCGCTGCGCCTGGACATGCTCGCGCAGTTGCGCATCCGCCGCGCGGACCGCATGAGCGACCACGTGTTCTGGCAGGCCACGTTGCGCCAGGAAGACGCCGCCCATGCGTTCGAACCGAGCGAGCTGCGCGCCTGCATCGCCGATCTTGCCGAAAGCATGCCGGTGCTTGCGCAGCGATTGCGGCATGTCCGCAACCTGCTGCGGATTGCCGGCGGCGACACCTTTGGTTTCGACGCACAGATCGACGCCCTGCCGGCGGCAGCCAACGGTTGCCCACCGTGCGCGCGGCAGGATGCGCAGGTGGAACTGGCGCTGGCTGCCCTGGCGGTGGGTCGTGCCGACCTGGCCGAGCGTGCCCTGGCCGGCGCCGGCCGGCACCATGCACCGCGCTGGAATCTGGAATTCGAGTATTGCCAGGCCAAGATCAGCCAGACGCTGGGGCGTACCGAACAGGCCTTGCTGCTGTACAACCGCTACGCGCTGGGTGCGGTGCAATGCCTGCGCAGCGAAGTGCAGGCGCCGCGCTTGCTGGAGAGCGGCACGCCGGCGCATGTCAGCGACGATATCTCCGCGCGCCTGCCGGCCAAGTACCGCCGTGCCTATAGCTACATGATCACCAATGCGCACCGCTCGGATCTGTCGATCAATGAAGTGGCCGCGCAGATCGGGGTGACCGGGCGTGCGCTGCAGCAGGCATTCAAGTCGGCCACCGGGTTGTCGCCGACCCAGGTGTTGCGGCGTTATCGCATGCAGAGCATCCGCGACGAACTGCTGGCCGAGGGCGGTTGCGGCAGCGTGCTGCAGGCGGCCAGCCGCTGGGGCGTTGGCAGTCGTTCAGCGCTCGCCAAGGGGTATCGCCAGCATTTCAATGAAGCGCCGATGGAAACCTTGCAGCGGTAGTTGGCCGCGCACGGCCGGGCGGCAGCGCCTGGCCGTGCGCGTGGTTTCCTACAGTAATGCAGGCACCGTCGTCGGCACGCAGGGTAGGGCAGGAGCCCAAGTGAGACGTGCGTGCAAGATGCTTGCGGCTATCCTTGCCGGCTCGCACTGCCACTCAGGAGGCGCGTCCGAGGATGGGCGTGGCCGCCAAGGAAACGACGACCATCATGCAAGATCCTATCTCCGAAGCGACGGACGCCTCACAGATCCGCCGCGCAGGCGTCGACCTCAATGGATTGATGTCCGTCCTGAGCAAGCATCTGTATTCCACGCCGGTGGTCGCATTGCGCGAGCTGGTACAGAACGCGCACGACTCGATCCTGCGGCGTCGCCTGGAGCAGCCGCAGTGGCAGGGTGAATCGCGCATCCACGTGCAGGCCGATCCGGCGCAGGGGATCGTGCGTATCGTCGATACCGGCGCCGGGCTCACCCAGCAGGAAATCCATGATTACCTGGCCACCGTGGGCGTGGGCTATACCCGCAGGCTGCGCCAGGGTGGGCACGAAGACAGCGGGCTGATCGGCATGTTCGGGCTGGGCTTCCTGTCGGCCTTCGTGCTGGCACGCCGTGTCACCGTGCGTACCACCTCCTACCAGACGCCGACCCTGGGCCATTGCTACCTCTCCGGCAATGCCGAGCACTACACGGTGAGCCCGATACCGGCGCGTGCGCAGGTGGGCACCGAGGTGGTGCTGGAGCTGCACGACCAATACCTGGCATTGGCGCAGGACGGGCGCCTGCACGAGATCCTGGCGCGTTATTGCGCCTTGTTGCGCGAGCCGATCTGGGTCGGTGCCACTACGCAGCCGATCAATCCCGAACCGCCGCCGTGGCGCGCCCATGACGCGGTGCCGCTGCATCCGGTGCAGGCCTGGCGCCGGCAACGCGAGTTCGCTGCGCGCTTCGAGCGCAACTTCGAACCCTTGTGCTGCATGCCGGTACGTGCGGACGAGGGGAGCGATGCGGTGGGCCTGTTGTGGGTGCAGGACGGTGCCACCTACGGCACCAGCGATAACCGCAACCTGTCGGTGTTTCTGCGCGGCATGCTGCTGGACGATAACGCGCGCGAATTGCTGCCGCCGTGGGCCGGTTTCATCGGCGGGGTGATCGAGTCCAATCGCCTGACGCCGACGGCAAGCCGCGAGGACCTGCAGCGCGATGCGGTCTACAGCTCGGTGCAGCATGCGCTGTCCGAGGCCCTGGTGCAGGGGCTGGCGGATGTGGCGCGGCAGCAGCCGGAGGCATGGCGTCGCATCCTGCTGCGGCATAACGAGGCCTTGCTGGGCGCGGCACTGTGCGACGAGCGCCTGTTCGAATTGCTGCTGGAACATGTGCGGGTGCCGACCTCGCAGGGCGACCTGCCGGCGCAGCAGTTGCCGGCGCGTGGCGCGGTGCACGTCATCCTGGACAGCGACAGCGGCTTCGAAGAGATGCTGTTCCGTGCCATGGGCGTGCCGGTGGCCTATGGCAACCGCTATGCGGTGGTGCCGTTCCTGCGCCGCTGGGCGCAGGCCAAGGGGGTGCGCCTGGTCGAGCTGGGAACCGAGCATGGCAACCGTCAGTTGTTCCATCTGGATCGCCTGCCGGCCGATGAACTGGCGTGGCTGGAGCAGCACCTGGGCGATGGCGAAGCGCTGGTGCCGGCACGCTTCAGCCCTGCGGAATTGCCGCTGGTGGTGGTGCCCGATCGCGAGGCCGAGCTCAAGCGCCGGCTGGAACAGGACGAAAGCGACAAACGGGTGTCGACGGCTGCATTGCGGCTGGTGCGGCAGTTCACCGCGCGCATCGAAGCGCGTCAGACCCAGCGGCTATATCTCAATCTGGACAATCAAGCGCTGCAGGCCTTGCTGGCCGCACAGCGCGTTGGCAACCCGCAAGCCGCGGTCGCCGCGCGCTTGCTGCGCTCACTGAAGGTGATCGTCGCGGCACAGGGGAGGGCGCAACCGCAGCCCGGTGGAGCCGAATCGGGCGGGTCCGATCTCAACAAGGCTTTCGGCGATCTTGCCGAGGCCGTGAGCCAACTGCTGGCGCGCTGAGCGCCGCACCGAAGGACGTACGATGGAAATCTGGAACTGGGTGGAAAAGCTGCAGGACGACCTGGGCGAAGCCGGGCAGCCGCAGAACGCGCAGCTGCTGACGCGCCTGACCGACCATATCTGCGATCTGCAGATCGAACGTGCCGAAGCCTTGCTGCCCGAGGCGCGTGCGCTGGGCAAGACGCTGGCCAATCCGTGGCTGGACGTGTTTGTCGGCCATTGGGAGATGCGCAACCGGGTCGGCAACCTGTGCGAAGGCGAACGCGCGCTGGGCGATGCGGTGGCACTGTTCGAGCGCGCGCACCGTGCCGACGCAGTGGAATGCCCGCAATCGGTCTGCGTCACCCAGGATCTTGCGGCGTGCTACGCCAACATCGATGGCCCCGGCTGGGTGCAAGAGCGCATCGAGGTCTGCGATGAGACGTTGGGCCGTATCGACCCGAGTTGGTCGTGCTATCAGTGCCTGAGTTGCAAAAAAGCCGATGCCCTGCTCGACGACGGGCGTGGCGATGCGGCACTGAGCTATCTGGACCAGCAATCGCAAACCATCGTGGCCCACGGTGGCCAGATCTACGACGGCGTGCCTGACATGCGGATCTCGATCCTGCTGTCGCTGGGGCGCGCGGACGAGGCACTGGCACTGATCGAACAGCGCGAGCGCGAGGCGGCGCGCGAGGGTGCAGAGTGGGCCAATTGCAGTCAGCCGCGCCGACTGCAGAAAGCGCGTGCGCTGGCGCTGCTCAATCGCGACGACGAGGCCATGGACGCCCTGCTGCCCTGGCGCGAGGTGGCGCCACGCTATCGCCTGCACTGGTTGCGCGCAGTGGCGGTGCTGGTGACACGTGCACCCGAGCGTAATACCTGGGACCTGGGGAGCCGCGTGCAGCTGATGCTCGATCATTACGCGCAGGTCGGTGCGCATCGCATTTTGATCGAGGCGGCGGAACTTGCGATCGATCTGGCCCTGCAACGGGGTGCGGTGTGGACGGCACGTCGGCATCTGGCGCTCGCCCGCACGCACCTGCCCAAGTTGCGGCAGGACCGTGGTGCCACGCAGGCGCTGGACCGTTGGGCCGCCCGGATCGAGCCGGCGCCCACGGGCGAGGAGGCGCCGGTGCCGGCCGATCAGCTGCTGGAATGGTTGAACGCGCAGGGCCAGGACGTGGTGCGCAACCCCGAGCAGGAGGCGCAGTGGTTGCTGCAGGCGGTGGCCGAGTGTCCCGACGATGCGGAGCTGGTCGATACCGCCGCGTCGGCCTTGAGCGCCTGCGCGGCGGACGAGCAGGCGATCGCGCTGCTGTGGGAATTCGTGCAGCGGCACGCCGACCGCGAAACCAGCCCGACCTTCCGGCTGATGAATTTGTTGCTGGGCCGTGGCGATGATGCCGGCGTGCGCAAGCTGGCGCAGCTCTATCGCCCGCAGGTGCCGGTGGCCGCGCTGTGGTGCGAGGCGCAACTTGCCCAGCGGCTGGCCGATTGGCCGGCGCTGGAGCAGGCGTGCACCGCCTTGCTGGAACTGTCGCCCGGCTCGCATGGCGCGCGCGGGTTGCTGGCGCGCATGTATCTCAACACCGGACGCTTTGCCGAGGCGGCCGAGGTCTACCGCCAATTGATCGCGACGATGGACGAGCCGCGCTCCGCGCACTGGGACCATATGACCGCCGCCAGCGCCGCACAGGACTGGGATGCGGTGCGGGCCTCGGCAGCGGCGATCGGCATGGAACTGAGCAGCCCCAGCGGGGTTGTCGAAGAAGACTGGGGCTGGGTGATCGTGCGTTGCGTGGACGATGGCGAGGCGGCCGACTACTACGCACGCCGCACCGGCCCGGTGACCGCACGCATCATCGAGAACGCGCCTGCGCACCGGCGCCAGCATGTCGGCGACAGGGTGGTGTTCGATGCGGACCTGCTGTATCCGGCGCCGGAAGATGAGGCCGAACGCGAGCGCTTCGTGCCAACGTATGCGCAGGTGCATGTGCTGGAGACCGGCGGCTATGGCAGCAGCTGGCTGGTGGATGGCGTGCATCCGGGTGACGAGGTGGTCGAGGCCATGCGTGCAGACATGGAAACGCGCGGCTGGAAGATGTGGGTGCACAGTCGCGGCGACTACCGTGTCATGGATCCGGATCAGCCGGATGCGTTCGATCCGGACGATGCGACGTCGGGCTTGCCGGGGGTGTTGTTCACCGTGGCGCTCCCGGACAGCGTGTCGCCGCAGGAATTGCATCGCGTCCTGCGCTGCACCACCTCGCGCTGGTCGCACCCGATGTGCTGGCTGCGCCTGGCCGAGGCCTGCGACCAGGATCCGCGCCCGCATCTGGAGGCGGTGGAGCGTTATGGGCTGTAGGGCGGCCGCCTGCAACCAGTGCGGCCAGGGGAATGATCGAAGATCCAGACGTGGGCGTGGCAGGCGGGGCGTAGTGCGTCCCGACCGGCTGGCGGTCTCTGCGCTGCCTTCGATGCCATCGATGCCATCGATGCCTTCGATACCATCGCGGCAGGTGGCTCAGCGAGATTGCAAGCGCGAGGACGCCGCGGTCAGCGGCGACCTCGCGGCCGCTCGATCAGCTGCGCGCGCCGTAGCGCTCCAGCCAGTGTGCATACGACGGCGGCAGCTGCCATGACGGACGTTCTTCGCCCAGCGCCAGTGCCGCCTGATACGGCCAATGCGGGTTGGCGAGGTGTGCGCGGCCAACCATCACCAATTCCATCTGCCCATCGGCGATAACGCGGTTGGCTTCGTGCGGATCGTCGATGTTCCAGGACGAGGCGACCGGCAGCTGCGCGTCGCGGCTGACGCGCTCGGCAATCGGCGCCAGCAGGGCAGGGCCCCACGGAATCTGTGCGGCCGGCGTGCTGAATCCCATGCTGACATTCAGCAGGTCCAGGCCGCTGCGCTTGAATGCGCGTGTCAGGTCGATCGCCTCGGCCAGCGTTTGTTCGTCGCGGCCGTCGAATTCGATGACGCCGAAGCGGGCGGCGAGCGGCAGATGGTCGGGCCAGACCGCGCGGACAGCCTGCAGCGTCTCCAGCAGAAAGCGCGCGCGGCCGTCGGCATCACCGCCGTAGCGGTCCTGGCGCAGGTTGGCATGCACCGAGAAGAAGCTCTGCGCCAGATAGCCGTGGGCAAAGTGCAGCTCCAGCCATTTGAAGCCGGCATCGCGGGCGCGTTGCGCGGCGGCAACAAAATCGCCACGCACGCGGGCGATATCGTCCAGCGTCATTTCGCGCGGCACTTTGGACAGGCCGCCACCGAAGGCGACCGCCGATGGCGATACGGTCTCCCAGCCGCGCGCATCGTCATCGGCGATATGGTCGTCGCCTTCCCAGGGACGGTTGGCGCTCGCCTTGCGCCCGGCATGGCCGATCTGGATGCCCGGTACCGCACCGGCAGCGCTGATGGAGGCGGCGATGCGCGCCAGCCCTTCGGCCTGTGCGTCGTTCCACAGGCCAAGGCAACCGGGCGTGATGCGCCCTTCCGGCGAAACGCCGGTTGCCTCGACGATCACCAGCCCGGCACCACCGCGCGCCAGCGCGGCATAGTGCACGTCATGCCAATCGTTGCTCATGCCATCGACGGCGGTGTATTGGCACATGGGGGGGATCGCGATGCGATTGCGGAGCGTGACATCCTTCAGCTGGTACGCAGAAAACAACGATGACATGGGGCATTGAGGTCCGAGAGAGCAGGGGCGCGATCAGAGCATGCCGCGCTGCCGGGCGACACCGGCGCCGATGGCACACCGCGTTGCAGTCCTGCCGACGGCGCGCGCAGCCGTGCTATGTCTGCGTGGAGGCGTTGCCGCGGGCGCAGCGGAATCGCTGCAACGCTGTGTCGCTGCAGCGCGTATCCGCAGCGCGCACCCGCGGTGATGCGCGCTGCATGGGTCGCCAGGATGCCGCTGCTTGCGCGCCTGCGCAGGCGCGCGTCCGCGGGTCTGCGGCGGCGGGTGCTTGGCGTGGCCATGCCCCGGAGCCGGGCGCTTGCGTGGCAGGCAGATCCGGCCAGGCATCTTGCCCGGCAAGGTGTCTCCGGGAGACGGTGCACGCGGTGAGCATCCCCGCGCGCTGTGGGCAGACGCCGTCCTTCCAGCCGGCTGCGCCAGGTCCGATCGGCGACGGGCGCTCAGGCAGGCTCAAGCGGCGCATCTGCGCAGGCGTGGGCCAGCGCACGTTCCCGCCGTTGCGGCAATGTCAAACTGCAGCGGCCGGCGGCCATGACCGCTACAGCTTGGGTCGCTGGTTGCCGAAACTGAATTGCTTTACTCTGATGCGCTTCGGCGTGGGGGCGCCGCGTCGATCCGGGCGCAGTCCAGCCCGCATGCCCAGCCTCTCTTTCTTTCTTGGCGGGTGATCTCATGGTGGCACTGCAGCAGCGCTCGATCAATGCGATTCGTGGCCAGGAGCCGGCCCTGTTGGCCGCCTGGCTCGCATCCAATGTCGGTAACGACGTGCGCCTGCCCCGGCAGGAGCTGGAAACCCAGAGCGCGCAATTCCTGAGTCTGCTGGTGGCGGCGTTGAAGGACGATGGCAGCAGCCTGGACAGCGCCGAGTGGAGCGAGGTACGCCGCTTCCTGGAAACCCTCTCGCGCGACCGCGCCACCCGCGGGTTCGATTCGCAGGAAACTGCCAACTTCATCTTCTCGCTCAAGCGCGTGTTGTTCGCGCTGGTACAGCGCGAATACGCCAGCGTCCCGGACGAACTGGGCCAGCAGCTGTGGGCGCTGTCCGAGCTGCTCGACCGCCTGGGCCTGTACACCGTCAAGACGTTCCAGAAGACCCGCGAAGACATCATCGTGCGCCAGCAGGAAGAGATGCTGGAGCTGTCCACGCCGGTAGTGAAGCTGTGGGAAGGCGTACTGGCGCTGCCGATGATCGGCACGCTGGATTCGCAGCGCACCCAGGTGGTGATGGAATCGCTGCTGCAGCGCATCGTCGATACCGGTTCGGAGATCGCCATCATCGACATCACCGGCGTGCCCACGGTGGACACCCTGGTGGCGCAACATCTGCTCAAGACCGTCACCGCGATCCGGCTGATGGGCGCCGACGCCATCATCAGCGGTGTGCGCCCGCAGATCGCGCAGACCATCGTGCATCTGGGGCTGGATCTGCAGGGCATCGTGACCAAGGCCAACCTGGCCGATGCGCTGGCGCTGGCGCTCAAGCGCACCGGTGTGACCGTGAGCAAGGTGCTCTGACATGGAGCGCATCCCGATCCTGCGCATGGGTCACCTGCTGCTGGTCACCATCCAGGTGGACATGCATGACCAACTGGCGCTGAAGCTGCAGGAAGACTTGTCGGAAAAGATCAGCGCCACTTCCGCGCGCGGCGTGTTGATCGATATTTCCGCACTGGATATCGTCGATTCGTTCATCGGCCGCATGATCAGCACCATCTCCGGGCTGGCGGCGCTGATGGGTGCGCGGACCGTGGTTGTGGGCATGCAGCCGGCGGTGGCGATCACCCTGGTCGAACTGGGGCTGACCCTGCCGTCGGTGCGCACTGCGCTCGATGTCGAACGTGGCATGCGCCTGCTGCAACAACCCGACCCGCAATCATGAGCGCCGGTTCGCAACCGGTCCGCACCGAGCAGGATGTGGTGCTGGCGCGGCAGACCGTGCGCAAGCTGGTGGTGCAATGCGGCTTGCGGCTGGTCGACCAGACCAAGCTGGTGACTGCGGCCAGCGAACTGGCGCGCAACACCGTGATCTACGGTGGTGGCGGCGACATGGACTGGGCGCTGGTCGAAAGCGGCATGCGCAAGGGCGTGCAGCTGACCTTTCGCGACGAAGGCCCGGGCATTGCCGACCTGGATCTGGCACTCACCGACGGCTGGACCTCCGGCAGCGGCTTGGGGCTGGGCCTGTCCGGCAGCCGGCGGCTGGTGGACGATTTCGTGCTGGATAGTGCAGCCGGCAAGGGCACCCGTATCACCATCACCAAATGGAAGTGACGGTTGCCGGCGCGCTCACCCAGGTGATCCGCGTCGAGGAGTCCACCCAGGTGGGCCAGGTGCGCCGCGACGCGGTGGCGCTGGCCCAGGCCTGCGGATTTGACGAAGACGCCTGCGGGCGCGTGGCGCTGGTGGCCACCGAGCTATGCACCAACCTGCTCAACCATGCCGGTGGCGGGCAGATGCAGTTGTGCAGCGTGGCCGGCCGCCATGGTCCTGGCGTGGAATTGTGCTCGCTCGATCACGGCCCCGGCTTCGTCCTCGCCGACTGCCTGCCGGATGGCTATTCCACCGGCAGCACGCCCGGGAACGGATTGGGCGCCGTGCAGCGGCATGCCGCGCTGCTGGATGCGTATTCGGATGCCACCGGTGCGGTGGTACTGGCGCGCGTGCACGCCACGCAGGAGACGGCGGAGGACCTGCCCTATGGTGCGATCCGCCTGCCGTTGCACAGCGAAACCCTCTGCGGCGACGCCTGGCAGCTGTGTGTCGATGCGCAGCGCGCTACCGTCACCGTGATCGATGGCCTAGGCCACGGGCCCGGCGCCGCCGATGCCGCCGATGCGGGTGCCCGCGCCGCCGCGGTGGCCAGCGGCGAGCCCGGCGAGCGTCTGGCACGGCTGCACGCCGCCATGTCCGGCACCCGCGGCGGCGCCGCGGCGGTGATGCAGTTCGACGTCGCAACCGGCCGGGTGCGCTTTGCCGGGGTGGGCAATATCGCCGCGACGCTGAGCGATGGCGACGGCGTGCGCGGCATGCCTTCGCACCCGGGCATCGTCGGCGTGCAGTTTCGCAAGGCGCAACCCTTCGACTTTCCACAGGCCGCCGGCAAGGTGCTGGTGATGCATAGCGACGGCCTGCAATCGCGTTGGAACCTGCGCGATCACCCCGGCGTGCTGTCGCGCCATCCACGCATCATCGCCGCGGTGCTGGCGCGCGATTACGCGCGCGGCCGCGACGATGCCTGCGTCTTCGTCATGCGCCTGGGAGGCCTGCAATGAACGCACCCGATGCGGTACCGGCCGGCGATCCGCTGGCCGAACTGGAGACCCTGCGCCAGCAGAACCAGGCCCTGCGCGAGGAGCTGGAAGAAACCAACCAGGGCGTGCTCGCCCTGTACGCCGAGCTCGACCAGCAGGCCGAGCAGTTGCGCGATGTGTCCGAGCTCAAGAGCCGCTTCCTGTCGTACATGAGCCATGAATTCCGTACCCCGTTGGGCTCGATCCTGAGCATCACCCGGCTGCTGGAAGACGGCATGGACGGGCCGCTCAACGACGAGCAGCTCAAGCAGGTGCGCTTTGTCAGCGCCTCCACGCGCGAACTCAGCGAGATGGTGGACGATTTGCTGGACCTGGCCAAGATCGAGGCTGGGCGCATCACCATCTCGCCGGGCTGGTTCGACCTGATGGACCTGTTCGCCGCATTGCGCGGCATGTTCCGCCCGCTCACCGATGTCGGCACCCCCACCTTGATCTTCGAAGATCCGCCGGTGCTGCCGATGCTGTACACCGACGACAAGAAGCTGGCGCAGATCCTGCGCAACTTCATTTCCAACGCGCTCAAGTTCACCCCGCAAGGCCATGTGCGCGTGCTGGCGCAGCTGGAAGACGAGCGCCACGTGCGCTTCAGCGTGCAGGACACCGGCATCGGCATCGCGCCGGAGCTTCACGAGGCCTTGTTCGAGGATTTTGTACAGGTGGACTCGCCGTTGCAGAAGCGCCTGACCGGCACCGGGCTGGGCCTGTCGATCTGCAAGCGCTTCGCCGAACTGCTTGGCGGAAGGGTCGGCATCAACAGCGTGGTGGGGCAGGGGTCGGAATTTTTCGTGGTGCTGCCGGTGACGCTGGCAGCGGAGAAGGCACTTGGGCAGTAAGCACCACATCCTGGTCGTGGACGACAATGCGGTAACGCGCTACTCGGTGCGGCGCGTGCTGGAGCACCATCATTTCGTGGTCGAGGAGGCCGGCACCGGCACCGATGGCCTGGCCAAGCTGGCCGTGCAGGCGTTCGCGGCAGTGGTGCTGGACGTCAACCTGCCGGACACGAGCGGTTTCGATATCGTGCGCACGCTGCGCGCCGAGCCGCGCACCGCGTTGCTGCCGGTGGTGCACGTCTCGGCCGCCTCGATCGCCACCGGCGACATGATCACTGGGCTGGATGCCGGCGCCGATGCGTACATGATCCATCCGGTGGACCCGAACGTGCTGGTCGCCACGCTGCGCACCTTGCTGCGCGCGCGCCACGCCGAAGAGGAACTGCGGGCCAGCGAGGCACGCTTTCGCGAGATCTTCGAACACATCAGCGCACCGATCGCGGTGGTCGATGCGCAGCTGCACACGCACGAGGTCAATGCGGCGTTTCAGCGCCTGATCGGCAGCGCCAGCCCGGCCAAGGCGATCCAGGCGGCCGGGCTGGACCAGTCCGCGACCGTGCAGGCGCTGACCACCGCGCTGCGGCGACGCGAACGCTGGAGCGGCGCCCTGACCCTGCTGCACGATGGCCGGGCACGCGAAACCGAGTGGCGGGTATCGCCGTACCGCGAGCCGGATCTGGGCTTGCTGATGGTCGAGGACGTGACCGAACAGCGGCTGCGCGAGCGCGAACAGCGCCAGGAACTGGACACCGCCACCACCGAACTGGCGCACCAGATCGCCGAGCGGCAACGCACCGAAATCCAGCTGCTGCAGGCGCAGAAGATGGAAGCGCTGGGCAAGCTCACCGGCGGCATCGCGCACGACTTCAACAACCTGCTGACCAGCATCATTTCCGGCCTGGACATGATCCAGCTGGCAGTGGAATCCAATCGCATCGAGCGGGTGCCACGGCTGGCCGAGATCGCCACCGGCTCGGCGCACCGCGCGGCGGCACTGACCCAGCGCATGCTGGCGTTTGCGCGCAAGCAATCGCTGGATACCCAGCCGTTCGACGTGAACCTGCGCGTGCGCTCGCTGGAAGACATGCTGCGCCGCTCGATCGGCGAAAACATCGTGCTGGAACTGGACCTGGCCGACGCCACGCTGGTGGCAGTGGCCGATGCCAACCAGCTGGAAAACGTGGTGCTCAACCTGGTGATCAATGCCCGCGACGCGCTGCTGGGCCAGGGCAGCATCCGCGTGCAGACCACCGCGCATACCGCGCTCGACGACCCGGAGCTGGACGACGGCGAGTACGTGGCGGTGAAGGTGATCGACAACGGCAGCGGGATCGCGCCGGCCATCCTCAACCAGGTGTTCGAGCCGTTCTTCACCACCAAGCCCATTGGCGAAGGCACCGGTCTGGGCCTATCGATGACCTACGGGTTTGCGCGTCAGTCCGGTGGCACCGCGCGCATCACCAGCCAGGTGGGCGAGGGCACCACGGTGACGCTGCTGCTGCCGCGTGGGCTGACCGCCAGCGAGCTGCCACCGGCGCCGGCACCGAGCACGCCGCGCACGCACAATGCGCGCATCCTGCTGGTGGACGATACCGACGTGGTGCGCATGATGGTGAGCGAGGTACTCACCGATGCGGGCTATCTCGTGCTCGAAGCCGAAGACGCCAACGGCGCGCTGACCCATCTGCGCACCGAGGTGCCGATCGATCTGGTGGTGTCGGATGTCGGCCTGCCGGGCATGAATGGGCGCGACATGGCCGATCTGGCACGGGTGTTGCGGCCGGGACTGCCGATCTTGTTCATCACCGGCTACGCAGAAAACGCGATCACCCGGCAGGAGTTCCTGGCCGACGGCATGGCCCTGTTGCCCAAGCCCTTCAGCCTCAACGACCTGCTCAATACCGTCGGGCAGATGCTCGACAGCAGCGCGCTGGCGCGCGCGTAGCGGCCGCTGCGCTGGCCGCAGCGACGGCTGGCTGCGATTAGCTGCAACCACCAGGCCGGACGCGTGGTACAGACGCAAGAGGGTGGCGCCTGGAGCGGTGCGCGGCAGTGGCGCTGGAGGGCGATGCGTTCTTCGACATCGTCTGGTGCGTGACGCGCGACGATCGCCAGCGCGTGAGATGCCGCATTAGCCTGCTGCAGGTGTTTCCTGTGTGCACGCGGAGCGAGGTCGTGCATGGAGAGGCGCGCTACAGCGGCGTGGTTCCGCGCCGCGCGCGGGGCGATGCGCTCGCACGTGTACGTTGCGATAATCCCTAATCCCTAATCCCTAATCCCTAATCCCTAATCCCTAATCTCCCGCCTCAGCCCCCGCCCCACAATTCGCATCGGTAGCGCGGCTGCGCTCAGCGCCAAGACGCGTACGGCCCGAACGTGGCGCCCAGGAATCCGCCGGCGGTGTCGGTGCTCAGCACGCTGGCGTCGCCCTGTTCCAGCAAGGTCTGCCACTGGCCGGTGCCGATGGCGTCATCCACCTGCAGTCGCGCGGCCATCCGGCGCGAAGCGCAGCTGCACCGGTTGGGTTGCGTCGGGCAGGGGTGCACGCGCCAGCTCCGTGCCGATGCCTGGGTCCTGCAGCCCGGCGCGGCGATACAGCACCACCGCCGCGCCGGCATCGTCGCGTACCAGCATCGCCGCCAGGAAGTGACTTTCCTTGGCCACGATAGCCAGGCCGGCCTGCCCGCCGGGTGCCAGCGCGCTGCCATCCACCTGCGCAACGACAGTGGCGTGGTGATGCTGCAGGCGGTGCCCCAGGTACGCCGGCTGGCCGCGGCCGAGATCGCCCAGCGCCACCTTCGACGGCGCGATGCGCAAGCCCTGCGGGCCAGGCAGGTGCCACGGCGGGGGCGGCGGGTGTATGGTCATCCACTGCATCGGGACCCGCGCCTCCTGGAAACGCTCGCTCCACTGCATCGGCCCGCTGGTGGGCAGGGCCTGCGTGCCAGCGGGCAAGGACGGGACGGGTGGCGACCGGTGGCACCGCACTGCCGTGCGGCAGCACCACCGGCCAGCCGTCACGCCAGGTCACCGGCAACAGGAAGGTTTCCCGGCCCAGGTTGTACTGATCGCCCTGGTACGGACGGGTGGCCAGAAATACCGCCCACCACGCGCCGTCCTTGAGCTCGACGAATTGCGCATGCCCGGCCGAGGTGATCGGTGCGCTGCGGCTGGGGTCCAGGTCGCGCTGGGTGAGCACCGGATTGCCGCTCCAGGGCTCGTATGGGCCGCTGATCTGGCGGCTGCGGTAGATCATCTGCGCGTGCTGCTCACCGGTGCTGCCTTCGGCCGCGGTGAGGTAGTAATAGCCATCGCGGCGGAACAGGTGCGGGCCTTCGATGTGTTCTGGATTGGTCGCGGGCTTGAACCCGGAATCCACCCGCTTCCGCATTCGTTGCACTGGCCCGGCGCCAGCCCCGCGGCAGCATGACACTTCGTGGCAGGACAGGGCGCAGACGATCTGCCATGGCAGCCCAGCACGACTGCCTGTACCACGGCCGCCGGCCGGGGCGGTCGCGGCTGCCACTTCGCTGCAACATTGCTGACATATCGTGCGCGCGTCGCCATGCTGCGCCCCCTTCCGGCATGCCCATGCCGAACGGACTCATTCTCGCGTCACTCACCCAAGGACCCACCCGCATGTCGTTGTACTCGCCTGTCTCGCCGTCGCTGACGCCCGCTACCCCGCACGCCGTGCGCAGCCGCACCGCATTGCAGCGCAGGCCGCTGGCACGCGCCTGCGCCGGCTTGCTGCTGGCTTGGATGGCGGCGGCCGCCGCCGCGCAGCAGGCGCCGACGACCCAGGGCGAGGGCAGCCCGACGGCACTGGATACGGTGACTGTCACCGCCGAGCACCGCGAGCAGAACCTGCAGGAGGTGCCGGTGTCGGTGGGCGTGGTGCAGGGCGCGGCCATGCGCCAGTACACCGCCGGTGGCGACGACACCTTGCTGGCACTGTCCGGCCGCGTGCCGGGCTTCTATGCCGAGACCACCACCGGGCGCATCTTCCCGCGCTTCTACATCCGCGGCCTGGGCAACATCGACTTCTATCTGGGCGCCTCGCAGCCGGTGTCCATCATCCAGGACGACGTGGTGCTGGAGCATGTGGTGCTCAAGTCCAACCCGGTCTACGACGTGGACCAGGTCGAAGTGCTGCGCGGCCCGCAGGGCACCCTGTTCGGTCGCAACACTACCGCCGGCATCGTCAAGTTCGACACCGTCAGGCCGAGCGACAGCTACACCGGCCGTCTCGATGCCAGCTACGGCAGCTACAACACCGTATCGCTGGACGGCGGCTTCGGCGGCCCGATCAACGATGTGCTGTCGTTCCGCGTCTCGGCGTTGTACCAGCACCGCGACGACTGGGTGGACAACACCTTCGCCGGCAGCAGCGCCGATGGCACGCGCACTCCGCGCAAGGATGCGATGGGCGGCTACAACGACCGCAATGCGCGTCTGCAGGTGCTGCTCAAGCCCAACGATGCGTTCTCGCTGCTGGGCTCGGTGCACACACGCGATTACGACGGCACCTCCACGCTGTTCCTGCGCAATGCGGTGACCCGCGGCAGCGATAAGGTGGACGTGCCGCGCGATCGCGTGGCCTACGATGAAGCGCATGACAACCCGCAGGCGTACCAGACCGACGGCGGCTCACTCAAGGCGATCTACGACTTCGGCGGCGTGTCGCTGACCTCGATCACCGCCTACGAAACCACCTCCGGCTACAGCCGTGGCGACACCGATGGCGGCGCAGCGGCCAACTACCCGGTCAACGGCGTGCCCAACGGCTTCGGCCAGTCGATGGGCCAGATCCGCGACCTGGACCAGTACACCCAGGAACTGCGCCTGGCCAGCGAAGGCGACGACGCCCTGCAGTGGCAGCTGGGCGCGTTCTACTTCGATGGCCGCGACACCACCGATTTCTATCAGCGTGCGTACTTCCTGCAGACCGCCGCGCGCAATCCCAACAACTGGGTGCGCCTGCGCAACACCAACACCTCGTGGGCCGGCTTCGGCCAGCTCAGCTACAAGGCCACCGACGCACTGACGCTGACCGCCGGCATCCGCCAGACCAAGGACACCAAGGAGACCCGCCTGCTCAAGAGCGCCGACACCGCCGCCGGCGTGGTGACCTACCGCGGCCGGCGCGAGGTACGTCTGTCCGACACCCAGCCCAGCTGGGATCTGAGCGCCATGTATGCGTTCAACCCGGAGTTGAGCGTGTATGCACGCGTTGCGCGCGGCTTCCGCGGCCCGACCATCCAGGGTCGCAGCGCGGTGTTCAATTCGGACTTCACCACCGCCGATTCGGAAACCATCCTGTCGTGGGAAGCCGGCATCAAGAGCAGCCTGTTCGACAATCGCCTGCGTTTGAATGTCAGCGGCTTCACCTACACCGTCGATGACATCCAGCTCAACGGCAACGACTCGGACGGCAACGGTGTGCTGTTCAATGCCGACAAGGCCAAGGCCTACGGCCTGGAAGCGGACCTGGACTGGCGCCCGATCTCCAACCTGTCGCTCACTGCCGGCCTGAGCCTGCTGCACAGCGAAATCCACGACACGCGCGTCTATGCACAGGCCTGCGCACTCAATGGCGTGGTGGTGTGCACGGTCAACGACCCGACCATCCGCGTGGGTGCCAACACCTTTGCGCAGATCGACGGCAACCCGCTGCCCAATGCGCCCAAGTACACCCTCAACCTGGCGGCGCGCTACGACATCCCTGTGGGCAACGACGGCGCGTTCTTCGTGTCCACCGACTGGAACAGGCAGGGCGAGACCAGCTTCGTGCTGTACGACTCCACCGAGTTCCGCGCCGACGGCAACTTCGAAGGCGGCCTCAAGCTGGGCTATACCGGCGGTTACGGTGCGTGGGAGGTGGCGGCATTCGCACGTAACATCACCAACGAAGAGAACGTCAAGGGCGTGATCGAAAACTACATGGCGGCGGTCTATAACGAGCCGCGCATCGTGGGGGTGTCGGTCAACGTCAACTGGCAGTAACGCCTGTCTGAGGCAAGGCCGCGGCGCAGCCGTCGCGGCCCCGTCTGGTGTGTCAGCCAAGCCAGTGGCGTTGATGCGCCGCCGGCGTTGTCAGCCCTGGCTCAGGACCGAGCGCACCCAGCTGACGATCTGCGCGCTGCTCACCGGGCCGGAATGCCGGCCAATCTCGTGCCCGCCGCGCAGTACCAGCAGAGTGGGAATGCTGCCAATGCCAAAGCGCCTGCCCAGCGCCGGATGCTGGTCGGTGTCCACCCTGGCCAGCCGCATCTGCGGCTCCAGCGTGGCCGCAGCGGCGGCGAAGTGCGGTGCCATGCTCAGGCACCGCCCGCATCACCGCGCCCAGATCCACCACCAGCGGCAGTTCGCTGCGCACGGCGTGCTTGTCGAAATCGACAGCCGACAGCGCCACCGGCGCGCCGGTGAGCAGGGCCATACGGCAGCTTCCGCAGCGCGGAGCATCGCGCAAGCGCACTTCCGGCAGACGATTCAATGCGGCACAGGCGGGGCAGCCGACCAGCTGACCAGCAGTGGAATCGTGGGCATGGCGACTGTCCGGGTATCGATAACAAACTGGTCGCAGGTGTATTGTTCGACGTTACGACTTCTCTCCGAAAAAGCGCAGTTGCGTTCTCATTTCAGTAGATTTTGGCGCAAGATGACCCTTTGCATAGGTGGCGTCTTTTTCTCGCTGGCAAACTCTCGCCGTAGTGCCCGAACCCGACAATACTCCCATGCACAACACGACGATTGCCCCTCGCTTCTGCGTTGGCTTAGTAGATGCCGGTCTTGTGAGCGACCGATTTGAGCGCGTAGCGCACGTCATCAAAGGCGTGGTGCGGTTTTGCCTGGCGGGGTTGGTAATCTGGGGGGGGGCGGTTGCCGCTGCGACTCCGCCGGTCAACGGTCACCGTCTGATATTGGAGTTGAGTCCTGCCGAGTTCGATGCACACGGCGCTCTTCCCTATCTTGATGTTGCATTGGACATTGATGGAGTGACAGCCGACCGAGGCGAGACCGTGTTGCAACTGAGCAAGGTTAGCGACTCAACCGTGACCAGTGCCGATCAGCTGAGCGATCTGCAGGTGGCAGATGCCAAGGGGCCGCTGAGGCTGACGGTGCAGGATCTCGAGCTGACGCCTAACGATGTCATGCGTCGCTGGCAGGCAGATCGCACGGTCGTTGGCACGGTGCGGGTGAGATACCGAATTTCCATCGATGCGCAAAAGCCGCTGGTCGGCAGCCCGATGACCGAGTTGCGAACCGGCGAATATGCCTTCTCGGGCGCTGGCGCGTCTTTTTTGGCACTGCCCGATGATGACCTTCAACGCACCGTATGGATTCGCTGGGTGCTGCCGCCTGGCGCGAAGAGCACCCGGGCTATCAGTAACCTGGGCGTCGGCGATCAGAAGTCCCGGCAGCCGCTCACTGTCGATGCCCTGCGTGATTTTTTCTTCATGCATGGTGCGGTGGGGGTGTTCCAGTCCGAGGACGGAGCCTTGACCGGAAGCTGGGCCGGGACCCCGACATTCGCGATGGACCAGGTCATGCGCTGGAGTGCGGATCTGCGGCGCTTCTATGCGCATTTTTTTCGCAGTCAAGCCGCGAAATTCAGCATATTTGCCCGTCCTAATCCAGTGAATCCGGGAAGCGGAATTGGCCTGAAGGACGGCTTCGCATTTACCTACGGCCCCGACACCACCGAACAGGGCGTCCGTTTGTTACTTGGGCACGAAATGGTGCATGCACTCATGGTCAGCCTGGACGAAGAGAACGATCCAGGCAACACCAAGTCTGCATGGTTCAACGAAGGGTTGGCCGTGTACTACCAGCGTGCGTTGCCGCTGAGGGCGGGGCTGATCGACGCTTCCGTTTTCCTGGAGGACCTCAATCGTACTGCCGCGCAGTACTACACCAGTGCCAAACGCAACGGGACCAACGCCGAGGTGGTGGAAAAGTTCTGGAGCGATGCCCGTGTGCGCCTGCTTCCCTACCAGCGGGGATCACTGTATTTCGCGCAAGTTGATGCAGCGGTGCTTGCAAAGTCCGGCGGTAAGCGTTCGCTGGACAATTTGATTCACACAGTGATCGACGCGCATGTTGCCGGCACTCCCGTCAACGCGGCCCTCTGGCGCAAAATACTGAGCGATGAACTGGGTCCGCAAGGTGTTGCGGACTTTGAATCCATGATGGCCGGCGGACTGGTGCTCCCGCCCTCCGATGCTTACGGCCCCTGTTTTCGGCGTGTACTTCGCAAGACCCGCCCGTTCGACCCTGGTTTTTCGATGAGCGCCTTCACGCCGCCGGGCAAGATTGTCGACTTGGTGCATGGATCGGAAGCGGAGAAGGCAGGAGTTCGCGAGGGAGATATGCTGCTCAAGGGCGGCGTGGGTGATCGCGTGATGCTGGACCCGACCAAGACCCTGAGGCTGCAATTGTCCAGGGAAGGGAAGATTTACGAAGTCAGGTATTTGCCGCGTGGCGCGCCGGTCGATACCTACCAATGGGAGCAGTCCGAAGTACCGGGCTGTGCGGTGCCGTGACCTCGCCATCCACAAGGCACCGTGCACTGAGTGATGTCATGCGCCTGGCGCTGTCGTCCAGGCGAGCGGACCTCTCTTCCAGCGCTATTCCGGCAAAGTCATTACCGGAACGAAGCCGCCATAGATCATGCGTTTGCCGTCGAAGGGCATCGGGTTGACCGATGGGTCCATGCGCGGGTCCTCCATCATCTTGCGCATGCCTGCGTCGCGGGTGGCCTTGTCCGGCCATTCGATCCAGGAAAACATCACGGTTTCGTCCTCGGTGGCCTGGACCGCGCGATAGAAGTCGGTCCATTGCCCGTGCTGGACATCGTCGCCCCAGCACTCCACCACGCGCAGCGCGCCGTATTCCATGATGACCGCATCGCCCATGCGGGCATGGGCGATGAACGCGTCCTTGTTGGCCGTAGGCACGGCAAGCACAAACCCATCGATATACGACATAACCACCTCCGCAGACTGGGTGCACGGCGTGCACCTGAGGATGACCAAGGGATGTTGGTGCGACCAAGAGGACAGGAACGTGCGTCCAGCGCGCTTGCCATACGAGCATACGGCGCATGCGGCCGGTCGGCACTGCTTGAGTCGGCTGTCACGCCGCGTGCGCCGCGGGCAGCGCCTGTCGGGCTCGCTCGGCGGCTGCGCGCGGCCCGCGCAGGCTCGGTCTGGCCGATAACGGTGCCCAAACTCCGCTGATGGGGCAGGACACCCATTGGCGGGCCGCGGCCGCAGGATGCGATCGGTACCTGCGGTGAGGTGCGGGTGCCGGAACCGGTGCGGCGGTCAGGCCGCCAGGTTGTGGCGGCGCAGCCGGGCTTCGAACACCACCTCGCCGTTTTCGTTGCGCGCCTGCAGCGTGCCGCCATGCGCCTTGACGAACTGATCGGCAATGAACAGCCCCAACCCCAGTCCCTGGCTGGCATGGAAGCTGGCCTTGAACGGCTCGAACAGCCGCGGCATCAGGCTGTCGGGGATATGCCCGGCATTGCGTACAGACAGCCGCAGGGTGTCGGCCTCGCGCCCGTCCAGATGCACCTGCACCGGATGCTGGCCGCCATGCAGCACGGCATTGCCAACCAGGTTGGACACCACCTGCGCCAACCGGTCGCCGTCGCCATCGCCGTGCAGGTCGCCCTCGGTGCGCAGGTCGATGGTGGTGTGCGGATTGGCCTGCGCCACCTCACCCACCGCGCCATGCGTCACCTCGCCGACATTGCAGGGGCCGAACTGCATCGGCAACCCATCGGTGCGCAGGCGCGAGAAATCCAGTAGCTGCTCGACCATGCGCGCCATGCGGCGCGCGCTGTTTTCCAGGTGGTCGAGCGTGCGTGCCGCCGAGCCATTGGTCTCCATGTCCAGACTGAGCTTGTCGGCGCACAACAGGATCACCGACAACGGCGTGCGCAGGTCGTGGGTGAGCACCGCCATCATGGTTTCGTTGAGCGTAAGCGCGCGTTCCAGCGAGGCGTTGCGTGCCTTGAGCAGGCGCCGCTGCTGGTACAACTCGATGAACACATTGACCTTGCTCAGGATCACGTGCGGCTCGATGGGCTTGTGCAGGAAATCCACCGCGCCGGTCTCGTAGCCCTGGAAGGCGCGCATCGGGTCGTTCGGCGACGCGGTGAGGAAAATGATCGGCACATGCCGGGTGCGCTGCGAGCCGCGCATCAGTTCGGCCAACGAAAACCCATCCATCTCCGGCATGTGCACATCGAGCAGGGCCAGCGCCACGTCGTGTTCGAGCAGCAGCTCCAGCGCCTGCGCACCGGAGGCGGCGCACAGCACTTCGATGCCGTCGCGCTGCAGCAGCGCTTCCATCGCCACCAGATTCTGCGGCACATCGTCCACGATCAGGATCCTGGCGGGTTCGTCGCCGGGCGCAGCAGGGCCGGTCGCAGTGAGGTTCATGGGCGAAAGGTTTCCAGTTCGCTGCAGATCGCCTGCAGGGTCAGCACCGCATCGGCGCCGGCGTGGGCAAGCGCGGAGGCGGGCATCAAGGGAGAGGCTGCATCGTCGGGCCGCTGGATCCAGGCCGTGCCGCCGGCGGCGCGCACGGCCGCCACGCCGGCGCTGCCATCGCTGCTGGCGCCAGTGAGCAGGATCGCCAGCAGGCGCTCGGCAAACACATCGGCGGCCGACTCGAACAGCGGGTCGATCGCCGGGCGCGAAAACAGCACCGGTGCATCCATCGACAGCGCCAGGCTGGTGCGGCTTTCCACCAGCAGATGGTAATCAGGTGGAGCGATGGTGACCGTGCCGGCCAGCAACGGCTGCTTGTCCTCGGCCTCGCGCACCGGCAGCGCGCAGCGCGCATCCATCAGTTCGGCCACGTGGCTGGCGCGGTCGCGCGGCAGGTGCAGCAGCACCAGCACCGGCATCGGCAAGGCAGGCGGCAGGCTGGACAACAGCGCCTGCAGCGCGGTGACCCCGCCGGCCGATGCACCGATCACCACCGCATCGAAGCGCGGGTGCGCAGGCAGGGCGCTCATGCGGCCTTCCGGTACAGGCGCTGCTCGCGCGCGCAGGTTTCGAATGCCTGCGCATGCGTGCCGAATTGCAACGATTCCTTGCTGCCCAGGCCCAGGAATCCGCGGTGCACCAGTGCCTCGAAGAACAGTCCCACCGCGCGGTCCTGCAGGCTGCGGTTGAAATAGATCAGCACATTGCGGCAGGACACCAGATGCACCTCCGAGAACACCGTATCGGTGGCCAGGCTGTGATCGGCGAACACGATATTGCGCTTCAGGCGACGGTCGAACACCGCACCGTCGTAGGCGGTGGTGTAGTAATCCGACAAGGAGCCCAGGCCGCCGGCATCCAGATAATTGCGGCTGAACTGCGCGATCCGGTCGATGCCGTAGGCACCGGCTTCGGCCGTGGCAAGCGCTTCGGGATTGATGTCGGTGGCATAGATCACCGCTCTTTCCAGCAGGCCTTCCTCGTGCAGCAGGATCGCCAGCGACCAGACTTCTTCGCCGGTACTGCAGCCGGCGACCCACAGCTTGATCGAAGGATAGGTACGCAACACCGGCAGCGCATGTTCGCGCAGGACCCGGAAGTACGCCGGGTCGCGGAACATCTCCGACACCTGCACCGTGAAGAACTGCATCGCCTGTGCGAAGGTATCCGGCTCGTGCAGCAGGCGGTGCTGCAGGTCTGCCACGCGCGTGCACTCGAAGCGCGCCATCGCATGGCGCATGCGCCGCCGCAGCGACGACACCGCGTAATCGCGGAAATCGTAGTGATAGCGCTGGTAGACAGCCTCCAGCAGCACCCGCAATTCCAGGTCGAACAGCTCCACCGGGTTCATTGCCGCGAGCACCAGACGCGGCACAGCGACACCAGCTTGTCCACGTCGATGGGCTTGGCGATGTAGTCGTTGGCGCCGGCTTCCAGGCAGCGTTCGCGGTCGTCAGCCATGGCCTTGGCGGTGAGCGCGATGATGGGAAGATCCTGCCATTGCCGATTGGCACGGATCTGGCGCATCGCGGTCAGACCATCCATTTCCGGCATCATGATGTCCATCAGCACCAGGTCCACGTCGCGCGTGGCCAGGCGCTCCAGCGCCTCGCGCCCGTTGCGGGCGATTTCCAGTGTCACGCCCAATGGTTCGAGCACGCTGGACAGCGCGAAGATGTTGCGCACATCGTCTTCGGCCAGCAGCACGGTAGCGCCGTCGAGCACCGCATCGCGGCGACGCGCCTCGCGCAGCAGGCGTTGCTGGTCGCTCGGCAGCGAGGCTTCCACGCTGTGCAGGAACAGCGTCACTTCGTCGAGCAGGCGCTCGGGCGAACGCACGCCCTTGATGATGATGCTCTTGGAGTAACGACGCAGCTGCTGCTCTTCATCGCGCGTCAGTGCGCGGCCGGTGTAGACGATCACCGGCGGGAAGGCCACTGCATCGTTGCCGGCCATGCGTTCGAGCAAGTCGTAGCCGCTGCCATCCGGCAGTGCCAGGTCGGTGACCATGCAATCGAAGGTGGAGCCGGCCAGTTGCTCCAACGCCTCGGCAATCGTGCCTACGGCCACGATCTCCAATTGGTCGCGTGCCAGCAGCAGCTGTAGATTGGCACGCAAGGCGCTGTCGTCCTCGACGATCAGCAGGCGTCGCACTGCACGTTCGTTGGTTTCTTCCAGCTGGCGGATGGCACCGGCCAGCAAGTCGCGTGTGGCCGGCTTGATCAGATAGCCCACAGCGCCCAGTTCCAGCGCAATCTGGCTGCGTTCCAGTGCGGACACCACATGCACCGGGATATGGCGGGTGGCGGGGTCGCGCTTGAGGCGTTCGAGCACGCTCAGGCCGGAGGCGTCCGGCAGGCCGATGTCCAGCAGGATACCGCTCGGGCGCAGTTCGGCGGCCAGGCGTAACGCCTCTTCGGCACTGGGCGCCACCACGCAGTCGAAATCCAGCTCATGCGCCAGATCGACCAGCGCCTGTGCAAAGCGGGTGTCGTCTTCCACCGCCAGGATCAGGCGTCCCGGCCGCAACCGTTGATCGCGGTCGTCCAGCGCAGGCTGCAGTGGCACGGCGCTGGCGGCGGGAATCGGCAACGGCGGCGTGAGCACGGCGGTGCTGGCTTCGCCAGGTCGCGCTGCAGTCGCCAGGCCCGCGTGCGGGCGTTGCGCAGATCCGGCTGCCGATGCTGGTGCAGTGGCAGCAAGGTCGGTGTCAGGGGTGGTGACGCGCTCTGCCGGTGCACCGTCGGTGGGCAGTTCCAGCGTGAAGCAGCTGCCGCGTCCTGGTTCGCTATCCACGCGGATGCTGCCGCCCATGCGTTGCGCCAGGTCGCGCGAGATCGACAGCCCCAGGCCGGTGCCGCCATAGCGCCGCCGTGTGCTGCCGTCGGCCTGCCGGAATGCTTCGAAGATCACCTCGGTCTGCTCGCGCGCAATGCCGATGCCGGTGTCTTCCACCTTGAACAGCACCCGCCCGGTCGTATGCGCCTGGAGCGACAGACGCACCTTGCCGTGTTCGGTGAACTTGACCGCGTTGGCCAGCAGGTTCTTGAGGATTTGCTGCAGGCGCTGGTTGTCGACCACCAGCTGGCTGGGGGCGCCGACCTCGGCTTCGATCTCCAGGATCAGGCCCTTCTGCCGCGCCAGCGGTTCGAAGGTGTCGCGCAGCCGCTGCACGATGCTGCCGGTGTCCACGGTTTCATCGGCCAGCTCCACATGCCCGGCCTCGATCTTGGACAGGTCCAGGATGTCGTTGATCAGCGCAAGCAGGTCGTTGTTGGACGACAGGATCGCCTGTGCGTATTTCACCTGTTCGGCGCTGAGCGTGCCGTCCTTGTTGTCGGCCAGTAGCTTGGCCAGGATCAGCGCGCTGTTGAGCGGCGTGCGCAGCTCGTGCGACATGTTGGCCAGGAACTCGGACTTGTAGCGCGACGCGGTCGCCAACTCATTGCCATTGCGCACCAGCTGGTTCTGCGCAACCAGCAAGGCCTGCTTCTGCGCTTCCAGCGCCTGGGTGCGCTCTTCCAGCTGCACATTGGTCTGTTCCAGTTCGGCCTGCTGCTGCTCCAGATCGCTCTGCGACTGCTGCAGGCTGCAGCTCTGTTCTTCCAATTCTTCGTTGGCAACGCGCAGTTCCTCCTGCTGCGTCTGCAGTTCCTCGCTCTGGCGCTGGGTTTCTTCCAGCAGGGCCACCAACTGCGCGCGCAGCAGCGCGGTGCGCAAGGCCAGGCCGATGTTTTCGCCACAGCGTGTCAGCAGTTCTTCCTCGCGCGTGGCGGCCGGGCGCGCAGCGCTGACACGGCCCAGCTCCAGCAGGCCGATTACCCGCCCATCGGCGGTGACCGGGGCCAGCAACAGTTCCTGGCAGGCGCTCTTACCCAGGCCGGAGGCGATCTGCAGATGCCCGGCATCCACGCCGCGCACCCGGCGCACCGCCGCCCGCTGCAATACCTCGCCCCATTGGCCGGCAGTGGTCGGCAGCGAGGCCGGCATGTCCACCGGCAGCGCGGCGCCGCCTGTCAGGCGCAGGCGATCGCCTTCGATGCGATACAACGCACCGACCTGCGCATCCAGCGTCTCGCACAGGGCGCGCACCGCGGCATCGGCCAGGTCTTGCGGGCTCTGGTCGCCACGCAGGCTGGCTTCCACGGTGTTTTCGGCCTGCTGCAGCCACAGCGCCACTTCGGCCTGGCGCCGCGCCCGAATCGCCTGCGTCACCACCAGCGCCATCGCCAGGAACGACACGCCACCGATGCTGCGATTGATCGACGAAAAACTCGAATTGGTGCTGGGCGGCGCCAGATGAAAGCCGGTTGCCAGCAGCACGCACGACAGCACGCCGACCACGATGGGAGCCTGCGGGCGGTTCTGGAACACGGTGACGCCAACGGCTATGAAATAGGTCAGCCACACTGCATAGCCGAGCGGCGTCACCAGCTCTGCGCCCAATGTCCCCGCCATCAAGGCCGCCGCGCACACCCAGATCCAGCGGTCGCGTGTGGTCGAGATGTTCTGCATGAGGCGCGGACCGAAACTGGGAGGGCGGTCATGGTAGCCGATAAGTTTCACGCGCAAATCGCCGGGTTTTTGACGCTTTTACGGCTGTGACGGCTTGCACGCAACCTTCACGCGCACGTCACTATGGTCGCGCGCTTTTCGGGGAAAACATCGCCAGATGGATGCCCAGACGGCCATCGACAACGCGGGGCCGCTGTCTCACGACAGCCGGCAGTGCCAGCTGTTGGTGCAAAGCGTTTCCGACTACGCCATTTACATGCTCGATGTGGCAGGGCATGTGCGCAGCTGGAATACGGTGGCGAGCGCATCAAGGGCTACCGCGCCGATGAGGTACTCGGCGCGCATTTCTCGCGGTTTTACCTGCCCGAGGATGTGCAGCGCAACGAGCCGATGCGCAATCTCGAGCTTGCCCGCCAGCAGGGGCGCCTGGCCACCGAAGGCTGGCGCCTGCGCAAGGACGGTAGCCGCTTCTGGGCCAGCGTGGTGATCGAACCGGTGCTGGAATTCGGCGTGCTGGTCGGCTTTGCCAAGATCACCCGCGATGTCACCGAGCGCCACGAAGCGCAGCGACTGCTGCAACAGGCGCAGCATGCGCTGTTGCAATCGCAGAAGGTGGAAGCGCTGGGCCGGTTGACGCTGGGCATGGCGCACGATTTCAACAACCTGCTGACGGTGATGGTGACCAGCCTGGACCTGATCGCCTTGCGCGCCGGCGACGATGCGCGCACGCGCATGCTGGTGGAAGCGGCGCAGACGGCGGTGGATCGCGGCACCTTGCTGACGCGGCAACTGCTGTCGTTTGCGCGCGGTCAACGGCTGGCACCGGAACGACACGCCGCCAATGCGGTGGTGACGCGCGCGCTGGAGCTGCTGCGCCGCGCCTGCCCGGCCGGGATCGGCCTGGCGTTGCAGCTGCCCGACGCATTGCCGGACGTGTGCGTTGATCCCGGTCAGCTCGAATCGGCACTGCTCAACCTGGTGTTCAACAGTTGCGATGCGATGCCCAACGGTGGCGCGATCACCTTGAGCACCGCCGTGCAGCAACGCGCTGCGCCATTGGACCCGCACGGCGCCGCGCGTCGCTATGTCGGCATTGCGGTGCGCGACGACGGCCCGGGCATGTCGGTGCACGTGGCGCAGCGCGCCAGCGAACCGTTTTTCACCACCAAGGATGTTGGCAAGGGCTCCGGCCTCGGATTGAGCCAGGTCTTCGGCTTTGCATCCCAGTCCGGCGGTTTTGCCGAGATCCAGACCGCACCAGGACGCGGCACCACTGTGACCCTGTTTCTCCCGGCCATCGAGGAGGCCGAGCATGACTGAACCCCTGCGCCTGCTGATGGTGGAAGATCAAGAGGAACTGCGCGAGTTGATCGGCGAAGCCCTGCGCGACGCCGGCATCAGCGTCGACACCGCCGACGATGGCCACGGCGCGTTGCGCATGCTGCGCGAGAGTGGTCCTTACGATGTGGTGTTCAGCGACATCCGCATGCCCAACGGCATGTCGGGCATCGAATTGAGCGAGCAGGTGGCGCAGCTGCTGCCGCAGGCGCGCGTGATCCTGGCATCGGGCTTTGCCAAGGCGCAACTGCCGCCGCTGCCGGCGCGGGTCGATTTCCTGCCCAAGCCGTATCGCCTGCGCCAGCTCATCGACCTGTTGAAGGGCGTGGCCGCCAGCGCCTGAGCTTCGGCGGTTATCGCGCCTTGAGCGGCTGCATTCCGTCCCGGCAGCGGGGCACCCTGGTGTCGAACGGTGCCTGCAGCCAGCGCTGATCGCTGGCTGCAGTGCATCGCCGCGTTCACCGGCTCTGGTAATAGACCTTGTCGATGGCGATCTCCACCGCCGCTGCAGGCGGATCGGCCACCAGCATGAAAGGCTGTTTCACTGCCTGCAGGTCCAGATCGTAGAACGCGCTGAAGGGAATGCTCACCTCGTGCCAGGCTCCATCGCGCACCAGTCCGTACTGGTTGCCACCAGCCACGAAATCCACCCAGCTATCGCCAAAACTGGTGTTGATGCCGATTTTGAAAGTGGATGGCGTGGTCGTCTTCAGGTGCAACTTGAGCGCGCCACCGGCGTAGGCGGCCAGATTACGGTAATCGCTCTGGATGCCCAGCCCGAACCAGGCCCCGGCATTGGCGCGGTAGGCCATGACGCTGCCGCCCTCGAACGGAGCCTGCGCGATCGGGTTGAGGTTGTTCCATAGATACAGTTCGGCATCCTGCCCGAAGGTCAGCCGCGCGCTGGTATCGGTCTGCTCGGTGAACACGCCAAAGCGTCCGGCAGGTGCGGCGTGCTGCGTGCCCACGTACAGCTGCGATCCGGGGTTTTGGTACAGGCGGATGTGAGGGTTGGCAGGGATTCGTGTAAAACACAGCCAAAAGTGGGCTAACTTGCTGTCAGTAAAGGTTTCTTACACGAATCCCTGCCAACCCTCAGATAGTCCCCCCGACTGAGCCTCACTGAGGAAATAGCTCCATCAACCATGCGAGCTCCTCTTCGTTGAATGCCGGGAAATCATCCGCTGCCCCTGCGAAGGGGTCCACATCTTGTTCCCACATCACGGTGCTGGACGCTGCCAGGTCGGCAGCCATGGGCGTACCAGGATCCGGGAGGCCGCCCCCGATCCTGGTACGCGG
>NZ_CM002139.1:1958785-1962992 GCF_000454545.1 Xanthomonas cassavae CFBP 4642
ATGGAGGATCGGCAGAAGGTTGTGAAAAATTTCTGTGCTGACAGCGAGTTAGCCCACTTTGGGCTGTGTTTTACACGAATCCCTGCCAACCCTCGATGTAGTCGATCTCCATCTTGCCGGGCAGTGGTGCGGTGACGGCCGCCGGCGAGGTCACGCCGGTATAGGTCCCGCCGACGGCCAGATTGAGCAGCAGATAATGCTGCTGATGGAATTCGTGCAGCGATGCGCCCTTGATGTTGGAGATGGCGAATTCGAAGTAGTGCTGCCCATCAATGGACACGCGCAGGAACTGCGGGTCCCAGGTCAGCCGGTACACATGGAAGTCGTTGTGAAGGTTCACCGGGTGGGTGTAGCTGGTGTCGTAGTCGGCTTGCGCGCCGTTGTAGTCCCAGTGCGCGGCCGCACCGATGCGGCGGTTGGCGGCGCCGTTGGCGATCGCGGCCGCCATGCCGGCTTCCATCAGGTCGATCTCGCCACGGCCGGGCCACACGCCGATCGTGCCCAGCATCCAGTAGGCCGGCCACAGCCCATTGCCGACCAGCGGCGTCTTGATGCGCGCTTCGATCACCAGTCGGCCGTTATCGATGCGCGCGTTCTCGGGGCGGCTGGTGTAGTACTGCATCTCGCCGTTGCCCCAGCCGCACAACCCGATCTGGCAGCCGTTGCCAACATCGTAGGTCCACTTGCTGCCATCGATGGACGGCCCGTTGAAGTTCTCTTCCCACACCAGGGTTTGCGCTTGCGCACCGGGCGCCAACGCCACGCCGAGCACAACCGCTACCTGCATCGCCACACTGCCCAAGGACTTCATGCGTGCTTCTCCAAGCGCGGGCCGTGGCCCATGGAGAGGCGACGCTGCGGAGCCGGTACTTCAGTGTCAAAGCAACTGTCCGGCGTGTTTCAGTTTCGTTGTGTTCGTTCCGGAATAATCAATCATTGGCATGACGCCGGTCGCAAACGACCGCGCTTGCATGCTGCGTGGCAACAGTCGCCAGCGATGCTTGGTGGGTCGCGCGCGAAGTGCCGGTCCGCGAGTCACCAATCGCGTCACCAGCAGTATGCAGCCGCTTGGCACGCGTGCCGGCCAGGCAGCGATCGCTTCTGGACCATGCCTGGTAGCCGGGCGTGACCATCGCCGTAGCTGTGCAGCGGGATTGCAGGCAGTGCCGGCGTTACGGCGAGCCGATGCGGGGGAAGCGGTCAGGCCACCGGATGCACCGTCCATGCCACCAGCCGTATCACCAGCGGGCGCACGACCAACACGCAGCAAAACGCCGTGGGCATCGCAATGCGGTAGGCATCGAGCACGCGCCAATGGAAGCCCGGTGCCAGGCCGGTGGTGGCGGTGATCACCACGCACATCAACAGGGCCATGATTGCTGCCATGTAGAACGCGAAGACGAACGGCGTGGCGCGCACGCCCAGTTTCCAGCGTGGACGCGCAACGACCGAGGAGGGCGGAGATGAGCTCATGGGGTGACCTTGGAGGTGTCGCACAGTAGCGCCTTGACCGCACTGTAGGGTGGCCGCTGCAGGCGGGGTAGATCGCGTAAGCTTGCGGCTTCCGTAAGTGTTACTTACGAGTCGTTTGGTAATACGTGTTCCACCGATGAACATTCTTCAGTCGATTCGCAGTTTCGTCAGCACGGTCGATGCCGGCAGCATTGCCGGTGGCGCCAAGTTGCTTGGCATCAGCGCCGCGGCGGTGAGCCAGAACATCGCGCGGCTGGAACAGCATCTGGGCGTGCGCCTGCTGCACCGGTCCACCCGCAGCCTGGCATTGACCGAACGTGGCGCGCTGTACTTCGAGCAGGTACGCCAACTGGAGCGCGACCTGGAGCGTGCGCGGCAATTGGTGGCCGGCCCCCAGCAGGCGCCCGCCGGGCGCCTGCGGGTTGCCAGCACCGCCGCCTTCGCCCGGCATGTCCTTGCCCCGATGTTGCCAGCGCTGCACCAGCGGTATCCACAGTTGGAGATCGAGCTGCTGTGCACCGACCGGCTGGTGCAGCATCCGCAGGAAAATATCGATGTCAGCCTGCGCATCGAAGCGCAGCTGGAAGACGGCCTGGTGGCCCGCTGTATTGCCCAGGTGCCGTTCGTGGTGTGCGCCGCGCCCGCGTATCTGGCCAGCTTTGGCACGCCGACCAGCCCGGACGAATTGAAGTACCACCGCTGCCTGCTGTTGCGGTATCCGGTGGACGGCCGCTTCCTGCGCTGGACCTTCGTGCGCGACGGCGTGCGTTTCCAGCCGCAGCTGGGCCAGGCGATGGTCAGCGACGATGTGGACGCATTGGCCACCATGGCCGCTGCTGGCGGCGGCATCACGCGTGTGGCCGCTTTCGTGGTGCAGCCGTATCTGCAGCGTGGCCAGCTGCAGCTGTTGTTCCTGCCCGAGAGCACCGGCGCAAGCCAGGTCGCCCTGGAGCCGCTGCGGCTGTACCTGTGCGTTGCCGACCGCCGCGACTTTACGCCCAAGGTGCGTGCCTTGATGGACCACATCGTCGAACGTCTGCCGCCGGAATGGCAGGTAGCCGAACCGGCGTTGGCGCCGGGTTAGAGCGGCCGACAGAACGTAGCGCGCGCGTCCGGTTGGCGTGGCCAATGTGCAGGAGTGAAGTGCATGAGAAGGCTACAAGGACGCCGAGCTCCGGCCGCGGTCGCCGGGCGTTCTGCGCCGCAGGTGGGTCCGCCGCTCCTGGACTGCCGGTGCCAGGTCGGCTTGGATCGCCGGTGCAGCAACGCGGTGATTGCCGCAGCGACCGCAACCATGGGGGCAGCAGCCTGCTGCGTGAGATCTGCAACGCAAGGGAAATCCACTGCATCGGCTGGGCGCTCATGGGGTCGGTAGGCGAGGGCGTGCGCCGGCATCGCAGCGGGCGCGCCGGTGGGGTAGTGCGTGCGTAGCCGTCTGTCGCTGCGGCGCCTGACCGGAAGGCGACCGCCGCCGCGTGGGTGCGCTGGGGCGTGCCGGCGGCAGTGTCCGGCCGGCCAGGATGTGCACGCGCGCATGGCCGGCGACGGCGCCAGGCGGCTATGCTCGCGGGCTTCCAATAGCGGCGGGGCGATCCATGCAGCGAGTGTTCGGGCAGTTGCCAGACGGGGCCGAGGTCCATGCGTTGACGCTGCGCAGCGATGCCGGGTTGGCGGCGGAAGTGCTGACCTATGGCGGCATCCTGCACACGCTGCATCTGACCACTGCACAGGGCGTGGTGCCGCTGGTGCTGAACCTGCCGGATCTGCCCGCCTACGCCGCCGATGGCGACAGCCTCAACATCCTGGTCGGCCGCTTCGGCAACCGCATCGCCGGTGCGCGCTACACGCTCGATGGGGTCACCCACGCGCTGGCCGCCAACGAAGGGCGCAACCAGCTGCACGGCGGCCTGCGCGGTTTCGGCCGGCGGGTCTGGAACGTGCTGGAGCAAACCGCCGACCAGGTGCTGCTTGGCTACGACTCGCCCGACGGTGAAGAAGGCTATCCCGGCAACCTGCAGGTGCGTGCACGGCTGGCCCTGCATGGCGACATGCTGCAGCTGAACTTCGAGGCGCGCTGCGATGCCGCCACGCCGTTGAACCTGACCCATCACCCCTATTTCAACCTGTCCGGCGACCCGCAGATGCGTGCCGCATTTCAGGTGTTGCGGGTGCCGGCGGACCGCTATCTGCCGGTGGATGCCGAATCGCTTCCAACCGGGGAGATTGCCGCGGTGGCCGGTACCCCGTTCGACTTCCGCACACCTGCCGCGCTGGCCGAGCGGATCGACCCGGCGCATCCACAGATCGTGCTCGGCAAGGGCTACGACCAGTGCCTGGTGCTGGCCGAGGGAGCGCGCTGCGTCGCCGAGCTGTACTCACCGCACAGCGGAGTGGCGATGCGCATCAGCAGCGATGCGCCGGCCGTGCAGCTCTACGAGGGGCAGCATCTGGACGCCCATCACCCGGGGCTGGGCCGCGGCATCTGCATGGAGCCGCAGGATTACCCGGATGCGCCCAATCACCCGCAGTTCCCCTCGACCATCCTGCGACCCGGCCAGGTCTATCGCCGCCGCATCGCGTATCGCTTTGTTAGCCCGGGCCCGGAACAGTCGTGGGAGGTGGTCAGTGCTGCGCTGGATGGCTAGGGCAACGCTGATCAAGTCGGTCCCTATCGGAGAAAATATGCCCCTTCCTTCAAATCGGAACGACCGATGAAACAGCAGACATTGGCGAT
>NZ_CM002139.1:1963092-1996077 GCF_000454545.1 Xanthomonas cassavae CFBP 4642
CTGAGGGTTGGCAGGGATTCGTGTAAGAAACCTTTACTGACAGCAAGTTAGCCCACTTTTGGCTGTGTTTTACACGAATCCCTGCCAACCCTCATTCCGTATACCGCCGCGTGCCGTGGCGTGTCGTATTACGAGGTGCCCGCGGTGGCCGCGACGGGCGCTGCAGAGGCCGCAACCGCCGGTTCGGCGCTGTGCCGCACGCGCGTGATCGAAGGCACGCTGGATGGACGCCTGATTGCGCTGGATGCACGTAGCGGTCAGCTGTGCCCGGACTTCGGCAGCAATGGCCAGGTCGACATCACCGTGGGCATGGGCGAGACCCCGCTGGGCTACGTGTCGATCAATTCGCCGCCGGCCATCGTGCGCGGTGTGGTGGTCACTGGCCATCAGGTGCTGGATGGACAGAAGCGCTACGAACCCTCCGGTGTGATCGAAGGTTTCGACGCGGTCACCGGCAAACTGCGCTGGGCCTGGGACATGACCCATCCGGACTGGAATGGCGCACTGCCGCCGGGCCAGACCTGGACGCGTGGTACGCCCAATATGTGGACCACCGCCGCTGCGGACGAGCAGTTGGGCTATGTGTACCTGCCGATGGGCAACTCCACCGCCGATTACTGGAGCAGCTCGCGTACGCCGCAGGAGAATCGTTACGCCACCTCGCTGGTGGCGCTGGATGTCACCACCGGCAAACCGGTGTGGAATTTCTAGACCACCCATATCGATGCCTGGGATTACGACCTGGGTTCGCAGCCGAGCCTGATCGACTTCCCCAAGGATGGTGTCAACGTGCCGGCGGTGTTGCTGCCGAGCAAGCAGGGTGAGTTGTATGTGCTGGATCGACGCACCGGCCAGCCGCTGGTTGGCGTGGAAGAACGTGCGGTGCCCGGTGGTGGCGTCGAGCCGCAGATGCGCGCAAAGACCCAGCCGTTTTCGCTGTATCACACGTTGCGCAAGCCGGATCTGACCGAACGCGATATGTGGGGCATGACACCGATCAACCAATTGGTGTGCCGTATCCAGTTCCGCACCGCCAGCTACAAGGGCATCTACACGCCACCGGAAGCGGACCGGCATTCGATCGAATACCCCGGTTACAACGGTGGTTCGGACTGGGGCAGCGTGGCGGTGGACCCGCAGCGCGGCGTGGTCGTGGCCAATTACAACGACATGCCGAACTACAACCTGCTGGTTCCGCGCGCGAAGGCCGACAAGCTGCGCTGGGCACCGCGCGACCAGGTGCGCGGTGACGCAGGCGGCGCAGAAGGCGCAGGCGATCCGCAGGCAGGCACGCCGTATGCGATCAACGTCAACGCCGGCTGGCGGCTGCCGTTTACCAAGCTGCTGTGCAAGGAACCACCGTATGGCGGCATCCGCGCCATCGATCTGGCCAGCGGCAAGACCTTATGGGATCGCCCGTTCGGCAGTGCGCGTGGCAATGGCCCGTTCGGCATCCGCTCCGGCCTGCCGATCGAGATCGGCACGCCCAACAACGGTGGCTCGGTGGTCACTGCGGGCGGGTTGATCTTCATCGCGGCCGCCACCGACGACCTGATCCGTGCCATCGACCTGGCCACCGGCAAGGAGCTCTGGCACGCCAAGCTGCCGGCCGGCGGGCAGGCCAACCCGATGGTGTATTCCTATGGCGGCCGCGAGTACCTGGTGATCATGGCCGGCGGCCACCACTTCATGGAAACCCCGGCCGGCGATGCATTGATCGCCTATGCATTACCGCAGCATTAGTGCTGGAAATGGAAACAAAAAACGCGCCGATAACGGCGCGTTTTTTTATGCGCTAGCCAAACGCAGCGTCAAGGCCATTAATCCATGCAGACGCGTTGACCCAACAGTTCCCCGACCACACGCTTTTGCGATTCCCGATTCCCGATTCCCGATTCCCGATTCACTGCGCCGTCGCCACTGCATCGTCCTGCACCGCGTCCTGCACATCCTGCGCCAGCGTCGCCTTGACGATGATCGAGCGGATCGCATCGGTGGCTTCCGACAGCGGCACATCGCTGCTCAGGCGCTGGAAGGTATCGCGGCTGTTATAGCCGGAGCCGTCCTTCAGATAGTGGTCGTACATCGACAGCAGATCCTGGCAGGCCGTGATCAGTGCAGCGATATTGCCGCGCAGCAGCGCGTGGCCGATCTGGTCGAAGCTATGCAGGCAGTCGGCCAGCCAATGCAGGTCGTAACGGGCAGTACCGGGCTCCGGCGCGCTGTGGCCACGGCTATAGGCGCTGTAGCGCCGCAGGCTGCGCGCCACGCGCGCCACGTGCGCGAACAGCGTGCCGATCTCGTTGGCGATATCCAGCCGCTGCACCATGACCACCGGGATGACCTGGCTGGCGGCCGGGTCGTCGTGCTGGGCTGCGGTCTGCTCCTGCTGTTCCAGCGACTGCTTGAGCACGGTGTAGCTGCGCTGCAGCGATTCCAGCTCCAGTGCACTGGCGGCCGCGCGTGCCTTCAGTTGCGACAGGGCCGCCTGGTAGCGGCCCAGGCTGTCCTGGGTGCTGGCCAACTGTCCGGACTCGGCACGCAGTTGCCGGCCACGCACAAAGGCCAGCGCGGTGGCGATCAGGGCCCAGAGTGCGAATGCAGGCACCAGGTAGATCAGGATGCCCATGGGAGATTCCTCGAAACGTTGCATACCTTGTCGGCCTGGCAGCAACGTTCTTGAGGGCAATCGACGTGAACCGTGGAAGCCGCACGTGGGGACGCGCGTCAGGATGCCATCCCGCCCGCATGTAGCCGCGTCAGGGCAATCGAGCGGTTGCCGAGCAGGCGCTTGCTCAGCCCGGTGTCGAAGGAGAACAGGAGCACGAAGCGATGCAGCTGATGAAGCGCTACGTCGGCGGTAGGCATCGGGCGAGTAACACGGCCCCTGTGCGTGGCGATTCATTGGTGGTCGTTACAAGCTGCGGCAGCTACCGGATGCGACAAAGTTGCTCGCATGCCGCGTTATGTTGCAGCGTCCACAGTCGCTATCGGTTATCCGCCATATGCTCTTGCAGCGCAGGCCGCGCGCGGGCGTCAGGACAGGATGGCAGGTAAGTCCAGGCCCTTCTCGCGAGCGCAATCGGTTGCAATGGCATAACCGGCATCGGCGTGTCGCATCACGCCGGTCGCGGGGTCGTTCCATAACACGCGTTCGATGCGTCGGTCGGCCGCCTCGCTGCCGTCGCAGACGATGACCATGCCGGCATGCTGCGAGAAACCCATGCCGACGCCGCCGCCGTGATGCAGCGAGACCCAGGTTGCGCCCGACGCGGTATTGAGTAGGGCATTGAGCAACGGCCAGTCGGACACCGCATCGGAGCCGTCGGCCATGGCTTCGGTTTCGCGATTGGGCGAGGCCACGCTGCCGGAATCCAGATGATCGCGGCCGATCACCACCGGCGCTTTCAGCTCGCCGCTGCGCACCATCGCGTTGACGGCCAGGCCCAGCCGGTGGCGGTCGCCCAGGCCGACCCAGCAGATCCGCGCCGGCAGGCCCTGGAAGGCGATTTTCTCGGCGGCCATGTCCAGCCAGCGATGCAAGTGCGCGTCGTCGGGAATCAATTCCTTGACCTTGGCATCGGTCCTGGCGATGTCTTCCGGATCGCCGGACAGCGCCACCCAGCGGAACGGGCCAATGCCGCGGCAGAACAGCGGGCGGATGTAGGCGGGCACGAAGCCTGGGAAGTCGAACGCATCGGACACGCCTTGCTCCAATGCCATCTGGCGCAGGTTGTTGCCGTAATCCACGGTGGGCACGCCGAGTGCGTGGAAGGTGAGCATGGCGCGGATGTGATTGGCCATCGTCTCGCGCGCGGCGGCTTCCACTTCCTTTGGCGCGCTGACGCGCTTGTCGTCCCATTCGTCCACGCTCCAGCCCTGCGGCAGGTAGCCGTTGACCGGATCGTGCGCAGAGGTCTGGTCGGTCAGCAGGTCCGGTTTGATGCCGCGTAACAGCAGTTCGTCCAGCACGTCGGCGACATTGCCGAGCAGGCCGACCGACAGCGGCTTCTTGGTGGTACACGACTCCTCGATCAAGCGCAATGCCTCGTCCAGCGAGTCGGTCCAGGTGTCCAGGTAGCCGGTGCGCAGGCGCATGTCGATGCTGGAACGGCGGCATTCCACTGCCAGACAGGACGCGCCGGCCATCACGGCGGCCAGCGGCTGCGCGCCGCCCATGCCGCCGAGGCCGCCGGTGAACAACCACTTGCCGGCCAGGTTGCCGGCGTAGTGCTGGCGGCCCATCTCCACGAAGGTTTCGTAGGTGCCCTGCACAATGCCTTGCGCGCCGATGTAGATCCAGCTGCCTGCGGTCATCTGGCCGTACATCGCCAGGCCTTTTTGATCGAGTTCGTTGAAGTGGTCCCAGTTGGCCCAGCGCGGCACCAGGTTGGAATTGGCGATCAGCACGCGCGGTGCATCGGCATGGGTGCGGAACACGCCGACCGGTTTGCCGGATTGCACCAACAAGGTCTGGTCGTCGTCCAGGCGCGTGAGCGCCGCGACGATGGCATCGAAGGATTCCCAGTCGCGCGCGGCGCGACCGATGCCACCGTAGACCACCAGTTCCTGCGGGCGCTCGGCCACGTCCGGGTCCAGGTTGTTCATCAGCATGCGCAATGGCGCTTCAGTGAGCCAGCTCTTGGCGGTGAGCGTGCTGCCGGTGGCGGCGCGGATGACGCGGGTTGTATCGTGACGGGTCATGCCAGGTTCCTTGCAATCAGCGGTGGGCCGCAGGCGGCGCGGTGGCGGAGGAGGGGGTGTTGGCGAAGTCCAGGCAGGCCAGCAGCACGTGCCGCAGCACGTGCCGCAGCACCGCACGCAACGCGGCGGCGTGCACTGGCTGCCACGGCGTGGGCCAGTTCTCCGGCGTGATGGTGTTCGGCTCGCGCATGTAGCCGCGGCAGGCCAGCTCCATCTGCAGCGTGTGCACGCCGTGCCCGGGTTGCGCGTAGTGGCGGGTGATCCAGCCGCCCTTGAATCGCCCGTTGCGCACCGTGCTGGAGCCGCTGCTGCGGCACAGCTGTTCCACGGCGTCGACCAGCACCGGGTCGCAACTGCGGTCGTCGTTGCTGCCGATGTTGAACTGCGGCAGCTCGCCGTCGAACAGGTGCGGGATGACCGAGCGGATCGAGTGCGCGTCGTACACCACGATCCTGGAATGCAGCTGGCGCAAGCGCGCGATTTCTTCTGCAAGCGCCGCGTGATACGGGTCGAACCAACGCGCGCGACGCTGATCGATCTGCGCCTGGTCCGGCGCCAGGCCGTCGGCATACAGTGGCTGGCCGTCGAAGGTGGTCAGCGGGCACAGGCCGGTGGTGTTCTGGCCGGGGTATAGCGATGCGCCGCTGGGGTCGCGATTGACGTCGATGACCGAGCGCGAGATGGCGGTGCGCAGCGTGGTGGCACCCAGCGACTGGGCGAAGTCGTACAGGTGATGCACCCACCAATCCGCATCGCGCCGCGCCAGCCACGGCGACACGAAACGGTCGGCCACGTCATCGGGCAACTCGGTGCCGGTGTGCGGAAAGCTGATCAACAGGGGCGCCTGCCCTCGATGAATGTCCAGCCAGTCGGGCAGGGTGCTCATGGCCGGGCTCCGGTTGCGTGCGCAGCGGCGCGCGATGCGTGCCGGTGATGTGCGTGGGTTCGGTCATCGCCCTGCGCGAAACGTGCACCCGCAGCGCCGGGATGTGCGGCGTTCGCCAGGGTGGCGATACCCGGCACTGCATGGAGGGGTGCCAACGCGCTGCGCAGGCGATCTGCAGATCGCCGCATCATGCGTGCTGCTCCACGCCCGGCAAGGTGATCGCCACTGCGTCGGCCAATGCGCCGGAACGCACCAGTGCGCTGGCAGCCAGCATGTCCGGGTGGAAGTAGCGGTCGTCCTGCAGCGTCGGCACCTGTGCGCGCAGCAGGGCACGTGCGGCTTCCAGCGCGGCGCTGGAGCGCAGCGGCGCGTGGAAGTCGCAGCCCTGCACGGCGGCCAGCAGCTCGATGCCGATCACGTGCGCGGCGTTCTCTGCCATCGCCAGCAGGCGGCGCGCGCAGTGCGCGGCCATCGACACGTGATCTTCCTGGTTGGCGGAGGTGGGAATCGAATCGACGCTGGCCGGATAGGCGCGCTGCTTGTTCTCCGACACCAATGCCGCAGCGGTGACCTGTGGAATCATGAAGCCCGAGTTCAAGCCCGGGCGCGGGGTGAGAAACGCCGGCAGACCGGACAAGGCCGGGTCGACCAGCATCGCGGTGCGGCGTTCGCTGATCGAGCCGATCTCGCACACCGCCATCGCCAGCATGTCGGCGGCAAACGCCACCGGCTCGGCGTGGAAGTTGCCGCCGGACAAGGCCTCGCCGGTGTCGCTGAAGACCAGCGGATTATCGGAGACGCCATTGGCTTCGATTTCCAGCGTGCGCGCAGCCTGGCGCATCACATCCAGCGCCGCGCCCATCACCTGCGGCTGGCAGCGCAGGCAGTACGGGTCCTGCACGCGCACATCGCCAAGCCGGTGCGATTCGCGGATGGCCGACTCGGCCATCAAGGCGCGCAAGGCCGCCGCGGTGGCGATCTGCCCCGGCTGCCCGCGCAGGGCATGGATGCGCGCATCGAAGGGCGTATCCGAACCCTTGGCCGCTTCCACCGACAATGCCCCGGTGACCAGTGCCGCCTGCAACACGGTTTCGATCTCGAACAGGCCGGCCAGCGCGCAGGCGGTGGAGAACTGGGTGCCGTTGAGCAGCGCCAGCCCTTCCTTGGCGCCGAGTACGCGCGGTTGCAGCTGCGCCTGCGCCAAGGCGTTGGCCGCCGGCAACCGTTGTCCATCGACGAAGGCTTCGCCAACGCCGATCATCACCGCGGCCAGATGCGACAGCGGTGCCAGATCGCCGGAGGCGCCGACCGATCCCTGGCACGGCACCACCGGGGTGATCCCGTCACGCAGCATCGCCTCGAGCAGGGCCAGCGTGTCCGGTTGCACGCCGGAGGCGCCCTGGGCCAGGCTGGTGAGCTTGAGCGCCATCATCAGCCGCACTACCGGCACCGGGGTGGGCGCGCCGACACCGGCCGCGTGCGAGAGCACGATATTGCGTTGCAGGGTGGCCAGGTCGTCGCGCTCGATGCGCACGCTGGCCAGCTTGCCGAAGCCGGTGTTGACGCCATAGACCGGCTCGCCGCGTGCGACGATCGCTTCCACCGTCTGCGCGCTGCGCAAGACCGCCGCTGCGCAGGCCGGATCCAGCGCCGCCTCGGCGCCGCGATACAGCGCGCGCCACTGTGCAAGCGTGACAGCGCCGGGGTGCAGGACAACAGAAGCACTCATGACAACTCCAGAGATAATCGGGTTCAATGCCCGCGCCAGACGCGGGCATGCAGCGGATTGAAGCCCATGCGATACACCAGGTCGGCCGGCGCCTCGATGTCCCAGATCGTCAGGTCGCAGTCCATGCCGGTGCGCAGCCGTCCCAGCCGCGCAGCGCGGCCGAGCGCGCGCGCCGCTTCGCGGGTGAACCCGGCGATGCATTCGTCCACCGTCATGCGGAACAAGGTGGCTGCCATGTTCATCGCCAGCAGCGGGCTGGTGAGCGGTGAGGTTCCCGGGTTGCAGTCGGTGGCCAGAGCCAGCGGCACGCCGGCCGCACGCAGCGCGGCGATCGGCGGCAGTTGCGTATCGCGGGTGAAGTAGAACGCGCCCGGCAACAGCACCGCGACCGTGCCGGCGGCGGCCATCGCTTCGATGCCGGCCTGGTCCAGGTATTCGATATGGTCGGCCGACAGGGCGCCATGGCGCGCAGCCAGCGCTGCGCCGTGCTGGTTGCTCAATTGTTCGGCGTGGATCTTGATCTGCAGGCCGTGCGCCTGCGCGGCGGCGAACACCTGTTCGGCCTGCGGGGTCGAAAACGCCAGATGCTCGCAGAACACATCCACCGCCTCGGCCAGCCCTTGCGCGGCCACGGCGGGAATCATCTGCGTGCAGACCATATCGATATACGCCTGTGCATCGCTTCCCGGCGGCACCGCATGTGCGCCCAGAAAGGTGGGCACCACCTCGACCCGGCGCAAGCTGGCGAGCTGGCGTGCCACGCGCAGTTGCTTGGTCTCGTCTTCCAGGGTCAGCCCGTAGCCGGATTTGATCTCCAGCGTGGTCACGCCTTCGGCGAGCAGCGCATCCAGGCGCGGCAGGCTGGCAGCGAGCAGCGCCGCATCGTCGGCAGCGCGGGTCGCGCGCACCGTTGCCACGATGCCGCCACCGGCGGCGGCGATCTGCGCATAGCTGGCGCCACGCAGGCGTTGTTCGAACTCGTTGGCGCGATTGCCGGCATGCACCAGGTGGGTATGGCAATCGATCAGGCCCGGGCTGATCCAGCGACGCCGGCAGTCGTGCGCGATGCCGGCAATCAATGCCGGCGCCTGCGCGGCCGGGCCGGCGTAGACGATGCGGCCGTCCTGGCAGGCGACCACGCCGTCGTCCACGACGCCCAGGCCACCATCGGCGGCGTCCAGGGTCATCAGTTGCGCGTTGTGCCAGAGAACGTCGCAATGCATGGCGCAGGCTCGTGGTGTCTGATATGTATATACAATAGAGTCGTCAATCGGAGGTGTCCAGTGGCAGACGAGCAGGCACACGCGCAGGTGTTTTGGGCCGCCCGGGCCTTGTTGCCGGAGGGCTGGGCTGGCCAGGTGCGGATCACGCTGGCGCAAGGACGCATCGTCTCGGTGCAGCCGGAGACCGCGCCCGGCGGCGCCGACCTCCGCTGCGAGGTGCTGCTGCCTGGCCTGGGCAACCTGCACAGTCATGCCTTCCAGCGCGGCATGGCCGGGCTGACCGAAGTCGGCGGGCGCAGCGGCGACAGTTTCTGGAGCTGGCGCGAGCTGATGTACCGCTTCGTCGACCGGCTGGACCCCGACAGCCTGCAGGCGATCGCCGAGCAGGCCTATGTGGAAATGCTGGAGAGCGGCTTCACCCGGGTCGGCGAATTCCATTACCTGCACCACAGCCCCGGCGGCACGCCCTACGCGAATGCCGGGGAGATGTCCGGGCGCATCGCAGCGGCCGCCGCCAACACCGGGATCGGGCTGACCCTGTTGCCGGTGTTCTACGCGCATTCGGACTTCGGCGCTGCCGCGCCGAACGTCGCGCAGCGGCGGTTGATCCACGACATCGACGGTTTCGCGCGTCTGCTCGACGACTGCCGACACAGCCTCAAGGCGCTGCCGGATGCCGTGCTCGGGCTTGCGCCGCACAGCCTGCGTGCGGTCACGCCGCAGCAACTGGTGGACCTGCAGCTGCTCACCAATGGGCCGATCCACATCCATATCGCCGAGCAGCAGCGCGAGGTCGACGCCTGCCTGGCGTGGTCAGGCCAGCGGCCGGTGGAGTGGCTGCTGGCCAATGCGCCGGTGGATACGCGCTGGTGTCTGGTGCACGCCACCCATGTCACCGCCAGCGAGGTGCAGGCGATGGCGCAGCGCGGGGCGGTGGTCGGGCTATGCCCGATCACCGAGGCCAACCTGGGCGACGGGATCTTTCCGATGCAGGCCTTTGCCGCGGCCGGCGGTCGCTTCGGCGTCGGCTCGGATTCGAACGTGTTGATCGATGCCGCCGAAGAGCTGCGCCTGCTCGAATACGGCCAGCGGCTGACGCTGCAGGCGCGCAATGTGCTGGCGCCGGCCGATGTTTCCAGCGGCCGCTGGGTGTACGACCGCGCCGGTGCGGGCGCGGCGCAGGCGCTGGGTGTCGCGCAGCACGGGATACGGGTCGGTGCGCCGGCCGATCTGGTGGAGCTGGACCTGGCGCATCCGGGCTTGCTGGCACGCAGCGACGATGCCGTGCTGGACAGTTGGCTGTTTGCCGCGCGCGGCACTGCGGTCCGCAACGTCTGGCGCAATGGCCGGCCGGTGGTGCGCGGCGGACAGCATGTGGACCGTGCGCGGATCGCCACGCGGTTTGCGCAAATCCTGCGAACCGTGCTGGGCACCTGAAGGCGGCTAACAGAGCCTGGCGAGCAGTCGTCAGGTGGGTGCGGACGGTGCGGAGGAACCGGAGTGTACGAGGCTACATGCCGCACCGAGCACGCGCCGCGCCCGTCTGGCGGTGAGCGCAGTCGTTCCGTTAGCCGGTCTAAGCGGATGCGCGCACAATGCAGGCCTGACAGGAGACCTCTGCTTTGACCGCCATCCCCATCGCCGCGCCCGGCACCTTGCACCAACGCATCCGGCAGGATCTGGAGCAACGGATTCACAGCGGCGACTGGCCGCCCGGGTACCGCATTCCGCCGGAGCACGAGTTGATGGCGCAATATGGATGCTCGCGCATGACGGTCAACAAGGTGCTCGGCCTGCTGGCCGACGCCGGCATGATCGAACGCCGCCGCCGCACCGGCTCGTTCGTGGCGCGGCCGCATCCGCATCTGGAACAGGTGGCGCTCTCGATCCCGGACATCGAGGTGGAAATGACCACGCGCGGTCACTCTTACCGTTTCTCGCTGCTCTCGCGGCGGCTGCGCAGCGTGCGCCAGCGCGTGCCGCAAGAGCGTGCGCTGGGCAGCACCGGCAGGCTGCTGGCGCTGGAAAGCGTGCATCTGGCCGATGGCAGCCCGTTCGCACTGGAGCAACGCGTGATCGATATCACCACCGTGCCGGATGCCCTGGCGCAGCCGTTCACCGAGGTGGCGCCGGGCAGCTGGCTGCTGCGCAACGTGCCGTGGACGCGCGCCGAGCACCGCATCAGCGCCGTCGGCGCCGACGCCGCGCAGGCCAGGCAATTGCAGGTGGACGAGGGTGCTGCCTGTCTGGTCATCGACCGCCACACCTGGCGCGGCGAACAGCCGGTGACCTACGTGCGCCAGCTGTTCCTGGGCGGCTCCTACGACCTGGTGGCGCGGTTCGCACCAGGAATGCGCTGAGGCAGCGCGCGGAAGGGCGTACAGCACCTCCGCGGTGCGGTAGCTCCGGCAGCGGTGCCACGCATCCGCATCACCAGATCGTCCGCGAGCGAGCGCTCTCGTGCGCTCGCAGTGGCTAAGGAGGGCCGCCTGGCGACGGTCACGCAAGCGCCGCGGCGATGGGCACTCACGCACAGTTGCTGCGGCGTTTTTTCATTAACAGCCATCAGGAACACAACTAACGAGTCGCACCGTCTCGAATCGGACCATCTGTCGCGCAAACACCAGACCACACGCAGTGGATCAACTACAGCAACAACCTCGTGCCCCTCACATCGCAACCAAGCCGGCGCACTGGCGCGACATACTTCTTCACCGCGCAAATCCTTGATCCCGAATCCCGAATCCCGAATCCCGAATCCCGAATCCCGACCTCAAATCGTCGTGCACTGCCGCCAACGCACCGGTTCTGCCACCCCTGCACGTGGATTGAGCTGCACCCGCACGGTGCGCAGATATGGGTAGCGCTTCAGTTCCTCGCAGATCAGCGGCCACGCGGCGCTGTCTTCGATGGTGCGATCCACCGCCAGCGTGGCCTGCGTGATCCAGATGCCGCGCACCAGGCCCGGTGTCTGTGCCAGGGCCTTGGAGACATCGCGCCGGTAGCCCTGCAGCGTTTCAGCGTCCGGTTCGCCGGCATCCGCTGCCGGCAGGGGGGCGGGTACCGGTGCGGCCGCAACCGGCGGCACGGCAGACGCGGCTGGCGTCGCCGACGGTGTCTTGCCTGCCGCTGCGTGCGGGGTCGCTGCAACGGGGGCTGGCGTCGGGGTGGGCTCTGGCGGACGCAGTCCCAGGACCGCTACCAGCGCCAGCGTGGCCAGTGCCGCACCGGCGATGATGCTGTGGCGGATGGCACGGCGCCTGGCCATGCCCACCACGCCGGTCTCCACATCGCCCGGCAGATAGGGCTTGAGCAGGGGCCACAGGCGAGTGCCGTCCAACACTTCGATGGATTGTTTTTCGGCCGCAGCCAGGCCTTCGCGCTCCATGCGCCCTTCGGTCACCATCACCCCGCCACCGGCGCCGGCCAGGCGCGCCATCGCGCCCAGCTCATTCACTGCGGCCACGCCGATGCGGTAGCCGCGACCGTGCTTGCAGGCCACCAGGCGGGTGCCGTGATCGGTCTGCATCATGAAGTCGGCAGTCGGCAGGCCGTCCTGCGGCAGCTGGGTCGGTTGCCAGCCACGTTCGTCCTGCAAGACGCGCAGCACCACGGCGGAAAAGTCGCGCCAATGCATGGCCGCCAGCGCGCGCACGCCTTCCGTGGTTTCGTTGGCGCGGCGTCGCACCAACCAGAGATAGGCACACACTGCCAGCCAGAGCAGGAGTGCAGCCAGGAGCGCCAAGATCCAGGAAGGCATAAGCATCAAGCGAAGGTATGGCGCGTATTACGAGTCGATGCCCCTAGAAGAATCCTTCGCGCAAGATTCGTCAATGGATCGTTGGCGGAGATATCGCGAGCCGTGACCCAGGCAGTGAAAGACCCGCCAGTCCGAAGCCGTGAGGGGAGGGGAGCAAACGGACTTCGTGAAGCAGGACTGGCGGGTGGTTCCCGATTGTCTGAAAAACTATGTTGCTTTGCAACATCACGAGGCTCAAAGCAAAACCGCCGTCCGTTCATTCCCAGAACAACGTCCGGAGCGCGCACTGCGTCCAGCGCCGACGCGGCGCTCCGACGAGAATGGCCGGCCCGCATGCCCGCGCGAACCGGGCCTTATTCGCCGTCGAATGCCGCTGCATTGCCGGTGGTGGATGCGCCGCTGGCACCGGTCGAACTGACGCCACCTGCGGAATCGCTACTGGCGGCCTGCGCGGCCTGGTTGGCGGTCCGGTTGGCGCGCTTGGTCGCCGCGGTATTGGCCCGTACCTGGGCCTTCAGCGATTCGACCTCGCGACGCAGGTTTTCCAGCTCGTCCTGCTCGGGGATATTGAGCGTGCGCAGCACGCCCTTGACGCGCTCGTCGAAGGCCTTGCCCAGCTTGTCCCAGCCGCGCACCGCGGTATCGCGGGCCTGCTCGAACTGGGTCTCCACCTCTTCGCGCAGCTCGTCCACGCTGTCGGCGGCCTTGCGCTGGCCGGTGCGCTCATAGGCGGCGCCTTCGCGCACCAGCGAGTCGAACAATTTGCCGCCTTCGCTCTGCACGCGTCCAAGTGCGCCTAGCCCGGCCAGCCACACAGTCTGCGCCGATTCGCCGAGCCGGCGCGAAATCTGCTCCGCCTGGGCCTGGAAGCCCGAAGCCGCGGTGTCGCGGTTGCCGTTCTGATCGTATCCGGTCGTCATGCGATGCTCCTGTCGATTGCCGAAGTAACGTTGGGTTCACCCTAGTGCCGGCCTTGCATCGGACAGGTGAAACGCGGTCCGGTCAGGCCTGTCCAAGCATCCGCCCATCCCGCGCAGGGCGGGTGACTTGGCGCTGAAGCAACAGCAGCGGCGACGCGATCAGGCCAGCTTTTCCGATAACAGCCGACGGATTTCCGATTCCACCATCGGCTGCATCGCCGACAGCAGGAAGCCAAGCTCGGCCGTCACATGCACCTGCTGCGGCAGCAAGGCGATTGCGCCATCCACGCCTGACCGCGAGATGCGCAAGGTGTCGCCTTCCCACTGCGAGGCCACGCCGTAGCGATCGGTGAGCTTGCGCGCCGCCTCGTCGATCGCTGCGCGGGCCTGTGCCGGCGTCAAGGAGTGGTCGTGGCGGATATCGATGCTGGACATGAGGTGCCTGGGTGATACGAAAGTAGGCGCGCATTGTGCGCATGCGCGCGCCTGGCTCCAAGTGCGGCGGCGCATCGCGCCTCGCCAGCCCGGCGGCATGGGGGCATGGGGGCACTGCGAACCGGCGCAGGGCCCGGATCTGGCTGCGAATGCGGCACCTTATCGACGTATGCTGCCCGGCGGCGCGCTGGCGCGGTGAGGTTGTTGGCCGCTCTCAGCAGCAAACCTGCTAGGCTGCGGCCGGTGCGCGACCTGCAAGTTCATTTCACCCACCGGCAGCAGCCGGATCATTCCCTCAAGCCCGGTGTCCACCGGATCGTACGGCATGCCTCCGGCAGCGTGCGGGTGGTGGCCGATGCGCAGGGGGCGCTGCTGTTGGCGCAGTTCTGCCTGGACCAGCGCGGCCTGTGGTTGCAGGTGGCCAACGGCATCCGCGGGATCCACGTCAACGGACGCCCCGTGCGTCGCATGGCCTTGCTGCGGCCCGGCGATGCGATCTACGCCGACGGTGTGGAGATGCTGCTGCGCAGTGCGCCCTCCAGCGCGCCAGCCAACGATCTGGCGCCCGACGATGCCGGCCTCAGCGAGGTCTGCCTGCTGCTGCGCGGGTTGGGCGGGCGCCATCACGGGCGCAGCTTCACCCTGGATCGCTCACGCGTGGTCGGCAGCGACCCGGCTGCGGACATCGTCATCGACGATCCGGCCTTCACCGCCCAGCACGCGCGCCTGGAACGCCACGGCGACCGCGTGCTGATCCGCGATCTGGGCTCGGAAGAGGGCAGCTGGATCAATGGCGTGCAGGTGCGCGATGGCTGGCTGCAGGCCGGCGACCAGGTGGTGTTCGACGCCCGTCACCGGTTCGTGGTGGAAGTGCCGCGCATCCATCACGGCACCACCTGGGATATCCCCGATTCCGAGCCGCCGCTGCCACCACGCGCGGTGGCCGAACCGGTGCGTGCGCCGATGAAGGTCGCCCGCTGGCCGTGGCTGCTGCTCAGCGCGGTGCTGCTGGCGGCGGCGCTGAGCGCCTTGCTGTGGTTCGGCGCGCGCTGAGTTTTTTCCAGACCCGCCAGCCCAGCAGGGCGACGAGTATGCCGGCATACAGCGCCGGCTCGCGGATATCGGACTTCACCAGCCACCAGAAGTGCAGCACCGCCAGTACTGCGATCGGGTAGATCAGCTGGTGCAGCCGGCCCCAGTTGCGCTTGAGCCGGCGCATCCAGCCCTGGGTGGAGGTGACCGCCAGCGGCAGCAACAACAGCCATGCCGCAAAGCCCACGGTGATGTAGGGACGCTTGAGAATCTCTTCGAAGATCTGTGTCCAGAAGCCGCGCAGATCCAGGCTGAGATACACCGCCAGGTGCACGCTGGCATAGAAGAACGCATACAGCCCCAGCATGCGACGGAAGCGGATCACTGCCGCCTGGCCGGTGAGCTGGCGCAGCGGCGTGATTGCCAAAGTGATCAATACAAAGCGCAGCGCCCACAGCCCGGTGCGATGCTCGATCTCGGCCACCGGATCGGCGCCCAGCGCGTCGCTGCCGGTCTGCCACACCTGCCAGAACTGCCAGGCCAGCAGGACCATCGGCGCCAGTGCGGCCGCGTGTACCGCAGTCTTGGCGGCGATCAATGCAACGGAGGTCTTGGCCATGCGATCTCGAAGAAGGAAGCGATGCCGAAACGTAGGGGCACATCCGGGCGCGACGGGTCTTACCGATAAAGCCCTGTCGCGCCCGGGTGCGCTCCTATGACAGGTCGATATCAGAGTGTGTGTTGCCTAGAACCATTTCTTCAGGTCCATCCCCGCATACAGCGATGCGACCTGATTGGCGTAGCCGTTGAACGGCTTGGTCGCAATGCGCTCGGCAAACAGCTTGCTGGCGGTGCCGGCGATGCGGCGTTCGGTCTTCTGGCTCCAGCGCGGGTGATCCACGGCCGGGTTGACGTTGGAAAAGAACCCATATTCGGACGGCTGCAGATCGTGCCAGGCGGTTTCGGGCATCTTCTCAACAAAGCGGATTTCCACGATCGACTTGATGCTCTTGAAGCCGTATTTCCACGGCACCACCAACCGCAGCGGCGCACCGTTCTGCTGCGGTAGCGGCTTGCCGTACAGGCCGGTGGCCAGCAGGGTCAGCGGGTGCATCGCCTCGTCGATCCGCAGGCCTTCGCGATATGGCCAGTTGATGGAGCGGTAGCGCACGCCCGGCATCTGCTGCGGGTCGGCCAGCGTGGTGAAGGCCACGTACTTGGCCTTGGAGGTCGGCGCAAAGCGCTTGAGCACTTCGCCCAGCGGCACGCCGGTCCACGGGATCACCATCGACCAGCCCTCCACGCAGCGCAGCCGGTAGATGCGCTCTTCCGACGCGATGCCCTTGAGCAGCTCATCCAGCGACAGGCTGCCGGGCTTTTCGCATTCGCCGCCGACCTTCACCGACCACGGCGACAGCTTGAGCGTCTTGGCCGCCTTCGACGGGTCGGTCTTGTCGGTGCCGAACTCGTAGAAGTTGTTGTAGCTGGTGACGTCCTCCAGCTTGGTCAGTTCTTCGGCGGTGCGGAAGCCGCTGCGCGCCTGCGCCGGGGTCACCACGGTCTTGGGCGGCGGCGGTGGGTCGGCTTCGGCGCAACTGGCCACGCCGATTGCCGGGGTCAATGCCAACAGCTGCAGCAGCCGACGCCGCTCGCGGTAAACGGACTCATCGGTGATCTGGCTGGCAGGCAGTTTGAAGGCATCGCGAAACGACATGGCAGGCTCCGGCAGTGGCTGCAGCGTTGAGAGTAACCAACCGGGACAAAAGTTCGCTCCGGTGCACCACACGTTACGTCACGCTCAGTCAAAAGGATGCAGCTGCAACTTTTTTGCCCGCTGCCAAGCCCGATGCGCTGCGGCATACTAGAAGGCTAGCTCGACAAGGTGTGCCATGACTCGCGCGTTCAATTTCAGTGCCGGCCCTGCGACATTGCCGGAATCGGTCCTGCGCCAGGCGCAGGCGGAGATGGTCGAGTGGAATGGAGTGGGCGCCTCGATTGTGGAAATCAGCCACCGCAGCGCGGATTTCATGGCGGTGGCGGCCGCGGCCGAAGCCGACGTGCGCACCTTGTTGTCGATTCCCGACGACTACGCGGTGCTGTTTACCGCCGGTGGCGCCACCACCATCCAGGCACTATTGCCGCTGAACTTCGCCGCGCCGGGCCAGGCCGCCGACTACGTGATCAGCGGGCACTGGGGCAAGACCGCGATCAAGCAGGCCGCGCCGTACGTGGATGCGCGCATCGCCGCCGATGCGCAGGCCGAAGGCTTCATCGACATCCCGCCGGTGGCCAGCTGGACCCTGTCGCCGCATTCGGCCTATGTGCACATCACCGCCAACGAGACCATCCACGGCGTCGAATTCCGCGACATTCCGGCGGTGGGGACGCTGCCGCTGTTCGCCGACTTCAGTTCCTCCATCGCCTCCGAGCCACTGGACATCTCGCGCTACGGGCTGATCTATGCTGGCGCGCAGAAGAATCTGGGGCCGGTCGGGATCTCGGTGGTGATCGTGCGGCGCGACTTGTTGGAACGCGCCGGCCAGCCGCGCGCGGACATTTTCAACTACGCCTCGCACCTGGCGCGCGACTCGATGCTCAACACGCCGCCCACCTGGAACTGGTATGTGCTCGGGCTGACCGTGAAGTGGATGCTGGAGCAGGGCGGGGTGGAGGAATTTGCGCGGCGCAATGCGGAAAAAGCCGCGTTGGTGTACGGCGCCATCGATCGCTCCGGCGGCTTCTATCGCAACCAGGTCAAGCCGGCGGTGCGCTCGCGCATGAACATCCCGTTCTTCCTGCCCGATGAGCAGCTGGATGCGCTATTCGTCAGCGAATCCAAGGCCGCCGGCCTGCTTGCATTGAAGGGCCACAAGGCGGTGGGCGGTATCCGCGCCTCGCTCTACAACGCCATGCCGGTGGCCGGCGCGCAGGCGCTGGTGACCTTCATGCACGACTTCCAGCAGCGTCACGGCTGAGCCCACTTCCATCCGCGGCGCAGGCCGCGCAGGCGCATGCGCCGTCTTTTCGAGGAACGCCCAGCGATGGCACCCAGATCCAGCAAATCCACGCCCGCCGCCAGCGGCAAGCGCACACCGGCAAAAGCCGCCGGGGAGGCCGCCGCGAGCGCGCCGGTTGCCAAGCCGGCAGGTAAACAGGTCAAGGCGGCCGGCAAGCCCGTCACCGCGGCACCGGTGCTGGCCGATGTGCGCGCCAAGATCGACGAGATCGACCGCACCATCCAGGCGCTGATCGCCGAGCGTGCCAACTTCGCCCATCAGGTCGGCAAGGCCAAGGGCAAGCTGGCCGCAGCGGTGGACTACTACCGCCCCGAGCGCGAAGCGCAGGTGTTGCGCATGGTAGTGGACCGCAACGAAGGCCCGCTCAGCGATGAAGTGCTGGTGCACGTCTACCGCGAAATCATGTCCGCGTGCCTTGCCCAGCAGGAGCCGTTGAAGATCGGTTACCTGGGGCCGGAAGGCACCTTCAGCCAGCAGGCGGTGCTCAAGCACTTCGGGCGCTCGGCGGTGGGCTTGCCGATGGCGACTATCGAAGAAGTGTTCCAGGAAGTGGAAGCCGGCAATGCCGATTTCGGTGTGGTGCCGGTGGAAAATTCCGGCCAGGGCACCATCCAGGTCACCCTGGACATGTTCCTGACCTCCAACCTCAAGATCTGCGGCGAAGTCGAGCTGCGCGTGCATCAGTACCTGCTCTCGCGCAACGGCCGGCTGGAAGACATCGAACGCATCTACGCGCATTCGCAATCGTTCGCGCAGACCGCCGGCTGGCTGCGCTCGCACCTGCCCAAGGTGGAAAAAATCGCGGTGTCCAGCAATGCCGAAGGCGCGCGCCGCGCACGTAATGCCGAAGATGCCGCAGCGATCGGCGGCGAGAGCGCCGCGCATGTGTACGGCCTGAAGAAGGTCATCATGAAGTCGATCGAGGACGACGGCGACAACACCACGCGCTTCCTGGTGATTGGCCGGCAGATCTTCCCTTCGTCCGGGCACGACCGCACCTCGGTGCTGGTGTTCATCCACGACAAGCCGGGCGCATTGTTCGACGTGCTCAGCCCGTTCGCGCGCCATGGCATCAGCATGAATCGCATCGAATCGCGGCCCTCGCATCAGGCGAAGTGGGAATACGGCTTCTTCATCGATCTGGTCGGCCATGTGGAAGACCAGGCGATGAAGCAGGCGCTGGCCGAGCTGGAAGCGCATTCGGCACAGATCAAGGTGCTGGGGTCGTATCCGGTGGCCATTCCCTGAGCAGGCGTGCCCGGCCCCACCCAGGCCGCCACCGGCGCGCCGCCGCCTCGGCGATGACGGCGCCGCCATTTCTTACCCAGCGCATCGCCCCGTACGGCGATGCCGCAGCACTCGGATCATTCGCATGAGCAGCAGCACCCAGCACTGGATCGCGCAGCAGGGCAGCGCCTTGCGCGGCACCCTGGTCATTCCCGGCGACAAGTCGGTCTCGCATCGGGCGGTGATGTTCGCCGCACTCGCCGATGGCGTGTCGCAGATCGACGGCTTTCTGGAAGGCGAAGATACCCGTTCTACCGCGGCGATCTTTGCCAGGCTGGGCGTGCGCATCGAAACGCCATCGGCGTCGCGGCGCATCGTGCATGGCGTGGGTGTAGACGGGCTGCAGGCGCCGAGCGAGGCGCTGGACTGCGGCAATGCGGGCACCGGCATGCGGCTGCTGGCCGGCCTGCTGGCGGCGCAACGCTTCGACAGCGTGCTGGTGGGCGACGAGTCCCTGTCCAAGCGACCGATGCGGCGCGTGACCGGCCCGCTGGCGCAGATGGGCGCCAGGATCGACACGCAGGACGATGGCACGCCGCCGTTGCAGGTGCAGGGCGGGCAGGCATTGCACGGCATCGACTTCGTCTCGCCGGTGGCCAGTGCCCAGGTCAAGTCGGCGGTGCTGCTGGCTGGTCTGTATGCGCAGGGCGAAACCTCGGTGAGCGAGCCGCATCCCACGCGCGATTACACCGAACGCATGCTGTCGGCATTTGGCGTGCAGATCGACTTTTCGCCGGGCAAGGCGCGCCTGCGTGGCGGCCAGCGCCTGCGTGCCACCGACATCGCGGTGCCGGCAGATTTTTCGTCGGCGGCATTCTTCATCGTCGCCGCCAGCATCGTTCCCGGCTCGGACGTGGTGTTGCGTGCGGTGGGCCTGAATCCACGCCGCACCGGGCTGCTGGCAGCGCTGCGCCTGATGGGCGCGGACATCAGCGAGGAAAACCATGCCGAACATGGCGGCGAGCCGGTGGCTGACCTGCGCGTGCGGTATGCACCGCTGCGTGGCGCGCAGATTCCCGAAGCGCTGGTGCCGGACATGATCGACGAATTTCCCGCGCTCTTCGTGGCAGCGGCCGCAGCCTCCGGTCAGACCGTGGTTACCGGCGCGGCCGAACTACGGGTCAAGGAATCTGATCGCCTGGCGGCAATGGCGACCGGACTCCGCACGCTGGGCGTGCAGGTGGACGAAACGCCCGATGGCGCCACCATTCATGGCGGGGCCATCGCCAGCGGCGTCATCGAAAGTCATGGCGACCATCGCATTGCGATGGCATTTGCCATCGCCGGGCAGCTGTCTACCGGCAAGGTGCAGATCAACGATGTGGCGAACGTGGCCACCTCGTTCCCGGATTTCGACACCCTTGCGCAGGGCGCCGGCTTCGGCCTCAGCGCTGCGCGCTGAACTCCACCGGCGGCACCTGCACGGTGCTGACAACAGCATGCCCGTCGCGTGTGGCGGGCTCGAAGCGCCATTGCTGCAAGCTGCGCACCACCGCCGCGTCCAGGCGGGGGTCGCTGCTGCCGTCGCGCTCGACGATGGTGACTTCACGCACGTGCCCTTGCACATCCAGCTGCAGCCGCGCCGTCCGGCTGCCTTCGAGGCCGGCACGGGCCAGTTCAGCCGGGTAGGCGGGCAGGGCATTGCCGGGCAGCGGGATGGCCTCCTTGCTGCTGACCGGTGCACGCATCGGCTGATGCGCCACCATGGTCATCGCGCGCGGGCCGTCGGCGCTGGGCAGGATCTGCCGGCTGGCCGCCGGGGCAGGGGTTGTATCGGTGGCGAACGATTCGTCGCTGTGGCGCGCCCACCACCAGGTCGGGATCACCACCAGCACGGCAACCAGGGTCGCCCATAGCCAGGGCGAGGCGCCGTCGTTCTCTATGTCCTGCCTGCGCCTCTCTGCAGCACGCGGCAGGGCTGGGCTGTGGGTTGAAGGATTCGAGGTGAAGGACATAGCCGACCTCCTGGCGCATCTGTGGGATGACCCGGTCAGTCTGGTCGGCATTGCCTGAGGGGCAGCTAAGGCGGGGCCGATCTGCCACACCCAGGCTATGTCGTGATTCAGCTTAGTGACGCTAACGGACTGCGATGCGGGACGCGTGTGGATCGTCCACGTTCACGATTTAACAGTCTTTTATCGATTGCCGGCGCCGGACGACGGCTGGCGCCGCAAGTGCAAGGTGCGTGCTGTTAGCCCGGCTTACTGCGCCGGCTTGAACTCGAAGGGGATGTCCAGGCTGCCGGCCACCGGCTGGCCGTTGTTCTGCGCCGGATGGAAGCGCCAGTGCCGCACGGCCTCCATCGCCGCGCGGTCCAGGTCGCGCGAGCCGCTGCGCTGCACAAGGGTAACTCCGCCCGGATTGCCGGCCGCGTCCACATCCACGCGCACCACCACGTCGCCAGCGTCGCCGCGGCGCAAGGCCGCTGGGGGATAGCGCGGCGGCGGCATCTGGCCCTGCATCGGAGCCGGGCGGTTGCCGCCTGCCACTGGTGCAGAAGGCGTTGCCGTGCCCGGCGCTCCGGGAGCAGCGTCTTCAGGCAGGGGAGCTGATGCTGGCGGGGGCGTTGGCGCGGTTTCCACCAGGGTGGGGGTGTCTTCCTGCGGCTTGGCCTGCGGCATGTCGCTGGCGCCGTCCTGCGCCGGCAGTGGTGCAGGCAGTGGTGCAGGCAGCGGCTGCAGCGTGTCGTCCGTGGCGGTCGCGTTGGCGCTCGGCTGGGTGGGCGAGGGCTTGTAGAAGTCGTCCTTGCGGCCGGTGGCCCAGACCAGCAGGAACAGCAGCAGGCCGGCGCCGAAGGCAACGCCGGCAATTTTCAGGGTGTGGCGGGGCAGACGCAGGACGATCTGGCGATCGGACGCAGGGCGGGGCGCGGGCATAGGACTCACCTGAAGGATCGCCGCAATTCTGGCATAGCCCCGGTGAATCGATCGCAGCAGGTGGCGGAACAGGCGATAATCCCAGGCTCCCACCGACACACAGACTTCCGATGCTAGATCCGGCCCTGCTTCGCCAACATCCCGCCGACCTTGCCGAGCGCCTGCGCAGCACGCGCGGTTTCTCCCTGGACACCGCGGAACTGGAGTCGCTGGAGAGCGAGCGCAAGCGTATCCAGGTGCGCACGCAGGAGTTGCAGAGTCTGCGTAATTCCAAATCCAAGGCGATCGGGCAGGCCAAGGCCAAGGGCGAAGATGTTGCCGCGCTGATGGCGCAGGTGGCCGGTTTCGGCGACGAGCTCAAGGCGTCGGAAGAGGCCCTGGACAGCATTCGCGGCAAGCTGGAGATCATCGCGCTGGGCCTGCCCAACCTGCCGGCCGACGATGTCCCGCACGGCAAGGACGAGGCCGACAACGTGGAGCAGTCGCGCTGGGGCACCCCGCGCACCTTCGACTTTGCGGTCAAGGACCATGTGGAACTCGGCGCACCGCACGGCTGGCTGGATGGCGAAACCGCCGCCAAGCTCTCGGGCGCACGCTTCACCGTGTTGCGCGGGCCGATCGCGCGCCTGCACCGCGCGCTGGCGCAATTCATGCTCGACCTGCACGTCGGCGCGCACGGCTACGAAGAAACCAATGTGCCGCTGCTGGTCAACGCCGATTCGATGCGCGGCACCGGGCAGTTGCCCAAGTTCGAAGAGGATCTGTTCCAGACCGAGGTGGGCGAATCGCGGCGTTATCTGATCCCTACCTCCGAAGTGCCGCTGACCAATATCGTGCGCGACGAGATCATCGATGCCGAGCGCCTGCCGCTGCGCATGACTGCGCATTCGATGTGCTTTCGCGCGGAAGCCGGCAGCGGTGGCCGCGATACCCGCGGCATGATTCGCCAGCACCAGTTCGAGAAGGTGGAGCTGGTCACCGCCTGCGCGCCGGAAGACAGCGATGCCGAACACCAGCGCATGACGCGCTGCGCCGAAGTGGTGCTGGAACAGCTCGGCCTGCCGTATCGCAAGGTGTTGCTGTGCACCGGCGACATGGGGTTTTCCGCGATCAAGACCTACGACCTGGAAGTCTGGCTGCCGTCGCAGAATACCTATCGCGAAATTTCCTCGTGCTCCAACTGCGGCGATTTCCAGGCCCGGCGCATGCAGGCGCGCTGGCGCAACCCGGCCAGCGGCAAGCCGGAACTGCTGCATACCCTCAACGGCTCGGGCACGGCGGTGGGCCGCGCGATGATCGCGGTGATGGAGAACTACCAGAACGCCGATGGCTCGATCGATGTGCCGCAGGTGCTGCGTCCCTACATGGGCGGGCTGGAAAAAATCGGTTGACGCCACTCGCATCAGGGCTGGTGCGTCACGCACCGGCTCCGTTGCGCGGCAACGGGTCTGCGTGGCGGCGATGCCGTTACGCATGGCCGATCCGCAGCCCGGTTGGTACTGGCTGCTGCGCAGCAGGCGGCAGCTCGCCACCACCAGCAGCATCCAGAACGGCAGACAAACAGGGGCCTGCAAAGGCCCCCGTTTGTCTGCTTTGCGATGCACGCGCGCGCGATCAGAGGTGTTGGTGCAAGCGCCAACCAGGATCTCTCGTGCCCGCAGCGGGATGCGTAGATACGCTGGCAGCGGAGGCGCGGACACAAGCCATGCACATCCCGCATTACGCGATGTGCTGCGACGAATGCTGTAAAACTGCGCGCTCAAGAGCGGCTAACACCGCCTGTCGAGCAATCGTCAGACGAATGCGGACGGTGCGTCCAGCACCGGAATCTGCGCGTAGTTCATGCCGATTCCGAACACTGGCCACGCCCGCTTGGCGGTTGCGCAGTCGTCTTGCTACCCACTCTACGCCGTCACTTCTTCCGGCTGCTGTAGCGATGCCAGGGCCTGGGCAAGCGCATCGCTGCGATGCTGCGGCGAACAGGCAACGCCTTTCGCACGCACAACGCTCACCTCGTCGATGCCCAGAAAGCCGAACACCTGCCGCAGGTACGGTTCCTGGAAATCGTTGCTCGTCTCGGGGTAGATGCCACCACGCGCGCTGGCGATGATGATGCGCTTGCCGCCGGCCAAGTCCTCCGGCCCCGTGGCGGTATAGCGGAACGTGCGCCCGGCCACCGCGATCCGGTCGATCCACGCCTTCAGCGTGGAGGGAATGCTGAAGTTGTACATCGGCGCACCGATCACGATGACGTCGGCATCCGGAAACTGCTGCATCACCTGCTCGGCGGCGGCCGCCTCGTCCGCAGGGGCCTGCCCCAGCGACTGGCCGGGTGAGATGGGGGATCGGGTCCTGGTCCAGGTCGCGGTAGTTCACCTGCAGGTCCGGGTGAAGCAGGCGCTGCTGCGCCACCACGGCAGCACTGAGTTCGCGGCTGATGGATTTGGCACCCAGGGCCTGGAATCGAGATGGAGCAGCGTGATGGCAAGGACCGGACGGCATGCGGCAGCCCCGTGGAGGGATGCAGCCTAGGTCGTTGCTCTGTTGGGATAAAGTTGATTAAATATCACTTATCGTTCTATCCATGGATGCCTGCGCCATGCACGACCTGAATGACCTGTACTACTTCGCGATGGTGGTGGACCACGGCGGCTTCGCCGCAGCCGAGCGCGCGCTCGGCATCCCCAAATCGCGCCTGAGCCGGCGCATCAGCCAGCTCGAAACCGACCTGGGCGTGCGCCTGCTGCAGCGCTCCACGCGCCGTTTCGCGGTCACCGATGTGGGCACCAGCGTGCACCGCCATGCCCAGACCATGCTCGCCGAGGCCCAGGCCGCGCGCGAAGTGGTGGATCGTCTCAGTGCCGAGCCGCGCGGTCTTGTACGTGTGAGCGTTCCTGTCTCGCTCGCGCAGATCCAGTTGCCCAAGCTGCTGCCGGAATTCCTGGCCAGGTACCCCAAGGTGCGGCTGCAGCTCAACATCAGCAACCGCCGCGTGGACGTCATCAACGAAGGCTACGACATCGCCCTGCGGGTACGGTCGCGCCTGGACGACGACGGCAGCCTGGTGATGCGCAGCTTCGGCCAGGTGCAGGAACTGCTGGTGGCCAGCCCCAAGTACCTGGACCGCGCCGGCCGCCCGAAAGACCCGAGCGAACTGGCCAACCACACCACCATGAGCACCAGCGAAGACGAAGCCCATCAGCGCTGGGAACTGCACGGCCCCAACGGCGAAATGCGCCGCGTGGACCTGCAGCCGCGCCTGGCCGGATTCGATTTCCCGCTGCTGCAATCGATGGCGCGCGATGGCTTCGGCATCACCATGTTGCCGGAAACCGTCTGCGCCGAAGCGGTGCGCAGCGGCGAACTGGAAGTGGTGCTGCCGCACTGGTCGCTGCCGCAAGGCATCTGCCATGCCGTGTTCGCCTCGCGTCGCGGCCTGCTGCCGGCCGTGCGGGTGTTCATCGACTTCCTGGCCGAACACCTGCCGCAGGAGATCGAACGCTCGCGCCTGGACTGCGGCGGCAACTGCGCCGAACTGGCGGAAAAGCTCAAGCGTGCCGCCGGCACTGCGCCGCGCCTGGCGGTGGCCGAGGCAGGCTGAGCAGTCGTTGTCCAAGCCGGCTGAGGGCTGTGTTTGGCTGCTGCGCTGGCTGCCCGGTTGTTTGGCAGCCAGCGAGCTGCTCGGCAGTCAGTTCGCTTCAGACGTTCGGCAGGCATGCATCCATGCTTCAGGTGCATCCCGTCGATCACCAGGTGTCGCGGCCGGTCACGAGTAGCGCCGCACTACGCTGCACCAGCCACATGCGAGTGGTGCCACCAAGCAAAACGCGCCCGGGCATGCGAGAATGCGCGCCCGGGAGCACTCCTGGGAGTGGTGGCTGCACAAGATGCCCGTGCGGCGACCATCAGGCATCACCTGCGCAACGCGGGTCGCTAGCGTGACAACCGATGCCTTCGGCGGTCATGCGCAGCAGCATCGGAGAGATGGCCGAGCGGTTTAAGGCACCGGTCTTGAAAACCGGCGAAGGGTCAAACCTTCCGTGGGTTCGAATCCCACTCTCTCCGCCAGTCACTTCTAAGTCATTGATTTTTAATATAAAAATCTGACTTGGTTGGATTGGAAGGCAGGAAGCATGCGGAGGAAACACTCTCATGCGCATCCCTCATCACCTGAGCCGTTCTCCGACCGGTCGTTGGTCGTTTGTCCAACGTGTTCCCGTCGATTTGCAAACCGTGATGGGCTGCCGGCTTATCAAACGCACCTTGCAAACGAAGGACTTGGCGCAAGCGCATGTGCGTGCAGTGGTGCTTGGGGCGGGCTATGCTCGGCTCTTCGCACAGTTGAAGGATCAACGCGTGGCCACGCTTAGCAAATCGGACGCTGACCTGCTTATTGCTCGACTGACGAGCGCCGAGAACCTCCAGGAACTGACGCTCAACCGCACCCGCCGCCCGGATGGGACGGTGACCGAGCAGTGGCAGATCGACAGTCCAAAAGACCTGAAGTTGTATCGGCAGTTGATGGAGCTGGAAGCCAGGGGTGCGGCGACCGCCCAACCGCGTCTCCCAGTGGCCGCTTACGCCACATTCGGAGCGTCGCATCCGGTGACCCCGGTTCGCCATGGCTCCGCGCCGGCCATCGAAACGATGACGCTGGGCAAGGCCCGGGACGCATTTCTGGCGACTCTCAAGGGCTCAACGTTGCCCACGACCTACACCATTAAAAAGACCGCCATTGAGGCTCTGGTGAGCTTCCTCGGCGAGAAGGCCAAGGTCCATGCCATAACCAGGTCCGATCTGGCTCGTTGGTATCAAGACATGCGTGACAAGGGCGCTTCGACCCCGACCCTCACGAACAAGCAGTCGTATATCGGTGGGCGGGGAGGCTTTTTTGAGTGGGCCATGGCGTCGGGCCACTACCCGAAGGGCGACAATCCTGCCTCCGGCCATGTCAGTTATTCCCAGCGTGAGAAGCGGGCCCGCAAGAAGCTGGGGTTCAAAGCCTATGACAGGGCGCAGATCCATGCCCTGTTTGCGCCTGAGGCGCTCGCCAAGCTGTCAGAGTCGGCTTGCTGGGCCTCGCTGCTTGGCCTCTACACCGGGGCTCGGGCGTCAGAGGTCGGCCAGTTGCTGATCCGAGACGTGTTCGAAGAGGACGGCATCCCGTGCATCCGCATCTCAGACGAAGGCGAGCACCAGAAGGTAAAAACCGAAGTGAGCCTTAGGACGGTGCCCCTCCATCCTGAGCTGCTCAAGATGGGCTTTATGAAATGGGTGGACGATAAGCGCAAGGCCGGTGAAACGAGGTTGTTCCCAGCGGCCAAAGCCACCGCCGTGAACGGGCAGGGCAACTGGATCACCAAGGCCTTCAGTCGACACTTGGCGGAGGTGGGGAAGGGCTGGGAGCCAGCGAAGCGCGGATTCCATTCGCTCCGGAAGACCTTTATCCAGGAGCTCCAGGGGGCTGGCGTGGTGTCTGAACTCCGGGCCCAGATCGTTGGCCACGAACTCGGGGACGAGCATCACTCAACCTATTGTAGAGATTTTAAAGTATCAGAGAAGTATTACGGCTTGGGTATTCACTCTTCGGGCATAGAAGCGCTGAGGTTTTTTGAAGTGTGAAGAGATTTTCTGAGGCGACCAAGTGAGTAAATTACTTTAGCTTCAGTATCAAATATGAATATCGTTAATTGCTTTATGCAATAGTCATTTGTCACCACCGCAATCTTATGCGGCCAACTGAAAATAAAGCATGAGTGTGACTCAAAAAATTTATGTTTCATTTCAGGGGGGCGGCGCTAAAGGCGTGGCTCATGTTGGCGGGCTTAGAGCTCTGGAGGAGTGGATCTCTGCGGTCTCTAAGAGTGGTGGTATTCCTCATGAGATATCCGCCGTTGCGGGGACGTCGGCGGGCGCTATCATCGCTGCGTTGGTGGCTACGGGATATCGCGCTGATGATATTTTTGGGTGCGAGATTGACAAAGTATCGAAAGAAAGAACTGGTAGTCACCTCTTAGATGTGGTTTGTGAAGGGCGATACAAAACCGCGACCGCTCTGTTCACCGAGGATGGCTGGTCCAAGATAAAAAAGGCAAAAGAGCTTCTGGATTTTCTGAAAAATAACTCGGCGTGGGTAAGATTTATATCGATAAAGTTGTATATTGATATTTTGGCTTCACTCGTTGCATGCCTATCTCTTGGGTTTGCTTTTTCTGCTTGGGTTTCTGTCCTTCTTCTCGTCATTCCGGCTGTTGTTGCCGTGGGTTTGGTGCGAAAAATTCGAAGTCTCCAAAAGGGATTGGCATCTTTGACCGTTGTTAGGGAGGTCATAAATGACGCAATTTTTAGTGCCGTCAAGGATAATTTTCAAGATGAAGGGCGCTGGGTAACATTTGCGGATATTAAAAGGTGTGGTTGTAAGACTCTGAAAATTGTCTCAACAAATGTTTCTACAAGAGATGTTGAGGTTTTTTCGTATTGGACTACCCCTAATGTTATCGTGGCGGATGCAGTGTGCGCTTCTATCTGTCTCCCTGTCATTTTCGCTCCTTACGAGATTGATATCGAAGGGCGCGGGATTCAGCGCTTTGTTGACGGCGGGGTTCTTTCCAACCTTCCATTATGGCCTTTCGATGAGGACAGGGCCTTATCTCCAGAGGCATGGACTGTCGGATTTTCCCTCGTGCGAAGATCGAAGAAGGGCTCAACGAGCGCTGGAACGTGGTTGTCGGGCATGATTGAGGCGATTCTGTCCGGCCCTTCGAGTATTCACAAGAGAGGCATCCCTGGGCTCATGATGATCCCAGTTCCAACTGGGCTTGACTTGCTAGACTTCGATTTACCTATTTCTGAATATGTGGATGAGGTCGAACAAGCCAAGCAGGCTTGTGCTGCAGAGCTAATGGCATCAGTGTCAGAGAGTTTGGTTATTGACCTAATGACATCTCTGCGTTTGGGTATTGTGGAAAATCTGAACGAAAGAAATGATAAGGCTCGGTTCGTCGAAGATCATGATCTGCTCTTCACGATTGCCCTGCGAAGACCTGAACATCCCTCATTGCTCTGGCCGCGATTTACGCTTGGTTTTTTTGGCGAGGAACTTGTGGATCGATTGAATCCTTTTGAGCGCCACGCTATTTTAGCCGGAGATCCACCTGCTTACCCCTCTTTTGAGGACGGGTCGTCCGGTGAACAGGGGTGGTTGGCTCTCGGAAGTAAGTGGTTGGTTGCGCTAGAGTTGGAACTACCATCGACAATTTCACCTTCACCAGGCTCTGGCTGTCCAGTGTTGCTCATTGAGTCGCAGACCTTGACGCTTGACCAGGTTGGATGTAGTATGGTAGCCAATGACTTGAGTGACCAAGATAAAGTGGCTGACTTGGTCAAAGTGCTAGAGGAGCTGGTCGGACGGTTTCCTCAACTTGACGATATGTTGCAAGCCGCTATGAGGACGCAGCTATGGAAGTGAAAAAGCCTGGTCGAAACTTATTTGTCCGTGAAGCCGGCTCATTGAAGCCAGCTGCACTGCGGCGTTCCGTTAAGTTTGATGGCCCAACGCTGAAGCAGAAATCCATCAAGAAGGCTATTTCGGTGTGGCTCTCTGGTAAAGATTCGGGCGGCGACACGATCGAAAATGATAGCGCGGCTCCGGTATCGCGTTCTCTCAAGCTGGAGTAAGAGTTATTTTAGGCTCCATGGACTCATGAGTGAAAGAATGCCCCCAGCGCGGGGGCATTCTTGTTACATGGCCTCTGGATTTTTAGGCTTGGGTCAGCTGCGCATACATTACGAACAGGAAAATCGGCAGCCCGCTCAGCACGGCGAAGGCCCCGGCAGCGCCCATTAGGGTCAGCAGTGTCATGACCCACCACTGCCACCAGGCGAAACCTTTGTCCCGCGCTTGGGCCACGCGGGCCTCTGCCGGGTAGAGGCGAGCCACCTTCCGGTTTCCGCGTTGGGCCATGACTGGCCCAGCGACGAACCCAAAAGGTCCCAGGAGAAGCAATGCTCCCGAATACCACCAAAAGAACCGGTCCCGTGGTGTCATGAGCTTGCGCCGGGCGTGCAACGGCGGGTCAAGCAGAGGAGGCGCGCTCATTTAGCGTAGGCCCTCCAGGTGCCGTCGCTCTTGGCGTAGCGCAGGTTCTTGCTCACGGGAATCGGCACCTGCCGGCCCTCGATGTTGAGCACGGCCTGGCCGCGCGTGTCGCACCGATAGCCATCGGCGCCTTCCGCTTCCATGCATCCAGTCAGTTCGAAGTTTTGGACGTCGGTCACTTGGCCGGCGCCGCTGTCCTTCAGCAGCCGCACGAAGGCCTCCTTGGCGTTGGCAGATGAGGGCTTGCCGCCGCAGGCGGTCAGGCCCAGGGCCATGGTCAATGCGGTCAAGCCAATCCATGCGTTTTTCATGTCGTTCCTTTGCTCAGTGAGTAGGAATGGGAGTGGGTGCTTACTTGTCGCGGTTTCCGTCAGCCTGGAACCCGGCTATCCACATGCGGCTGTCTTTGAACGGGGTCAGCATTCCGGAGGGGCCGGGGTGCAGGTCAGCTGTCTGGATGAAGCCGGCCACCCACGCCACGCGCAGCGACACGTCCACGGCGCGGTCAGCAACCCCTGGCCGGCTTACGTTGACGACAAAGGGCTGGGCCGGAGGGTTGGGCCCCGTTGACCGCTGTGCGCCTGTGTTGGGCTTGCTGGAAGGCACGCGGACGCCATTGAGGGTATCCCTGCCTTTCCACAGAGCGGAGGTGTTGAGCTCCGCGGTCTCGCCCAAGTCATCGGTCTCGGTCAGCGGGGCATCGAAGCAAGTGCGGAAGGTCTCAACGCTCGACGCGGTCGGACTGGTCCAGATGCGAGCTTCGACCGTCCAGCAGGGCAGCGAGGCGCCCCAGTCGGTAAAGGTCAGCGCCACCCGGGGCCAGTCCAACTTCCCGAGCTGGGCCTGCTGGTGGTTGTCGCCCTTGAAGAGGTTCGGCAGCTTCCCGGCGCCATTGATAGGGGTGTAGATCGAGCCTGTCCCCTGGCTGCCGGCCTTGGTGCCAGCGTTCGGCTTGATGCCCACCATCTGCTTGCCCGAGTCGGCCAGGCTTTTTCCGAGCTGGCGGAAGAAGCCGGGCTTCTGTTCTTGGGTGTCCTGGGCGTAGGCGGTGAAAGTCGAAACAAGCGTCAACGCCAGGAGCGCAGCTAACGCTCCCTGTCCTGTGTGCTTCATGCGAAAAGCCCCTGTAGACCGCCGGTTTGGCAGCATTTACGATAATCGCAGATGAGTAGCCCGCTTCCAAGCGGCACACTGAGGGAATTCAGCTTTCGTGCAATCTTCTCGATGCCCAAACCCAAGACACCGGCCACGGTCTATGGCACGCGTCTGCGCCATGCGCGGATGGTCATGGGCTGGACACAAGCCGAGTTGGCGGAGCGCATTGGGATGGTGGACTCGGTGTCCGGAGCCACGCGGGTGAGCCGTTACGAGACGGGGCAACATGACCCGGATCCTGCGACGGCTGAGGCACTAGCGAAGGCGTTGAATCTTCCGGTCGCTTATTTCCACGCCACGTCCGACGTGCTGGCTGACATCATCTTGATCGTGTCTCGGTTGCCTGTCGCCAAGCAGAAAGAGGCGCTGGAGCGCCTGCGTGAGATGGCGGGGTCGGTCGAGCGGTAGATGGGATTCCGGAAATCTCATCTGCTGATACGAATGGATGCCAAGATCTGATTGGTAGCGTCGCCTAGGAATGGGATCGCGAAGTCCAATTTAGACACAAGCCTTATCAAGCTAAGGAGTGGATAATGTCTGTCGATCAGCGGCGCCGTGTTGTGGAGGGGCACCAGAAGGTAATCGTCCGGCTTCAAACCGAGAAGTCACGCCAAGAAGCAAAGGCAGTCACCGAGCGTAAGAGGGCCCTTGATGCCTCAGCCGTTGCGGGCCGCATCAAGTCGGCATCGTCGCAGCAATCCAAGCTGCGTGAGGCGCAGCGTTATGAGGCAAATGCGGTTTCCATCCAAAAGAAAATTGCGGATCTTGAGACTAAGCTTGCCAGTGAGTATGTTCGGCTGGGGGAAGCGAGTCGCCAGCTAGTCGCGGCTCAGTCCCAGGAAGACAAAAAACGGATTGATCAGCAAAAGCGCGAGCATGCTTCTCAGGTTGCAGAGCTTAGCCGGGTCCAGGGGCGCCTGAGCCGGCACGATCAGCTCCATCGGAAAACTGCCGCTACGTTGCAGCGGCTTCAGGAGCTACCCGAGCAGTTGACGGTCTTGTTTCTTGCATCTAACCCGTTGGACCAAGCCCAGCTTCGGCTGGACGATGAAGCCAGATCCATCCATGAAATGGTGCGGAAGTCCGAGCACCGTGATGTTGTGAGGTTGGAGTCTAGGTGGGCGGTCCAGCCGTTGGACGTGCTTCAGGCCATCAACGAATGCAAGCCGGGCGTTGTGCACTTCAGCGGTCATGGGTCAGAAGACGACATCTTGTTCCAAGACAGCATTGGCCGGACCAAGCTGGTCAGTAAGGAAGCCATCGTCCAGACAATGATGGCGGCGTCTGGCGACCTCCAGCTTGTGTTCTTCAACACATGCTTTTCCCACGGACAGGCTGAGGCGATCGTGGAACACGTGCCATGTGCCATCGGAATGAATGCTTCCATCGGTGACACAGCTGCCCGCGTGTTTGCTGCTCAATTTTATTCCGCGATAGGATTCGGGCATTCCGTTGCAAAAGCGTTCCAACAGGCGAGGGCTGCTCTGCTGTTGGAAGGGATTCCGGAAGACCAGACGCCAGAGCTATTCACCGCTGAAGGTGTAGATGCCTCAACCCTGTTCCTCGTTCAGATCCCTGGTTGATCGACTTAACGACTGCGAAAGACGCCTCACATATTCCGCCGTCGGGCTTGCTCAACTAGCAGGTGAGTCGAGATATAGCCGGATTGCCTCGTAGGTCTTGATGGGTAAATGATTCTCGCGGCATGGGATAAGATGAGGGCCGTCGCCTTCGCGGCAATGGTGAAGAAGGGGTGTCATTACTGTTCCTGATTAGCCCTGACCATCAGCCGCCTGTCGCAGGATCTGCGCCGCGCTGGGTGGATGCTGCTGTCACCTGAAGCCAACGAGGTGGCGTGATGAG
>NZ_CM002139.1:1996177-1998337 GCF_000454545.1 Xanthomonas cassavae CFBP 4642
CCTGATTAGCCCTGACCATCAGCCGCCTGTCGCAGGATCTGCGCCGCGCTGGGTGGATGCTGCTGTCACCTGAAGCCAACGAGGTGGCGTGATGAGTATCAATGCCGTGCAGTTCCAAGCGGGATTGTCGATGCCTGAGTTCTTCGCGTCCTACGGCACCGAAGCCAAGTGCTATCGCGCGCTTTACAAGTGGCGCTGGCCGCAAGGCTTTCGTTGCCCTGTTTGTGCCGGACGCGTGCGCTCGCGTTTCAAGCGGGGTGCTGCGATCTACTACCAATGCAGCGCGTGCCGGCATCAGACCAGCCTGATTGCAGGCACGATGTTCGAAGGCACCAAGCTGCCGCTGCGCACCTGGATGCTGGCGTTGCACCTGCTGACCTCGACCAAAACCAACATGGCCGCGCTGGAGTTGATGCGGCATCTGGGCGTCAACTACAAGACGGCCTGGCGGATGAAACACAAGATCATGCAGGTTATGGCCGAGCGCGAATCCATGCGGAAACTGGCGGGTTTCGTGCAGATCGACGATGCCTATCTCGGCGGCGAGCGTAACGGTGGCAAGGCCGGACGCGGATCGGAGAACAAACAAGCGTTCCTGATTGCGGTGCAGACCGATGCCACCTTCACCGCGCCGCGCTTTGTGGTGATCGAGCCGGTGCGCAGCTTCGACAACACCTCGCTGCAGGACTGGATTGCCCGTCGCTTGGCGCCCGAATGCGAGGTCTACACCGATGGGCTGGCCTGCTTCCGCCGGCTAGAAGACGCCGGCCACGCGCACACCACGCTGGACACTGGCGGTGGTCGTGCCGCGACCGAAACGGCCGGTGCACGTTGGCTCAACGTGGTGCTGGGCAATCTCAAACGCGCCATCAGTGGCGTGTATCACGCCATCGCGCAAGGCAAATACGCAAGGCGTTACCTGGGAGAAGCGGCCTATCGTTTTAATCGTCGATTCCGCTTGCGCGAGATGCTGCCACGACTTGCCACGGCCATGATGCAATCCACACCATGCCCAGAGCCGGTTTTNNCTGCCACGACTTGCCACGGCCATGATGCAATCCACACCATGCCCAGAGCCGGTTTTACGTGCAGCGAGCAATTTTCATGGCTGAGAGTCGGGGCTAATCAGGTTACTGTTTGAAGGGTGGTGCATCGAGGTTGTTCTTCGCCTGAACAAGGACGATGCACTCCTCCTTCGCGCGCGTCACTGCGTTGTAGAGCAGCCGCCGCTTCTGTTCGTTATCTCCTGACGTTGCCGCAGGCCAAAGAACGACAACGTGGTCAAACTCCCTGTTCTTTGCTCTGTGCACGGACATGGCCTTGTAGCCGAAATCCGAAGAGCGCTGAAACCTCGTACGGTTAGCGAAAATCTGTTTGATGGTGTCTGAAAGCATCTGTCGAGAGATGGCCACCTCACGCCTGGTTCGAACTAGACGGTCTACCCACTTGAAAACTTCACCATAAAGGGCAGGGTCTCCTAGGACTCTCACCGCGTCCAGGGCGTCAGCAGGCGTGGTCATGGCAGGCACAACTATCCGCGCTAAAAGTGCTTCCACGACTTTTGCCTCGGCGTGTTCCCAGCCGATGCGATACGGACCATTGCCATGCTTCGTGGCTCTAGTGGCGGAAACTTCCACAACGCCTTCGGCGAAGGTCTTCACTACAGGGGATATCACCGCCAAGGTCTTTCCCCTCACCTTCCATCCGATTTGATTGCTCAAAAACGTAGCGGCCAGCGGGGCATTGGCCGTTGCTCGGAACGAGAATCCGGGACCAATCGGCAGTTCCAGTCCAGACCTGAGAGCTGCGGCGGCATTCAGCAAAGAACCCACATCGGTCCGCATTGTCCGCTCCAGCCTTACGTGGTCCTCCTGGAGTTGGAGCCATTCCCAAGCCGGATTGGAGCGAAGGGCAGGATCCAGGCACTGGAACTCATCTGCAGCGATGAGTGTCGTTAACTCCGTTGCAAGATGGCGCACGACATCAAGCCGGTTTGCCGATAGGTCCTGAGCTTCGTCAATGATCAAGGTAGGGTAGGACCGACGTCCCCCCATCCTGAGTAGCAGTCGGGTTTAGAGTCCGGGGTTGATGATATCGCTGTTGGCCAGGTGCTGGGCATAGGCCGTCGGCGTCATTCCGCCGATTGCTTTCTTGGGGCGG
>NZ_CM002139.1:1998437-2009446 GCF_000454545.1 Xanthomonas cassavae CFBP 4642
TTCGCGAAGGAAGCCAATGATCTGTTCTTCGGAAAAACGCTTCTTCACGTCCAATCTCCTCGGGGTAGGGAATTGGACTCCAAACTAAGGCGCTACTCAAACTTGGGGGGACGTCGGGACGCCTTCACCCAGAGCACTACCTCGCGGTGGGCGAGTAGGGCTGCCGCCACCCGACAGGTCTCGTCGTAGTCCGATTCGCGCGGCTTGCCGTATCGCTCATGGGTAGCCAGCGACTGCCAGCGACGAACAATCCGGGCAGCGAAGCTGTCCAACGTGATGCAGTCGTAGCGGCGTGCCAAGCCCGGAACACTCGCGAGTCGGTCATCCAGGCGACGGCGGGAGCCGTGCATGAAGGTGAGTGCCAATACCTTGCAACCTTCGGTCATCGGCTCTTGTGCGATGACCCCTGCAAGCTTTTGCATCAGTTGGTATGTCTTTCCGCTTCCCGCACCACCTGAAAAGACGGTGACAGTCATGGCTGGAATACCCAGGCGCTCTCCCTCAGTGCAAAGTGAGCGCTCTCCTTATCAGAGCAGGCCATGGCTATCCCTTCAAACAGTTCAGACGCCCGGCTTCTGCATGCCTCGTTGTCGACGATGGCCTCAGCAAGGGTTTCGTAGAGCACAAGGTCGCACTTCTTCGTCTTTGCATAGGCGACCATCTCTGGCACGCCAGCGTCGCGCAACGCTGGAACCTCTCGTGCAACTATGGCAATCGAAGTTGGGTCAGCAGAGAAAATCCAGGCCAAGAGGTCCTCGAGCATGTGACCTGCAGGCCACCTGATGATCGAACCAATAGGGGCACCCGCTTTTGTTAGTTCCGCGGTGTATCGCAGACCCTCTGCATCGCCATCCACTAGGCAGCAAACGCGTGGGTGCACTCGCTGAAGATCGGTCCAAGTCTCTACGACCTTGGCATCCTCGGTAGGAACAAGGCCGACTTCCAGGCCGAAGGAGTGGGCATGCTCGCCGGCCCAGCCCTGTCTAAGCATCAGCGGCTTGAGCACCGTCTGCAGTAACAGATGATCTGAACGCCCCTCGGGGACCAGCACAAACGAGTGCATCAGGGCGTTGATGACCTCTGTCCGGTTGTGCTGATAGAACTTGCGCTGCCAGTTGGCCGCTTGACCGTCGAGATTTTTCTCTAAGAAAGGCTTGGCGGTCAGAATGCCATCAGTGTTTCTGAGCAGCAATACGGAGGTGGGGTGGTAATCCCCCCACTTCTAGCGGTCGCCAGAAGTGGAGCTAAGCGGCCATCGCCAACTTCATCGCTGGTGTGATGCCGCCGAGCGCCATATTCGGGCGCTCGTGGTTGTACGTCCATAGCCAGCGGGTGGCTTTGTCCTGCACTTGGTCGATGGTGTCGAACAGGGTTCGGGCGAGCCAGGCGTAGCGGATGGTGCGGTTGTAGCGTTCAACGTAGGCGTTCTGCTGTGGCTTGCCCGGCTGGATGTGCTCGACCCGGATGCCATGCCGCTGCGCCCAGGACAGCAACGCGCCACTGATGTATTCAGGGCCGTTGTCGCAGCGGATCACAGCGGGCTTGCCGCGCCACTCGATGATCTGCTCCAGCGACCGGATCACCCGGGCTGACGGCAGCGACAGATCCACCTCGATCCCCAGCCCCTCGCGATTGAAGTCGTCGAGCACATTGAACAGCCGGAAGCTGCGGCCGTCGGCCAACTGGTCGTGCATGAAGTCCATCGACCAGACCTGGTTGATGGCCTCCGGCACCGCCAGAGGCTCGGGCCGCTCACGCACCAGCCGCTTCTTCGGCTTGATCCGCAGGTTCAACTCNGCACGGCGATGATCTGGCTGTCGGTAAAGCGGGACTTCTTCATGGAACCTCCTCGGGAAAGGGTACGAGAAAATTCCACTTCTGGCGTCTGCTAATGGGCGGGGGGATTACCACCGGACCATGCGTCCTGTGCGCAATCCTGTTATCACATTGGCGTTCGCTCTACCGAAACCGTTGGCCGACGGAGCTCAGGTTTTGCGCAAGGTCGCCTCGGGCGACATGTGGCACGGCGCGTACACGTCTTTCTTATCGGAATAAAATTTTACTAGACATTATTGATAAGAATACGTCGATTATGGTTATCCACGAGATCGTGGGCTGTCCTGTGATCGGTAATTCCGAAAAGTGCGATGAACATTCTGTCATCTATGCCTACATCTGCGCCGCAACCGCGGAAATCCAGATGCGAATCGTTCTGATTGATGGCGATGGGGCGGGAGTTGGAATTCGATAAAAAAAAGAGACATCGGCGCCGGGAAAACGCGCGATGTTTCTTGTAATGGATGTGCTATCAATGGCGCTGCCGACACTCGCGACATCCGACGCAGAACCCATGTTCGACCACGCCACTATCAAGCTCGGGGCTCTGACGGTATCGCATGTGCCGTCAGATAAAAATTAAATTATAAAATTAAAACAATAATGAGATGAGTCATGCCGGATGTGGATCCTGGGGGAAGGCATGTCCCAATCCAGTGGGCGGGCCGCAATTCAAGACATCCGCGTCGCATCTCTTCGCCATCAATTTGTCAGGTTATTCAGTCGCCGCACTACTCATGTGTGAAGCGTCGAGGATGAACTGTACCCACCATCTAAGGAATATGCGATGCGAACAACCGATGGACAAGCCTTTCCGCTGAGCAGTCCCCAGAGAGAGATTTGGTTGGAGCAAATGATGCTCGGGCAGTCGGTGTCTTCCACCATCGGTGGTTACTTTGAGATCACTGGCGATATCGATGTCGGATGCTTGCAACGTGCGGTGCAAGAATTGGTCGACCAATGCGAAGTCTTGCGGATGTGCATATTGGAGGAGGTGGACGAGGAAGGAATCCCGCTGCAGTACTTTGCCGAGTCCATGCATCTGTCCGTGCCATTCACCGATGTGGCGTCGATGCGGGACCGGGAGGCGTGGTTGGAACAATGGATCCAGGATCACATGGAAACGCAGTTTCAGTTCGACGGAACGCCTCTGCTGGATCAGCTAGCGGTGCTAGGTGCCGATCTCGGGGTATCCCAGTTTCAGATCCTTCTCGTCATTCTCTATGCCTACTTCTCCCGTACCCAACAGCGTGAAGAGCTGGTCATCGGCGTGCCCATTCTTAACCGCTCCGGTCACCAGTTCAAGAATTCGATGGGACTGTGCGCACAGATAAACCCCGTGCGACTGCATTTCGATCCCGCGATGCCGTTCATCGATGCGGTGCGGGTGGTATCGCGAGAATTGCGCAAGGACTATCGCCATCAGCGCTTTCCAGTCAGTGAAATGGGGCGTGCCTGTGGGTTGTGGAAGAGTGGTGCGCTGCGCTTCTTCGAGATGGCGTTCTCCTTTGAACAATCCGATCATGTGTATCGCTTCGGGGGCGCGCTAGGGGCATTCGTCAAGGCATCCAATAACCGCGAGTACAATCCGTTGTCGCTGTACGTGGGGTTCAGCCGACATACGTGTAAAAATGACTCGCGGAATCCGATTTCTCTTGTGAAAACATGAATTTGCCGGATAAAACGGCGCTTCCATTGGCTTATCCACTACCTCGCCCCTTTCGAAGTTCGGCACGCTGCAACTGTCTTTTGGCGAGTGCGCGTGGCCGGTCGGTCACCAGGTGCGCAATAGGTCGCCCCTGAAAAACCTCTCTCGAGCACCAGCTGCCATGTTTGCGGGCCACACGGTGCTTGAGGACGTTGAGGAACGCGCCCGCACCACCTGCAACCAGGCACGCAAAAGCGCGAGCATCCAAGCCCTGGACCCGCGCCATCCAGTTGCGCGAGACCCAGGGCGCGGCGCTGACCGCCCACATCGCCGCGGTGGAGCGCAGCTGGCGGCCATCCAGGCCGAGCGCGAGCAGGCCTCCGCCCAAGGCACCGCGCCCGTCGCCGCGTGAGCGGGGTGGATACCCGCCACGAACCGGCCTGGTGCATCAGGCCGCAGTGCCAGGCCTGGTGCCGATCAGCGAGCACGTCAGCGGGACGCTGTCCTGCAAGCCGCTGCAGTTCTACGTCAAACGCCAGGTATACCTGCAGTACGCCTGCCGTGCCTGTGAGCAGGTAGTAGCCGAGCCGGTGGCCGCCGCGATCATCGAACGCGGCCAGGCCGATGCCAGCGTGCTGGCCCAGGTGGCCATCACCAAGTAGTTGTCTCTGAAAAATCCATCAAATTATTTTCGCAGAAATATATCTAGTCAGTGAATTTATGTCAGGCAGCAATCAAATTCTTTACCTGATTAGCCCCATCGCTCAGCCGGCAGTTGCAGGATTTGCGACGAGTCGGTTGGACAATGGTCCCACGTGAATACAACGCAGGTGGGAGATGGGCATCAACATCGTGCAGTTTCAGCCAGGCTTGTCGCTGAGCGAGTTCATGGATCGCTACGGAACCGAAGCCAAGTGCTACCGGGCGTTGTATCGGTGGCGCTGGCCGAAGGGATTTCGCTGCCCGCAGTGCGACGGCCGCGCGCGCTCGCGCTTTCGACGCGATGATCAGGTGTACTACCAGTGCCGGGCGTGCCGGCATCAAACCACCTTGCGTGCCGGCACGCTGTTGCAATCCAGCAAGCTGTCTTTGCGCCTGTGGATGCAGGCGATGTACCTGCTGACATCCAGCAAGACCAACCTGGCAGCCCTGGAGTTGAAGCGGCATCTTGGAGTGACCTACAAGGCGGCCTGGCGCATGAAGCACAAGATCATGCAGGCGATGACCGAGCGCGAAGAGCCACGAAAACTCAAGGGGTTTGTGCAGATCGACGACGCCTACCTTGGCGGCGAACGCAGCGGAGGCAAGCGCGGACGAGGCTCGGAGAACAAACAGCCGTTCGTGATCGCGGTGCAAGTGGACCAGAACAATGAACATCCTAGCTTTGCGGTGATCGAGCCGGTGAAGGCCTTCGACAACGCCTCGCTGAAGGACTGGATCGCGCGCCGTCTGGAACCGGAGTGTGAAGTCTATAGCGACGGCCTGGCGTGCTTTCGCCGTCTGGAGGAGGCCGGGCATGCCCACACCACCCTCGATACCGGCGGCGGTCGTGCTGCAACCGACGTCCAGGGAGCGCGTTGGTTGAATGTGGTGCTGGGCAATATCAAACGCGCCATCAGCGGGACCTACCATGCGGTGGGCCAGGCCAAGTATGCAAGGCGCTACCTGGCCGAGGCGGCCTATCGCTTCAACCGCCGATTCGATCTGAAACAGATGCTGCCGCGGCTGGCGACGGCGCTGCTGCGCTGCACACCTTGCCCAGAACGCGTTTTGCGTATGGCAAGCAACTTCCATGGCTGAGGGATGGGGCTAATCAGGATTCTTTATGAACTGGGTTGAATTGTCATTTAGAATGACTGCACCGAGCAGCCCGTCTGAGATGCGATTCGCGCATGTTTCATTGAATTCCACGGGGATTCCTTCATTCTCAAATAAACGCCCCAGCGCCTCTGCCGTGCTCACTGAGAAATCACCGTCTCGGTCTCCTCCATACATTGCGACGCGCATTGTCAGGCCATTGGCCCTGACGTCATCTATATAATCGCGGATGGATGCTATAGCGTTTTCCGGCAGGAGTTCTTCGTGATTAAAAGGCAGGAGATGGAATACTCGAACCTTCGCGCCGGGCATACGTTCGCCTGTGTAAGGGTCGATTCTTTCTGCGGCGCATGCGACCGCAATGCAGGCGGTCATATTATCGGTGACCACCGGCATGTTTACCTGGCTTGTTCCAGCGCTGTAGAGGTGACGTGTTCCTTCATGGTTAGGTGTCAGGTTGTTGAATCCTGCCACTTTGACTGTAGTGGAACTATCTATCTCAAAGCTGTACGGGGATCCCGCATCAACACCGTCGACACGAACCCACGGGAACAAGGATCCGCTACGATCTTTTATTGAATTGCTAGGGTGTCTTCTTTCTGATTGATAGTCAGCTATAGAAGCTTGCTTTAGGGTATGTTGCCCGGCTCGGCTCGCCAGTCGGGCCAGTCGGGCCAGTCGGTGATGAGACAATTTTGGCGGGCGCCCGCTTAGACCATCAAATGCTCCTGCATTTGAAGCTGCTGGTTGATGAGAGGAAGGGGCCGTGACATTCGGGGAAGATGAGGGTGATCCTATATCCGCCGCTGTGGTGTGGGTTGCATAATGCTCAGGTGACCCTGCCACGCTCGGCTTTGAAGTGCATAGCCCCACCTGATTAGCCCCGACTCTCAGCCATGAAAATTGCTCGCTGCACGTAAAACCGGCTCTGGGCATGGTGTGGATTGCATCATGGCCGTGGCAAGTCGTGGCAGCATCTCGCGCAAGCGGAATCGACGATTAAAACGATAGGCCGCTTCTCCCAGGTAACGCCTTGCGTATTTGCCTTGCGCGATGGCGTGATACACGCCACTGATGGCGCGTTTGAGATTGCCCAGCACCACGTTGAGCCAACGTGCACCGGCCGTTTCGGTCGCGGCACGACCACCGCCAGTGTCCAGCGTGGTGTGCGCGTGGCCGGCGTCTTCTAGCCGGCGGAAGCAGGCCAGCCCATCGGTGTAGACCTCGCATTCGGGCGCCAAGCGACGGGCAATCCAGTCCTGCAGCGAGGTGTTGTCGAAGCTGCGCACCGGCTCGATCACCACAAAGCGCGGCGCGGTGAAGGTGGCATCGGTCTGCACCGCAATCAGGAACGCTTGTTTGTTCTCCGATCCGCGTCCGGCCTTGCCACCGTTACGCTCGCCGCCGAGATAGGCATCGTCGATCTGCACGAAACCCGCCAGTTTCCGCATGGATTCGCGCTCGGCCATAACCTGCATGATCTTGTGTTTCATCCGCCAGGCCGTCTTGTAGTTGACGCCCAGATGCCGCATCAACTCCAGCGCGGCCATGTTGGTTTTGGTCGAGGTCAGCAGGTGCAACGCCAGCATCCAGGTGCGCAGCGGCAGCTTGGTGCCTTCGAACATCGTGCCTGCAATCAGGCTGGTCTGATGCCGGCACGCGCTGCATTGGTAGTAGATCGCAGCACCCCGCTTGAAACGCGAGCGCACGCGTCCGGCACAAACAGGGCAACGAAAGCCTTGCGGCCAGCGCCACTTGTAAAGCGCGCGATAGCACTTGGCTTCGGTGCCGTAGGACGCGAAGAACTCAGGCATCGACAATCCCGCTTGGAACTGCACGGCATTGATACTCATCACGCCACCTCGTTGGCTTCAGGTGACAGCAGCATCCACCCAGCGCGGCGCAGATCCTGCGACAGGCGGCTGATGGTCAGGGCTAATCAGGTAGCCCCATGTCGATCTCCTGCAGTGACTGTAGAAGCAAGTTTGGCGGGGAACTTTCCGATTCGCTCCGCCTCACCGAAATCCTGGCTGGGACGACGAAGGCACTGACGCGGAGGATTCCCGAGCCTTCGCCAAGCGGCTGATCATTTGCCTGCCGGCATTGCACCGGCTGCGATGGCGTTTTCGAGTTCGCCCACGGAGTGCGCTGGCCGCAGCTGCGCCAGGAGTTGTTCCAGCGTGCTCGGGCGCACCGTGGCCCGCAAGGTGTCCGCCTCGGCGTGTTCCCGGCGCTGGCGCTCTTCGACCAGTTCGGTCCGCGCCGCAGCCAGTTCGGCGCGCACGCCTTCCAGCGCATGGACATCTTGGGTCCAGCGCACCTGCAGGGCTTGGTGCTCGGCGGCCGCCAGGCGCAGCGCGTCGCGCTCGCGTTGCTGGGCGTCGGCCCGCTGGCGTGCCTGCGCCAGTTCCCGCTCCAGCCGGGTCTGGCGTTCCAGCCACTGGCCGTTTTCCCGGTTGAGCTGCATCAGGTCGTGATTCTTGGCGGTCAGCGCCTCGTTGGCCTGCCGTAGGGCGACCTGCAGCTCTTGCACCTGGTGCGCGTGCCGGCGCTGTTCCTGCTCACGCTGGTCCTTGACCGAGGTGCGGTAGTGCTCCAGGGCTTCCCTGGCGTGTTCGTGCTTGTGTTCCAAGGATTTCGCATGGGCGTCGTGCTCGGCCACGCGAACGGTCAGGCCGCAGATCCGTTCCTCCAGCTGCGCCAGTTCGGTGGTGCGGCGGGCCACTTCGCTCCTGGCAGCGTCGCCCGCCTCGCGTTCGGCCTGCAGCGCGGTCTCGCAGCGTTGCAGCTGCGTCATGAGTGAGCCGGCCTCGTGTCGGGCCTGCTCCAGCGCTTGGGTGCGTTCCTGCAGCTGCGCCTGGAAGCGCGCCTGGGCCTGCGCCACGACCGTGTCGGCCTCGCTGTGCAACCGCTCGGCGAGGCGGGCGATGAGGTCTTGAAGCGCGTCGCTCACGGCCATCTTCGCGCCAACGCCTTGCCCTTCCTCCTCTTCCAACTCCCTCAAATAGCGGTGGATGGTGGTCTTGGACCCCGTGTTGCCCAGCGCCACCCGGACCGCGTCCACGGACGGATGCGTGCCGTGGCGCGCAGGCGATCGCGGGCGCGTTGCACATCGCTTTTGTACAACCCGGACCTTGCCATCCGGCACTCCACGTATTTCTTAAGGGAACCTCTAAAAACCCCAGGATCCTGTCATCATTGACGTAATGCGATGCTAGCGGAGGGTGCTACAGATGATCAGTTTGTTCGCCGGTGAAGAACGTGATGCTAAACGTCAGCAATTGAGTGATCCGCTGGCCGTGTTGTCGCGTCACATCGACTTTGGCGGTATTGCCCGTGCGGTGGATGCGAGGCTGTCGCTCGGGCCGAAGGCCAAGGGTGGCCGGCCAGCGTGGCCGACTGAGGTGATGATCAGGGTGTTGCTGTTGCAGCAGTTGTACAACCTTTCCGACGATGCGTTGGAGTATCAGTTGCTGGATCGGCGTAGCTTCGTTCGGTTCGTCGGTCTGGAGAAGAGCGGCAAGGTGCCTTCTCGCCAGCGGTACTCAAGAAATATGCATAGGCTGCGATCAGCACCATCGGCCCGGCGCCCGAGCTACCCAGCGCGTAGGCAGCTGCGGTACCGCCGGCCCAGCCACCGACGTTGCGGCCGGCAAAGTGCGCAAGCTCCGATTGCGCGGCGAGCGGGTTGTCTTGGCCGAGTAAGTGGGTGGCGCGCTGGCTGGTCATCACCGTGTCGGCGGCGGTGGCGAGCAGACCGGCGGTGCGCAGTGCCTGGCCTGCGGATAGATCGCCGGCCAGCAGCTCGGCGGTGGCGAAGCCGCGTTGCGAGACTGGTGTGTATGGCGCATGCGGTGCGGCGGCTGCGCTTTGGCGAATGCTGCGTGCGGTACCGTCGATGGTTGTCGGCGTGTCATCCAATACCTGCTGGACCACTGCGGCATTGGACTCGGATAGCGTTATTCGCCCGGCATCCTCTGCGTGCGCGATAGCCATGCGAAACTCCTCGCGGCCCGCGATCTCGCGGATGACGGCATCGCGTTCATTCGGGACAGCAACCAGGTTTTTACCCGTCGTGCGTGCGTCATCGATCACCTTTGCGATCCGCTGCTCGGAGTGGGTGATCGCGGCCCATTCGGCTTCGACATTGCTCATCGAGCGCAGCGTTTTCAACTGGTCGGCGTGGGCGGCGCGGTATTGTTCGTATTCGGAAATAGTGCTGTGGTTCTGCGCGTTCGTTTGGGCCTTGGTCAAGTGCTCCGGTGTAGTTGCGAACATATCGCGATTGATCAGGGCGATTTTGAGGGTGTCTTGCAGGTCGTGGACTTGGGCGGCGACGCACTTCAATGCAGCAGCGTCATTACGCATGGCGGCTTCGCCATCTGGGGAATCAATCAGATCGTCAAGATAGCCGACTATTGCTTTTGTGTAGGAGCTGCGCGTGCGTCCTCTATGTGGGGAGGCTTCGATTTCGTCGGCCAGCTTGCCCTCTACCGGAAGATACAGGCGATTGGTCGATACATCCTTGTCAATCAAGCCATGCTCGGCCAATTTATTGAGCAGCCGATTTCTGAGAAAAATACCATTTTCAATGACATGATGACTTTCAAGGATGACGTTACCGGAGGACATCTTCTCTCACTCCATCAAACGGTCAAAGATTCATCGCTCAGCAACCGAAAGCGTCTATCAACCATACGCCGCGCGTCCTGGGCGATTTACCAAATCCCTGCGTAATCAAGGTGTCGCGTAAGAATCGATCGCAAAAGGCATCTGATGTATAAGGTGTCCTGAAGATATGCGCGGCGCCGATCACGTCTTTCCTGAATGCAAAGTCGGCGCCACCAGCAACACTGTAGTGCTTGCCATTACGGTATCCGGTCAACACTTTGACACTGGATGCCTCCTCGTCGATGGCGTCGATGATCCGCACCACCTCGCAAAGATAGTGCGGTGCCGCAGGCGTACCGTCTTCCAGTCGGAAGTCGCAGAGCGCGAAGGCAAAGCCCTCCGGGTCAGCAGCTTCAAGGATCAGCTTCAGTGGCTCGGAGACCAGCCAGTAATCCGTCAAACCACTCTCAAGATCATTGGGCATATCGCCGATGCGGCTGTCGTAGCGCAGGCGCGGGGTTTCCTTCAATGCAGCAAGCCCCGTGTCCTCCCCAGGCTGGCTGTAAGCAATGGAAAACGGCACCGCATCTGGGTTCTCGAGCTTCAAACCAGGGCCGCGACCGCCGCCACGCATGTCGGACCTGAGGAGATAGAACTCGCCTTTCTTGGGTTTATTCTGGATAGACACTTTTTGCTCCAAGACGCTCTTCCGCTCAAGCGTAGCAAACTGTTCGCTTGAGATCGAAGGGACGTCGCGGACGTACGCCTTGGCAATGTCCCGCCGGCCGAGTGTGCCGCCCAATTCACTTCCCCACCCAAGGCCGAGTTTTCCAGTTCTGCGAGGACCTGACGCGGGGAGGAGGTCAGAAGAGCTACGGCTCAGTCTTTATGCGGGCCTTTCGGATAGCTGCGAAACCACTCATCTTCAATCGTGGAGGTCAGATAAGGCTTGCGGAAGATTGATGGAGCGAGCTGATAGAGCTCTTCTTCGCGTTGGGCGATGACCGACGTCCCCCCATCCTGAGTAGCAGTCGGGTTTAGAGTCCGGGGTTGATGATATCGCTGTTGGCCAGGTGCTGGGCATAGGCCGTCGGCG
>NZ_CM002139.1:2009546-2017078 GCF_000454545.1 Xanthomonas cassavae CFBP 4642
GGAGGATCGGCAGAAGGTTGTGAAAAATTTCTGTGCTGACAGCGAGTTAGCCCACTTTGGGCTGTGTTTTACACGAATCCCTGCCAACCCTCAAATTGACCGTCGCCGAGGGATTGCCGGTGGACGACAGCAGGCCATTAGCACCGCGCAGCACATCGATGCGCTGATAGATCGCGGTGTCCACATCGCCTTCGGCAAGCCCGTTGGTGAACGGCAGCCCCAAGCCATCGACCTGGAAATTGAGGATGTCGAAGCCGCGCGCGGTGTAATAGGTACGATCGGTTTCGACCCGTTCGACATTGACGCCAGCGGCCAGCGCGAGCACCTCATTGGCGTTGTTGAGCGCGAAATCGTCCATCTGTTGACGCGAGATGGTGCTCACCGACTGCGGGGTCTCCAGCGGCGTGAGTGCCAGCCGGGTGGCGCTGTCGGTCTTGCGGAGGGTATAGCCATCGGTGCGCTCGGCCTGCACCTCGACGGTATCGAGCGTGCGCGCACGCTCGGCGGCATCCTCGGCCAGTGCCAGGCAAGGGGGGCATGCGAGCACCCAGAGCAGTGCCACGGACAGGGGACGCAGGGCCGGGCGGCGGCGTGTGGAGGCGAAATCGGGAGTCATGAGGATCGCTACACTGATGGAGTGGTCGCTGCGGCTACCGAGGCGATGAATCGGCCGGGCGATTGAGCGAATACGAATTATTCTCAGCAAAGTGAGCGAAAAGTGCAAACAGACTCTTCCAGCCCCACCGCGGCGCAGGACGCAACGGGCACCGCCATGCCGTTCGTGGTGGCCGTGCCCGCGCGTTACGCCTCCACGCGGCTGCCGGGCAAGCCGCTGCGTCTCATCGGCGATCGCCCGATGATCCGTCACGTGGCCGAACGCGCACTGCAGGCCGGCGCCGGTCAGGTCTGGGTAGCCACCGACGATGCCCGTATCGCCGAGGCGATGGACGGGCTGGCGGGAGTGCATGTCGCCATGACCGGCAGCGCACACCCGTCCGGCACCGACCGGCTGGCCGAATGCGCACGCATTGCAGGCTGGGATGCAGACACTTGCGTGGTCAACCTGCAGGGCGATGAGCCGTTCGCGCCGGCGGCCGGCATTCGCGCGGTAGCCGAGCTGTTGCTGCAGTCCGGCGCCGACATGGCCACGCTGGCCGCGCAGGTCGATAGCGCGCATGAGCTGTTCGATCCCAATGTGGTGAAGCTGGTCCGCACCGCTGGCGGCGATGCGCTGTATTTCAGTCGCGCGCCGATTCCCTGGCATCGCGACAGCTTCGCCAGCCAGCGCGAGCAACTGCCGGAAGACGGCCAGTGGCTGCGTCATATCGGTATCTACGCTTATCGCGCCGGCTTCCTGCAGCGCTTTGCGGCGATGCCGCCGGGCCTGCTGGAGCGCATCGAATCCCTGGAACAGTTGCGCGCCCTGGAAGCCGGTCATCGCATCGCGGTGGCGTTGACACCGGAGCAGTTTCCGCCCGGCATCGATACCCCGGACGATCTCGCACGCGCACAGGCGCAGGTGGCGTCGGCATGAAGCTGTTGATCGTCTGCCTGGGCAATATCTGCCGCTCGCCGATGGGCGAGGGCGCCTTGCGTGCGCGGCTGGAGCAGGCCCGTCTGTCGCGGCGCATTCAGGTTGATTCGGCCGGCACCGGCGACTGGCATGCCGACGAGCCGTCGGACCCGCGCGCCATCCGTTGCGCACGCGGGCACGCTGTCGATATTTCCGGCTTGCGTGCGCGGCAGGTGCGACGCGAAGACTTCGAGCATTTCGATTGGCTGCTGTGCGCAGATGCCAGCAACCTGCGCGATCTGCAGCGGCTGGCACCGGCGGCACAGCGCGACAAGCTCGCGCTGTGGTTGCCATGGGCCGGTGTGGACGCACGCGACGAGATCCCCGACCCGTACACCGGCGGCAGCCAGGATTTCGAGGATGTCTGGCAGTTGGTCGATACCGCCGCGCGCCAGACCGTGGCCAGACTCACCCGCCTCTAATCACGCTTGGGCATAATGACTCCATGACTGCCCAGCTCACCCAGGAACTGCCGGAATTTCCCACCTGGCTCAACGCCAGGCCCTCCACCTTGCAGGAGCATCGCGGCCGTGCGCTGGTGCTGGCGTTCGTCAACGCCAGCTCGGTGTGGTGTGCCGAGCGCCTGGCCGAGCTGGCGCAGTGGCAGGCGCGCAGCCCCGGGCGCCTGCAGCTGATCGTGGTGCAGGTACCGCGCTTTGACAGCGAGCGCCTGCTGCAGCGCTCGCTCAAGCAGCTGCGCGGGCACGGCGTCAGCGCGCCGATCCTGCTCGACAGGGACTGGGAAACCTGGCGCCGGTTCGGGATCGAATCCTGGCCGACACTGGTGCTTCTCGACGCGCATGGCCGCGAGCGCCAGCGGCTGGTCGGCGTCACCGGCGATCTGGACAAGGCTCTGGCCGCCTTGTGCGACGGCCAGCAGCAGCCGTCCGACGCCGACCTGCAGGGCGTGCCCGAGCGCGAGCCCGAGCCGCGCCTGGCATTGCGGTTTCCCACCGGGCTGGCTGCCACCGAGGACCGGCTGTACGTTGCCGACACCGGGCACCATCGCGTACTCGAGTGCACCCACAGCGGGCGCGTGCTGCGGCAGTTCGGGCACGGCAATGCCGATCTCATCGATGGCCGCATCGGCGAAGCCGCCTTCCGCCGCCCGCAGGGACTGGCGCTGGAGCGCGACCAGTTGTACATCGCCGACACCGGCAACCATGCACTGCGCCGTATCAACCTGGGCAGCGGGCAGGTGGATACCTTGTGCGGCACGGGTCGCGCCGGCGACCCGGTGGAAGGTCCGCTGGCCTTTGCCGGCGCGTCCGCACTCAATTACCCGCAAGGGCTGGCGGTGGCCGACAACCAGGTGTTGATCGCCATGGCCGGCGACAACCGCATCTGGAGCTACGACCTGGGGCGTGCCGCGCTGAGCGCGCGCGCCGGCACCGGTGCACTCGAACTCCGTGATGGCAGCGGGCATCTGGCAGCGTTCGCGCAGCCGGCAGGCCTGGCGGCGGTCCAGCAGGTGGCCTATGTCTGCGACGGGCTGGGCTCGTCGATTCGCACCATGCAGCTGCGTGGCGATCTGGTGCAGACCCTGGTCGGCGGGCAGGGCATCTGGCAGTTCGGTGATCAGGACGGGCCGCGCGGCACTGCGCAGCTGCAGTTCCCGCAGGCCATCGCGCTGGCCGCTGATTCACCGCTGCTGTGGATCGCCGACACCGGCAATGGCCGGTTGCGTTGCCTGCGCCTGGGCGGCGGCGAACTGACCACGGTGGAGCTGCCACGGCGGCTGCATGGTCCGGCCGGGCTGGCGGTTGCGGCAGGTGCGGTGTGGATTGCTGAAACCGACGCCCACGCCGTCCTGCGGTACGACCTGGCCAGCGGCGCATTGAGCGATGTTGCGATAGACGAATGAACGCAAGGCCCAAAGCCGATTTCGATGGGAAGGCGTTTGCTGCGCAACTGAGTACCGCGCCGGGCGTGTACCGCATGTACGCGGCCGACGACACGCTGCTGTATGTCGGCAAGGCCGGCGCCCTGCGCAAGCGCGTGGGCAGCTATTTCAACGGCACGCCGAAGAATGCGCGGCTGACCTCGATGCTCTCGCAGGTCGCGCGCATGGATGTCACCGTGACCCGCAGCGAAGCCGAAGCGCTGCTGCTGGAAAACCAGCTGATCAAGTCCCTGTCGCCGCGCTATAACGTGTCGCTGCGCGACGACAAGAGCTACCCGTATGTGTTGCTGACGCGCGAAGACTGGCCGCGGATTGCGCTGCATCGTGGCCCGCGTGCGGTGCAGGGGCGCTATTTCGGCCCCTATACCGGCGTGACCGGCGTGCGCGAAACGCTGAGCCTGATGCACAAGCTGTTCAAGCTGCGCAGCTGCGAAGACAGCGTGTTCCGCAATCGCTCGCGGCCCTGCCTGCAGTACCAGATCGGCCGCTGCAGCGGGCCGTGCGTGGACCTGGTGGCCGCGCCCGACTATGCCGAGTCGGTGCGACGCGCCACGATGTTTCTCGAAGGCAAGAGCGACCAGCTCGGCGAAGAGATCATGCAGTCGATGCAGCAGGCCAGTGAAGCGCTCGAATTCGAGCGTGCCGCCCGCCTGCGCGATCTGTTGTCGTCGCTGCGCAGCATGCAGAACCGCCAGTACGTCGATGGCCGTGCCGCCGATCTGGACGTGCTGGCCTGCGCCACGCAATCCAGCCAGGCCTGCGTGCTGTTGCTGAGCTTTCGCGACGGCCGCAATTTGGGCACGCGTTCGTTCTTCCCCAAGACCAACGGCGAAGACAGTGCCGACGAAATCCTGGCCGCGTTCGTGTCGCAGTACTACGCCGAGCATTCGCCACCGCGCGAGATCCTGCTGGACCGCGAAATTCCCGATGCCGAGCTGATCGAAGCCGCACTCAGCGCCGCTGCCGAACACAAGGTGGCGCTGAAGTGGAACGTGCGCGGCGAGCGTGCCGGCTATCTGCTGTTGGCCACGCGCAACGCGCAGCTGACCCTAGTGACCGAACTCACCAGCCAGAGCGCGCAACACGCGCGCAGCGAAGCCTTGCGCGAAATGCTGGGCTTGGCCGAGCCGGTCAAGCGCGTGGAATGCTTCGACATCAGCCACACCATGGGCGAAGCCACGGTCGCCTCATGCGTGGTGTTCGACGCCGGCGGCCCGGTGCGTGGGCAGTACCGGCGCTTCAATATTTCCGGCATCACCCCGGGCGACGATTACGCTGCCATGCGCCAGGCGATCGAACGGCGCTTCCGCCGCGCGGTGGAAGAAAACGGCGTGCTGCCCGACGTCCTGCTGATCGACGGCGGCGCCGGCCAGCAGGCGCAGGCGCAGGCCGCGCTGGCAGACCTGGGCGTGGAGAACGTGCTGTTGGTCGGCGTGGCCAAGGGCGAGGAACGCAGGGCAGGGCACGAGGCGCTGATCATGGCCGACGGCCGTGAGCTTCGCCCGGGCGCCGCGTCGCCGGCGCTGCAATTCATCCAGCAGGTGCGCGACGAAGCGCACCGCTTCGCGATCACCGGCCACCGCGGGCGCCGCCAGAAGGCGCGCATGACCAGCAAGCTCGAGGATATTCCTGGTATCGGACCGCGGCGCCGGGCCAGCCTGCTCAAGCATTTCGGTGGTCTGGTCGGTCTCAGGGCCGCTGGCGAAGCGGAGATCGCACGCGTGGATGGGGTCAATGCCGCACTCGCCGCACGAATCTACGCTAACCTGCACGGGCTGGTGCTTCCCGATGCGCCAGGCGAGTCGAGCCCGTAATGAAGTTGACCATCCCCACGTGGCTGACACTGCTGAGGATCGTGATGATCCCGGTGTTGGTCGTGGTGTTCTATCTGCCGTACACCTGGACCAATTTCGCATCCGCCGGCGTGTTCGCGCTGGCCGCCATCACCGACTGGCTGGATGGCTGGGTGGCACGGCGCTATCACCAGTATTCCGCGTTCGGCGCGTTCCTGGACCCGGTGGCCGACAAGCTGATGGTGGCCGTGGCACTGTTCCTGATCGTGCAGGGCCACCCCACGCCGTGGATGGCGTTCTGGGCGGCGGTGATCGTCGGGCGCGAAATCGCGGTTTCCGCGTTGCGTGAGTGGATGGCCGAGATCGGGCAGCGTGCCAAGGTGCGCGTGGCGGTGATCGGCAAGGTCAAGACCACCGCGCAAATGGTGGCGTTGCTCTGCCTGTTGTATTCGGTGACGCCAGGACAAATGCCTACGCACGAAATCTGGCTGGGCAACCTGATCTTCCGTGCCGGTTACTGGACGCTGGCAATCGCCGCGCTACTGACGCTGTGGTCGGGATTCCAGTACCTGCAGGCGGCGTGGCCAAGCCTGCGCGCCGACGAAAAAGCGGCGATCAGCAACAAACCGAAGAAAATCGAAAGCAACAGTTGACACCTATGCTGTTCGCTGTAGAATTTCGCCTCCCAAGCGGGAATAGCTCAGTTGGTAGAGCGCAACCTTGCCAAGGTTGAGGTCGCGAGTTCGAGTCTCGTTTCCCGCTCCAGTGTTTGACGAGGCCCCGTTTCGGGTCTCGTTGTTTCAAGGCAGGATGCCTTGGGTTTGATGTTTCGGCCTGGTGGTAGAGTGGTTATGCAGCGGACTGCAAATCCGCGTACGCCGGTTCAATTCCGGCCCAGGCCTCCACATCGCATGCGCAGTTTTTCGCATCGGCAACGATGACAGGACTAGCGCAACGAAGTGACAGGCTGTACAATTTCGCTCCACGCGGGAATAGCTCAGTTGGTAGAGCGCAACCTTGCCAAGGTTGAGGTCGCGAGTTCGAGTCTCGTTTCCCGCTCCACATTCAAGATGCCGTTCAAGGCATCTTCCACGAAAAAAGGACCTACGGGTCCTTTTTTCGTACCCGCCACTGGCGGGCTCCCTGGGGCATGGCGTGGGCCGTGCGCAAGGCACGTAGCAGCGGGTGCAATCGGTGCGTGCCCTAGCAACCGTGCCATGGGCGTCAAGATAGACATGCGTGCGAATGCGTGTTGGCGCGATGACGATGCAGTCACATCTCGCTCCGCTCGCAAGCGGTCGGGGTTCGGGTTTTTCGATTCAAGCCCTTGCATTCGTTCGCCGTCCTGATTGCTGGATCGAGCCGCCGAAGTGTCGCCGGTCCGCAGCCGGCCTGCATGACCGACCGACCCGATCGTCGCCGTGCGGTCGACGCTAGCTGGACTCTGGATGGCGTGGCTGTAGTAAGGCCCTGCGGTGCGTGTGCGACACCTCCTCGCACTTGGGTGCAGGAACCGGTGGCCGTTGCGTGCGACGTGCCTCGATCCATCGTGACTGCATCTGCGGCGACGGAGATGTATGCATGATGGAACAGCCTGGTTATTGGTGCTGATGCATGGAACACGTACGATGGTCGTGACGAGTGGGGTAAGGATGGGATGGGGCATGTCACCGGGTAATCCCCCCACTTCTAGCGGTCGCCAGAAGTGGAGCTAAGCGGCCATCGCCAACTTCATCGCTGGTGTGATGCCGCCGAGCGCCATATTCGGGCGCTCGTGGTTGTACGTCCATAGCCAGCGGGTGGCTTTGTCCTGCACTTGGTCGATGGTGTCGAACAGGGTTCGGGCGAGCCAGGCGTAGCGGATGGTGCGGTTGTAGCGTTCAACGTAGGCGTTCTGCTGTGGCTTGCCCGGCTGGATGTGCTCGACCCGGATGCCATGCCGCTGCGCCCAGGACAGCAACGCGCCACTGATGTATTCAGGGCCGTTGTCGCAGCGGATCACAGCGGGCTTGCCGCGCCACTCGATGATCTGCTCCAGCGACCGGATCACCCGGGCTGACGGCAGCGACAGATCCACCTCGATCCCCAGCCCCTCGCGATTGAAGTCGTCGAGCACATTGAACAGCCGGAAGCTGCGGCCGTCGGCCAACTGGTCGTGCATGAAGTCCATCGACCAGACCTGGTTGATGGCCTCCGGCACCGCCAGAGGCTCGGGCCGCTCACGCACCAGCCGCTTCTTCGGCTTGATCCGCAGGTTCAACTC
>NZ_CM002139.1:2017178-2242678 GCF_000454545.1 Xanthomonas cassavae CFBP 4642
TCAATTTGAAGCAAAGCGCGTTCTTCGGAACCCAGGTGCCTGTACTGTGTGCCCATGCCGCTACCCTACGTCAAGGCGGGGTGTTGCACTTGGAAGTTGAGTCTAAGCCTGGATGTGGTAATAGTCCACTCGGGCCGCGGAGATGTTGCCGCAGGTAAGAAGCAGGAGCTTCAACGTGCGCTCGGTGGACTGGATGGTTTTGGGCTCCAGTTGCCGGCGACGCATGTCCTCCAGATGATCCTCGATCTCCTTGGCCAGAGGGCGCGCCGGCGTGCCCATGGGCAGCTGCGCGGGATAGCGCGTGCTGTTCCTCAGGCCGTTTTTTCGCCCGGTTTCGTCGAGCGCAGCGAGGATGCATTCTTGCAGATTGATGGCGGCTTCCCGGCCTCGGACAATAGCGAGGTCAATACGGTAGCGGCCAATGTGGATGCCTTCCAAATGCAGGAGGCCGAAGGGCGAAGCAATGTAATCGTTGAGTGCTGCGGAGGGGTTGCTGGTCATGGGTCACTTCCATCGAAAGATGGAAGTAGGGATATGACAGGACGAAAATTCGTCAACGGGGGCGATACAAAAATCTGCGGTGTCGGCGCAGTCCTTAGGCGTCGGGGTGTCCCCTCTGGGGTGCCTGCCAGATTCGCTAATCCGTTACCTGGCGGAAAACCTTACCTGATTAGCCCCGACTCTCAGCCATGAAAATTGCTCGCTGCACGTAAAACCTGCTCTGGGCATGGTGTGGATTGCATCATGGCCGTGGCAAGTCGTGGCAGCANAAAACCGGCTCTGGGCATGGTGTGGATTGCATCATGGCCGTGGCAAGTCGTGGCAGCATCTCGCGCAAGCGGAATCGACGATTAAAACGATAGGCCGCTTCTCCCAGGTAACGCCTTGCGTATTTGCCTTGCGCGATGGCGTGATACACGCCACTGATGGCGCGTTTGAGATTGCCCAGCACCACGTTGAGCCAACGTGCACCGGCCGTTTCGGTCGCGGCACGACCACCGCCAGTGTCCAGCGTGGTGTGCGCGTGGCCGGCGTCTTCTAGCCGGCGGAAGCAGGCCAGCCCATCGGTGTAGACCTCGCATTCGGGCGCCAAGCGACGGGCAATCCAGTCCTGCAGCGAGGTGTTGTCGAAGCTGCGCACCGGCTCGATCACCACAAAGCGCGGCGCGGTGAAGGTGGCATCGGTCTGCACCGCAATCAGGAACGCTTGTTTGTTCTCCGATCCGCGTCCGGCCTTGCCACCGTTACGCTCGCCGCCGAGATAGGCATCGTCGATCTGCACGAAACCCGCCAGTTTCCGCATGGATTCGCGCTCGGCCATAACCTGCATGATCTTGTGTTTCATCCGCCAGGCCGTCTTGTAGTTGACGCCCAGATGCCGCATCAACTCCAGCGCGGCCATGTTGGTTTTGGTCGAGGTCAGCAGGTGCAACGCCAGCATCCAGGTGCGCAGCGGCAGCTTGGTGCCTTCGAACATCGTGCCTGCAATCAGGCTGGTCTGATGCCGGCACGCGCTGCATTGGTAGTAGATCGCAGCACCCCGCTTGAAACGCGAGCGCACGCGTCCGGCACAAACAGGGCAACGAAAGCCTTGCGGCCAGCGCCACTTGTAAAGCGCGCGATAGCACTTGGCTTCGGTGCCGTAGGACGCGAAGAACTCAGGCATCGACAATCCCGCTTGGAACTGCACGGCATTGATACTCATCACGCCACCTCGTTGGCTTCAGGTGACAGCAGCATCCACCCAGCGCGGCGCAGATCCTGCGACAGGCGGCTGATGGTCAGGGCTAATCAGGNGCACGGCATTGATACTCATCACGCCACCTCGTTGGCTTCAGGTGACAGCAGCATCCACCCAGCGCGGCGCAGATCCTGCGACAGGCGGCTGATGGTCAGGGCTAATCAGGAAACCTTATGGAACAAGGGTTGCGAGGGAATTTGTGTAAATTTATCGCAGTCAATTCCGTACTGTTTGCAGTAAATAAGCTAACTAAATGACCTTATTTCTCGATCTTTAAAATGAATTTAAGTTAAATGTTAGCTCATTATTGTTAGTCTGAATTTATATTCAAAGCAGCGATATGCCTGGATCGGAACTTTCTGACATCCGATAGGGCGCGACACCGATGGTGCGACGAATGCCAGGAGTGCAGTCTGACCTTGCCGGACGTGGGACCCGATGGTCGCTCACCCTGCGGGGCGCTTGAGCAGCGCCATCTCGGCACCTGAAGAGGCTTGACCGTATTGCGTTGGCTGCGGCGCGTCTCAAGCGGTGCGACCGCACTGCCGATACTCAGCCCCATGGACAGAGCCGAGCTTCGCCGTCTCCTCGAACGCCTGGATGCTGCTGTGCCCGCTCTGCGGGCCTATAGCCTTGATCGCCGGCACTTCTAGCAAGCCTTTGCTAGTCTCCTTGCCGCTAGAGATCCAGTTGCTTGACAAGCGCATAGCGCTGAGTAAAAATGTGCTCAACACGACCCACCCCTCTTGGCAGACTACCGCCTACGGGTGGGTTTTCTGTTGGGCGAAGGAGGGCTCGGAAGTGTCTACTTATACGCGTCCACATCTGACCTACGAGAGGCAATTGGAGAGCCTCAAAGCTCGCGGCCTGGAAGTCACGGATGATGATGCCGCCCTATCCTATTTGCGCAGACTCGGATACTACCGGCTAAGTGCCTATTGGTATCCGTTCCGAAAGTCCACAATCGTGACAGTGGATGGAAAATTTTCGAGGAAGGTTGAAGACGATTTCCATGAAGGGGCCTCCTTTCAGAGCGCTGTAGAACTCTATGTATTCGATAAGCGATTAAGAATGCTCGCTCTCGATGCCATTGAGAGGATTGAGGTCGCGCTAAGAGTCGATATCGCCTATGGATTAGGGAAGCGAAACACATTTGCTCACTGTGATCCGAACGAACTCCATGGTCACTTTTCCAAGAAAAGAAGGGGGCCTCAAGGTAGAACCGATCATGAGGTCTGGCTGGAGAAATTGGGTGAAACGACGGCGCGATCCAAAGAAGACTTTGTAAAGCATTATAAAGATACATATGGGCTTCCATTGCCGATATGGGTGGCTATAGAAATATGGGATTTTGGCCTGCTCTCTCGATTCTATGGTGGGATGAAGCCTCAGGATAGATTAGATCTTTCTGAGAGGTTTGGCGTAAAGGATTCAGCAATTATGGAGACATGGTTGCGCGCCGTGAACTACATTCGGAATATTGCCGCACACCATGGCAGGCTCTTCAACAGGAATATGATTGATTATCCGGAGTTTCCAGTAGAAGGGGAAATCCAGATTTTTGATTCAGTTCTTCATAATATAAATAAGTATCGGCCATATGCAACTTTTTGCGTCATATCCTATCTGATGCAAGCCATATGTCCATCTACCTCTTGGTCCCACCGGTTCCGAGATCATTTAGCTAGCTTTCCGCAAATTGCGGTGCCTGGTTGCGACATCAAGTCTTTGGGTTGTCACGATGGGTGGATGTTGGAGCCTTTCTGGCAGTAGAAGCAGTTATGTATGGTCTACATTGAGAAGCCTTGCGGAAAGAAGGCAAAGGAAATGGCCGAGAAGATTGCACAGCAGCCTTCGAGCGGCGATGGTGGTAGTGCTGGCTCCGCTGGAACGGGTGGCGGCGGGGTGCTGATCGGCGCTGGCTGCGGCGCGTCTCAAGCGGTGCGACCGCACTGCCGATACTCAGGCCCATGGACAGAGCTGAGCTTCGCCATCACCTCGAACGCCTGGATGCTGCGGTGCCCGCCCTGCGGGCCTCAAGTCCTGATCGCCGTCATTTTTGGCAAGCTTTTGCCACCATGGCTGCTGCTATCGAGAGCAAGGCGATGACGAGCGAGGACGCGCAGTTCGTTGGCCGTCGGGCCGAGGAAATCTTGTCCTGGCACGGGCTGGAAAACACGGACGAACACTTCTGAACCCATTGGTGCCGACCAGCCCACCCCGATGCCTGCGTGCTTCTCATGCGCAGCGATGCATGCGTAAGGCAGCAAGCTCAGGTCCGCAGTAGCCCATCACTGGCTGCAAAGCCCAGCCATTGCCTGCTGACATCAATCGCCCCCGTCCATCCGAATACCGTTTAGCCCGCAGGTCTTGTAGGGCATGCATGGTGCTGTCTACACCAGCGCTGGGCCTCTCAAGGGACCTTAGCTTCGCTGCCCCTATCCGCAAGGGCAGGCCTCCTTCTCGTCGCTGACGCTCTGTTGCGGCCCTCCGCTGCGCGCCGCAAGCGGTGCTCACTCCCGGGTGCGGTCGAGCCGAACGCTTCGCCTGCCGGTTCCCACGAGGCGCACAACGCGCTGGTGAAGAAGAACCGATGAAGCGCACCCAAGACCTGAAGGCTCAATACCAGCTCCAGATGGACGAGGAGGGCATCTTGCTCGCCGCCGCGACCATCTTGGAACAGCGCCTTCAACGCCAAGGTCGGATCCACAGCCCGGAGCAGGCCGGCAGCTACCTAATCGCCCGCTGCGCCCACCTGCCGCACGAAGTGTTCGGCGTCGTCTTCCTCGACACCAAGCACCACATCTTGGCCACCGAGCACCTCTTCAGCGGCACCATCGACGGGTGCGATGTTCACCCGCGAGTCGTAGCAAAGCGTGCTCTCGAGCTTAGCGCTGCCGCAGTCATCCTCTTCCACAACCACCCTTCCGGCAACCCGGAGCCGAGCGAAGCAGACCGCAAGGTGACCGAGCGCCTGCAGCAGGCCTTGTGCCTCCTGGACATTCGGCTGCTCGACCACCTGGTCATCGGCGGGCGTCAGCACACCAGCTTGGCGGCTAGGGGATGGGTGTGACCCATATCTCTGCTGCCAAGCGGATGTCAAGTCGGGGTAAGGGCACCTCGAATAACCATGCCGGAGTCGATGTGGCGCATGCATGGAGGTGACGATGCTTGGAAACATCAGCACTCTGACATGGTCGGCCAAGCTCTCAGCTCGCCGACGCTGCGCGCGAGGCGTTCTTCTGGCCTGCGGCATTCATACCGGCCGCATCCCGGCCTGCTGCAATCGTGCCAGACGCAGCAGGTTATGGCCGGCAACCTTCAATCCGATGACCACCTTCGCACGTGCCAAGCCGAGCGTGCGTAGACACTTGCCACCTTGTAGTGTTTAAAAGTAACAAACTGACAAAAAAGCGAGAGATATCTCTCGCAAATAAAATGAACGCCAGATAAATGAGATATCTTTTGCCTAATCTAATTTATCTTAAGAAGGCAGTTAGGCAATTCGAATTTGGTCATCCAAGGTCGACAGCAATGAGCTTGCAGGCGTCGCAGAATTTGAGACATAACTCGTCTGAAATGAGTCCTGGGCAGGAGGATCGCAAGCAGACCTCACGAGCCCCAAACTCACTGACGGGGATCACTCATGGACAATTGGTTAGCGCAAGCGGTTATCGGGGGCGTGGTGGCTTCGACGGTCATCTACTTGGCGCGCTGGGCCTACGGCAAAGCGATCTTCTGGAACGATCGGATAGGCCTTGCCATCAATCGAGCTGAGCTGCGGAAGATTGAGCACCTTGGCCAGGACAAGCTTCATGTCATGCAATTCCTGCTAATCCAGGTGCTTTGCTGCTTCGGGATCTTGGGCATTGCCATCATGCTTGCCCCGTTGGCCTTTATGACTGGTGGAGCGAAGTGGATCGTGCCAGGCCTAGGGTTGCTTGGCTTGTCGATCTACGGGTGTGTGATCTATCCGCTTGGCATGATTGCGCGCCTGAGGAAGGGTGAGGCCTACATCAAGCGCCAGCAAACGCTGATCGAACGAACAGAGCGTCGCTTGGAGCTTACATCCCCAAGAGCCTAGGCTTCTATGCTGACTGCGTCCAAACTAAGGCCTTCTTGAGTGCAGCACAATCGCAGGCGACGTCCCCCCATCCTGAGTAGCAGTCGGGTTTAGAGTCCGGGGTTGATGATATCGCTGTTGGCCAGGTGCTGGGCATAGGCCGTCGGCGNGAAGGAAGCCAATGATCTGTTCTTCGGAAAAACGCTTCTTCACGTCCAATCTCCTCGGGGTAGGGAATTGGACTCCAAACTAAGGCGCTACTCAAACTTGGGGGGACGTCGCAGGGACAGTGGTTTGTTTTGACAGCGGTCAATCTGCTTTGTAGAAGCGGCAGGAGAGCTGGTCGCGAGTGCCATGACAGGCTAATCTTGTGGTTGCTCAAACGACCTAATCGAGTAGTCTTGCGTGAACCTTGAACTTGCTGGCATCCCCGACGTTTTGGCCGACGAGAGCGAGTCCGCCAAGCAGTTTTCTATGGCCAGTGCCGACGAGCGGGGGGCGATTTTTACTCGTAGGGAGGTGGTCGAGTTCATCCTGGACTTGGTCGGCTACACCGAAGACCGCGATTTGGCCCAAACCAGGCTGCTCGAGCCTTCTGCTGGGCACGCAGACTTCCTGCTTCCGATCATTGGCCGACTCGTCCGGTCTTACGTGACCCACGGGGGCGACCTGAGTCGTGGTGCCCACGAGTTGGTGCCTGCCATTCGCGCCTATGAGGTGCATGAGTCGAGCCTTGAAACTGCCCGCTCTGTGGTGGTGGCGGAGCTGCTGCGCCTGGGAGTCAAGAAGGCGGCTGCCGAAACGCTGGGACGGGATTGGCTAGTCCGCGCCGACTTCCTCATGGCGCCGTTGCCACACACGTTCGATTTCGTGGTGGGCAACCCGCCTTATGTCCGCCAGGAGCTGATCCCCTCAGCTTTGCTTGCCAAATACCGTTCGCGCTTTAAAACGCTTTACGACCGGGCTGACCTCTACATCCCCTTCTATGAGCGCTGCCTAGGGGTTCTGGCGCCTAGTGGGCGTTTGGGCTTCATCTGCACTGATCGCTGGACTAAGAACAAATACGGCGGCCCGCTTCGAGCCATGGTGTCCCACGAGTTCGCCTTGACGCACTTTGTTGACCTGGTGGACACGCCGGCATTTCTCTCGGACGTGATGACCTATCCAGCGATCACCGTGATTGAGCGGCCAAAGCCCAAGGCTAAGACGCGGGCTACGCGGGTGGCCTATCGTCCGGCCATCTCTGCTGAGGTGCTCGGTCCGCTTGCGAAGGCAATGACGGGCACGAAGTTGACCCAGAAGGCAGGCGTGGTCGAGATGCCTGGGGTGGTCAACGGCTCGGAGCCTTGGATATTGCATCAAGCTGATCGCTTGGCTTTGGTGCGTCGGCTTGAAGAGGCGCTGCCCACGCTCGAAGAAGCAGGCTGCAAGGTAGGCATTGGTGTGGCGACCGGCAACGATGGCGTCTACATCGACGATATGAAGGCACTCAATGTTGAGCCGAGTCGGAAGCTGCCCTTGGTTCGAACGCAAGACCTGCGTGGCGGGAGCGTCGATTGGAAGGGTAAGGGCGTTCTCAATCCTTTCGAGGACAGTGGACAGGTTGTAGATCTTGCGCGCTATCCGAAATTCGCGGCCTATCTTGACGAGCATGCGGCGCACATCAAGGCGCGGCACGTCGCCAAGAAAAATCCGGAGCGATGGTTCCGCACGATCGACCGCATCTATCCTGCGCTAGCCAAAACCCCCAAGCTGTTGGTTCCAGACATCAAAGGCGATGCTCATATCGTCTATGAGGAAGGCAAGCTCTATCCGCATCACAATCTTTACTTCATCACAGCGAACGAGTGGGATCTTCGTGCACTACAAGCCGTGCTGATGTCGGGGATAGCGCGGCTGTTTGTTGGCACGTATTCGACCACGATGATGGGAGGTTTCTTGCGTTTTCAGGCGCAGTATCTGCGCCGGATCCGAGTGCCTCACTGGAAAAATGTGCCGAAGCCTTTGCAGAAGGCCTTGCATGAGGCGGCAGTCGCTGGGGACCGCGAAGCCGCTAACCGTGCCACCTATCAACTTTACGGACTAAACGCGGCCGAGCGAGACATTATCACTACGGTCTGAGGGGAACAAACATGGCATTGGATCTGGCTGACTACGACCGCTTGGCGCGGCTGGGCGTTGCTCAGTTCTGGGACGGTAGGAGTAGCGCGCTCGAAAACGATGAAGAGCGCAGCCAGGGTGGTGAGCGATCTGGCGTGTTAGGTGGCCGGAACATGGACGGCTTCCTGGCCATGATTGAAGGTCTGGTTCGCAAGAATGGGTTGCCTAACGCGGAGGTTTGCGTCAAAGGGCGACCCAATCTCACGCTGCCCGGCTACTACCGGCCGACGAAGCTGTGGGATGTGCTGGTGTTTGATGGCAAGAAGCTCGTCGTTGCTGTCGAACTCAAAAGCCATGTCGGCCCATCCTTCGGCAACAACTTCAACAACCGCGCTGAGGAAGCCATTGGCACTGCGCACGATCTTTCGACCGCGATCCGCGAGGGCATTCTCGGCGACCAGCTTCCACCCTTCACTGGCTGGCTGATCCTTGTTGAGGATTGCGAGAAGTCGCAGAAGGCAGTGCGGGACAGTTCGCCGCATTTCCCCGTCTTCCCTGAGTTTAAGGGTGCGTCCTATTTAGCGCGCTATGAAGTGCTTTGTCGCAAGCTCATTCAAGAAGGGCTTTACACCCAGGCCACTGTGATTGCCTCGTCCCGCACTGCCCGCGCGGGTGGCGACTATCGAGAACTATCGCAGACCACGGGTTTGCGAGCATTTGCTGCACGGCTGGCCGGCCATGTATCCGGTTGGGCAGAGGCGCATCCGCGTTAACTTCTGATGCGCTCCCTGGGACTGTTGCAAGAAGGAACTTGGAATTTGAAGCGCCGTAGCCGCTTATGAACAAGGATAGCCTTGACGTCGTATTAGGAACTGTCGTTGCACTGCTAGATGCAGAAGGCATGAGCGAGGTGGCGGCGTTTGTCCGCACCTATCCAGCTCGCGCTGAGCAAACCGGATTCGACAACTGGAATGGCGGCACCGAGATCTGGACCATATTCTTCGATCTACCGCCACACGACTATGCCCGACTAGGATCCAGGCGCGAGCAGCTTCAAGAGCAAATCAATGCACGATTGAAGACTGTTTTGGAGCATGAGACGTCAGATTGGTATTCGACGTCTATTGTTCCATCAAGAGCAGTGTCCAAGGAGTGGCGGACCGAAGGAGGGCGGTCTCAACTTGCAAGTGCAACACGTGAGTTGAATTGAGCGATCTCTTCTTCCAGCGCCTGGTTCGGCGTCTTCCAGCCAAGCGTCTGCCGTGGCCGGGCGTTCATCAGGTCGGCGACGTTGTTGAGATACTCCTGGCTCGCCTTGGACAAGTCCGCGCCTTTTGGCATGAACTGGCGCAGCAGGCCGTTGGTGTTCTCATTGCTGCCGCGCTGCCAGGGCGCATGTGGATCGGCGAACCAAAGATCGATGTTGAGCCGCTTCATCAGCTCTGGATAACACGTCATCTCGGTTCCGCGGTCATAGGTGAGGCTTCCCAGTAGGAAACGCGGCAGCTTCTTCATCTGTCGCGTGAAGCCCTCCAGCGCATCCTGTGCAGTACAGCCATCCATCTTGCACAGCACCACAAAGCGCGTCTTTCGCTCCACCAGCGTGCCTACGCACGAGCGGTTGAAAGCCCCTTTGATCAGGTCGCCTTCCCAGTGCCCAGGAATCAAGCGCTGCGCCACCTCTTCAGGCCGATGGACGATACGCAGCTCCTCCGGCACCCACGTGCGCTTGGCAGCGGTTGTACGGCGCAAGCCTCGCGTCGGCTTGTGCTGACGAAGCGCCTCCACAAGCTCTTTCTTCAAACCACCACGCGGATGCGCGTAGATAGCGGCGTAGATTGTTTCGTGACTCACGCGTTGACTTGGATCATCCGGATGCATGGCCTTGAGCTTGGCAGCAATTTGCTGGGGCGACCAACGATACAGAACCAAGTCGTCACGCACCTGCTGAAAGAGCGCACTGCCTTCAACAAGCCGGCGCCTTCGAACGCACGCTCTGCGGCGCAGCCGATAGTTGCTGGCTGCGCTGGTTGCCGCATAGACAGGTTCGCCCTGTCGCCTTATCTCGCGCGACAGGGTGGACGCACTGCGATTGAGTCGCCTTGCAATGGAGTTGATGCTCATTCCGTTACCGAGTTCAATTTGAAGCAAAGCGCGTTCTTCGGAACCCAGGTGCCTGTACTGTGTGCCCATGCCGCTACCCTACGTCAAGGCGGGGTGTTGCACTTGGAAGTTGAGTCTAAGGAGCGCAATTAGGCAAAGATATCCGGAAGAACATCGTGGACGGCATGCGGCTTGAAGGCGTCCATTGGCAGGGGCAGCTCAATGACGTCGAATTCCTGAGTCGCCTTTACGATCTGGAAAGCCTTCCTTCTGGCGATGGTCGGTTCACCGATGCCTCTGGGGATATCTGGCAGCACACCGTCAACAATGACGACTGGGATGCTGATTGGGTGTTCACTGACAAACGATTCAACTTGCTTGGCGGTTCGGCAGAGGACTTCCTGCGCTTTCTCTGTGAGATCGTGCATCCTGTGATTCGCCCTGATCGTGATGAGATGATGCGTATAGTTTCTCAGTTCAACGATCAGCTTCGTCGGGCCGGTTGGGAGCTTGCGGAGGAGGAGCGCATTGGCGGTCGACCACGCTTCTCATTTCGGAAGGTATCCAACCACGGAACCCGCTCGGTCTCCCGCGCTCGCACCGTTGCCGACGCCTTGGATGCAGGTTGGATGGCGAAGGAGATTCAGCGTCTCGAGAATGCGGTGGACGCCGACCCTGACTTGGCGATTGGCACCGCGAAAGAACTTGTAGAGACCTGCTGCAAGACCATCCTCACCAAGCGTGGCGTCGAATACGGCAAGTCTGCGGACCTCGCTGACCTAACCAAGATGCTCGTGAAGGAATTGAACCTGGTTCCCGAGGGGATCACTGATGAGGCTAAGGGTGCAAACAACATCAAGCTCATTCTGCGCAACCTCACCTCGCTCACTCACAACCTGGCGGAGTTGCGTGGACTTTACGGGACGGGACATGGTCGCGACGGAAAACATCGCGGTCTCCAACCGCGGCATGCCAGGCTGGCCGTGGGTGCTGCGGTCGCCTTCATCGACTTCATTTCCGAGACGTATCGTGAGCGCGAGGCCAAGCCATAGAGTGGCCGGTCTTACACTCTGCGACTGACCTTTGCCATCTTTGTATGATGGCCACTCTCCTAGTCCAGTCTCCCGAGATCACCCGCCTCCTGGACGACGAGACCGGGAAGCCCCTCGATGCCGTTGATGTGGTGGGGGACGACCGACACCTAGTCATGGTGCTTTACAAAGCACTGCACATTTCCCGCAAGAGCGGGCAGGGTCGTTTGCTATGTGCGTTGTGCGGCGTGCCCGTCTATCTCTGCTCCGCCCCAGATCGCCAGCACTTCTACTTCAAGCATTTCCAGGAAGACGGTAGTTGCCCGGCGGTTACGCGGTCTCGCCTCACAGAGGATCAGATCAACGCGCTTCGCTATCATGGGCAGCGCGAGAGTAAGCGGCACATCCGCATAAAGAATCTCGTGGCCGATAGCCTGCGGAATGACCCACAGTTCTCCGAACCGGTTATTGAGGGCACATGGAAGGGTCGTGAGGGCAAGGAATATCGGCGTCCGGATGTCCGCTCGACCTTTAAGCATGAGTTGAAGGTCGCTTTCGAAGTCCAGTTGTCCACAACCTTCGGCCGGGTCATGGCCGAGCGAGAAGTCTTCTACAAATCAGAGGGTGGATTGCTTGTCTGGGTGTTCGGACAGTTCGACCTAGATCATGCGCGGCTGATGATGGAAGTTATCTTCGACAACAACAATCGAAACGCCTTCGTGGTCAACGAGACGACCGAGGAAGCCTCGAAGGTAGCAGGGGCGTTGGTCCTTGAATGTCATTGGGCGCAGCCGTCTCGCCATGAAGACAAGATTATCTGGACGCGACAGCGTAAGCTGGTGCGCTTCAATGAGCTAACCATCGACCAGGAGCGGCAGAGGGCGTTCTACGTTGATACAGACGCACTGGAAGCGCAGCTACAAGAAGAGATTGATGGGCCGCCGCTGTGGAAACGGTTCGAGGACTTCTGGCTCACCTACGAGGCATTTGAGGGTCGGGTGCGCCCCGATGTGGACACAATCGATCGCCAGTGGGAAGACTTGCGGCAGAGGTTTAATAGGAAGGGCGTCCAGCTTCCCTCCCGCCATGACTTCGCGTTCGTCGGCATGGTCAGGTCAATGTTCTTGGCCAAGCTAGGTAGAGCAGTGGGTTGGAAATACCAGCAGTTCTGGCCAGCAGTGCACCATGTCCCGGACGCTGAAAAGCCTAGTCTTTGGCTGTTCGTTGAGGCTCTTCGACACTATGGTCGCTTGGCTGGTATCGAGGAGCAGGACACCAAGGGTCGTTGGGTTGAGAAGATGGAGAAGTGGGACGAAGGAGTAGCATCTGGAAGCTCTGACTACCAGGAAGAGCACCGTTTCGATAGCGCACTTCGTCTGGCGTTCCCCGAGCTTGCTGGGCTCATCCCCGAGCCACAGCATTACACCGAAGATGATCCGCCGCCGTTCTAGGCGATCATCAGGTTTCAGGCCAATGGGCGTGGTGAGCTTCGGCTTTTGCGAGAGCACCTAGTATTCGAACCAAGGCCCCATGCGACGCCAATGCTTCTTCCATGCTGCTCTTCTTCTCGCCGTAACGAACGGCGGGCGTGCAATGCACGGCACTCAGATCCGCAGCAGATAGCGAAATCCCAAGCTTTTCCGCTACGAGCGCACCTAGATGGGAAATATCATGGCCCTTGGCTCCTGACGTTGGAAATGCGTGGCCTTCGCGTGCCAGTAAGCCTTTCAAGACCTTCTCGGCACATTGCGCCGTGTCCCATCTAGCCTTGCCCAGCTCCCGGCCCGTCAGCAGAGCATCCACGCTATGTCGATAGTCTCCCCGAGCCTCTTCGAACAAGTCATGTCCTTTCAAGTCATCGAGGCAGACGATCGCTGGGTAGCTATTGATAAACTTGTCGGCAAGGAGCAGCAGATCGTCCTTCTGTAAGCGTGATGCGTAGGCTTGGGTCATGCCTTGAACTGATCTGAGAATGTTGTGCCTTACCGGTGGCGACCCCTTAGAGGAAATGTAATTGCCTTGATTGCTCAGGTCCTGGCTAATGAAGAGATCAAACGAACCCCACACCTTGGGCATCTTCATTTCCCAGAGGTTGCCGTGCAAAGACACCACGATACTTCCCGGGGAGAAGTCGATCTTCGTCTTGTCGCCATAGGTATCTGAATACCACTCATGCACACGTGCCAGCAGATCTTGGGGTGAGAAAGGCTCGCCACGATCACCCGACCCACCGATGATGGGCGTTCCAGACAGTCCAAGCGTGGATGACACCACGAGCGCAGCATTGAGCGGGCGCTGTGCTGGCGTAAGTCCAAGGCTCGCCAGGTGCCTGTCGAGCGACACCATCATCGCGTCGTATTCTTCGCCCGTCGCCGGACGCATGTCCCATGACCAATTGAATAGTTGGTCCCTTGTCATTCATTCGTCTCCCAGACGCTATGACCGCCATATCGCAGCGTTTAAGCCATTAGGGTGCTGCCCTTGGTCGCAATATTTGCCGATCTAACAGATCCAGCAATAGCTCTGCGATTTCCGCCGCCGCTGCTGCCCACTCGTTATCGTCATTGGGGTGGCGCTCTTCAAGAGGATCTTCCTTTCCACCATGGAAGAGGTTATTGCGGACGCGTCGCATGGCGACCACTAATGCTTCGGCCTCATCGGCTGGTAATGGGCTGTCTTCGAAATTCGCATGCCAAGACCCGTCTGCGTTCATTCGCACGAACTGCACCTGGGGTCGATTACGTGCGTCCCCAAGAATTTTCCTGACCGTTGCCGGTGACACCCGGCCGGCGAAGTCTTCATGGGGCAAGTAGCGCACCGCTCTGTCCACGGCATCCCAGTTGGCCTTTGCCTTAGCCCGCTTCGGCTCGCGAGGGTCCCCACCCGCAGATAGAAATCCCTGCCGCTGTTTGAGGATGAACTCCATCATTCCAAAGGCATGAAGCAGTCGATAGGCGTTATCTGGGGATACAGGCATGGAGCTATCCTCTTTGCGGGATTGCATCGGCGCGTGGCTTTACACACAGTTTGAGCAGGCCGGGCGTGTGCCACTTTCCCTTGGCTAAGCGCTTTTGCACAAATGCGCGGTATGCGTCGGGTGGGGGCGGAGACTTGCGCTTGTGCCGGCGTTGGTTACACAGCCAGCACGCAGCCGCGATGTTCCCAGCCACGTCCTTGCCGCCGTCTTGCTGGGCAATCAAGTGTTCTGCGGTGCAGCGCAGCGGTGCGACCGTTCGGGCGCGTAGACCGAAAACCGTTAGTTCATCAGGAGAGGCGTTCCACATCGGCATGTCGCAGTAGCAGCAGCGACCCTTTTGGGCGTGGAAAGCGTCGGTTCTTAGGCGTTGGAGTTTGGGCATGCTTAGTCCATAGGGAACAGGAGTTCTTTCCCGACGTCTCGTTGCGAGAACGGATCGGGCACCTGGTGCCATTGGCTAAGCAGGCACAACACCGGGGGCTCTGCCCACGCGGCAGCGCCTTTATCGCGCTATCAGGAGGCGGGTGTCAAGAAGGGGCCCACTGAGACCTGAGACGAGCTGAAAGCGATCTTGGATGGCTGAGAGCGGGCTACGCCTGAGATGGTAAAAGCGAACCCGTAGACTTTCGACCGCCCTCTCCGATAGGGCTAATACCAGCAACAACGCGCAAGGCCGCAGCGTTTTTTTTTAAGCAAACAAAGCTCGCTGAGATTCCATAAGAGGCAGCAAAAATTACTTAAAAATAAGCGTTTTTAGCTCTTGCGTTTGGAGAAATCTTGAGTCACAACCAATGGCATTGACTCAGGAACACATATGGCTATCAAACACATCCGCATCAAAACTTACAGCCGAGCCAAGGGGCATTCCGCCTTGGCCGCTGCCGCCTATCGCGGCGGTTATTTGCTTGTAGACCCCAAGTCAGGCGTTAGGCACGACTACCGGGGCAGGGCAGGCATCATCCAATCGCGTTGTCTCGCTCCCCCTGGCTCACCGAGCTGGACTGATGACCCGCAAGCGCTCTGGTCTGCCGCCGAGGCGGCTGAGCACCGGAAGAACAGCACCGTGTGTCGTGACTTCACGATCGCGTTGCCGCATGAACTGGATGACTCAAAGCGCTGGGATCTGACCCTGGATATCGCGCATCGTTTGGTCGAGCGATATGGCTTTGCGCTGCAAGCAAGTCATCATCGACCGGTCAAGGATGATCCTCGCTACTTTTATGCTCATCTGCTCGCCACGACCAGGCGCATGGAAGCGTCGGGTCTGACCAAAAAGACGCGTGTCTTGGATGGGCGGATCAATGGAAAAGGCGAAGTGGAATGGATCCGGGCCATGATCAACCAGCGCGTCCAAGAGCACTTGGCCCCAAGTAAGCCCTCTGAGTTGAGCATGAAGCCGTGGTCTTTGCCGGAGCGTTTGGCAGTCAGGCGAGGGGAGGCCATATTCGTGCAAGGGCAGGCAGGTTTTGAGCAGCTTTTGACTCGCTACCGTCAAGAAGGACGACTTTTAGGCGTGCCGACCGGACACACAGCAGAGCAGGCACATCGAGAACGCCAAGACCTGAGCTTGAATGCTTCTGCTTTCAGTGAAAGTTCCCCGGTAGGCTCGCAGGTCGTGCATGCACCCGCTGGCGAGATCAGTTCAAGTAGGGGCGACGAAGCTCCGTCAGCAGCCCAGGCAGATCGAACCGGCCATCAAGATAGGCATTGAGAGCGTCGGTCATGTGTTGATCGATGCCAAAGCCCGCCCCTTGCTGCTGAATGATCCAGCTTTCGACATGTGCCTGGCGCAACTGGCTTTCTTGTTCGTCTATTGGGGAAATATAAGAGTTGACGGCAGAAGGCATGGCTACGAATCCTAGTAATGAGGTCTTTCGATTCGTAGCACAGAAGGCTTCGCCGTCAAGCCTAGGCAACTTTCTTGATCGATACTAGATCAGAGCTTCAACTTCTCGTTGACCGACTGTCGCACGAGTTCATACCACTTGTTCATTTCAGTCTGGTTCGCGAATTTGATCGTCCAAACAGGATGATCAATGTCCTTGACATCAATGGTGAGCGTGCCTTCGCGGTTGTAGTTGTGCCAGTGTTTTTCCCAAGCTCGCACATCGGTGAACGAGTAAGTCTTGGACGCACGGCCAGCTTTGAGCTTGATCGAACTGCGCGCAGTGGACAGCGCAACCGCAGTGCCTTTGTGGAAGTGGCCTCGTTGGTAATCGCCCTTGAAGTTTGCGCGCTCACTGCGCAGCTTCAAAGCCATGCTTGACGCAATGACGATGGCCGCTGCGCCACCAACAAGAAGAATGAAAAGGAAGGTCCAGACGGTCATTGAGGCTCCTAAGTGGGATGGTTACGCCGGCTGTTGGCGTATCACTGGACGCGTCCAGTGACCTTCCAAACGCCACCCACTTTGGAGAAGGCGACGTCCCCCCATCCTGAGTAGCAGTCGGGTTTAGAGTCCGGGGTTGATGATATCGCTGTTGGCCAGGTGCTGGGCATAGGCCGTCGGCGTCATTCCGCCGATTGCTTNTGTTCTTCGGAAAAACGCTTCTTCACGTCCAATCTCCTCGGGGTAGGGAATTGGACTCCAAACTAAGGCGCTACTCAAACTTGGGGGGACGTCGAAGGCATAGATGCCGTCCATCTGATGTCCAAAATCGCGCCCAAGATCTTGCACCTTGGCACTCACATCGCAGTTGTAGCTCGGCGCGCTTTCTGCCTTGGTGCACTGATGACTCTCAAAGTCTTCGATGCGGCCTTCGTCACTGCCGTTCTCCTTTACATGCTGCAAGAACGCATGCTCCCTTTCCGACTCAGATGGACCACCGCCAGAGCAGGAAGCCAAAACGGACGCCAACATCCCGATAACTGCAACGCGTGCTTTGGACATATGTGTTTCCTTACGTGGAGGAGAAGCCGGCTTGGCGGTCAGGCTCAGAAGTCGAGGCATCAACCGCCTGCCGGGGCGGTTGACACCGCCGCCGGATGGCATGAGTATGCGTTCAACGAATCATTCGTTCAACGAATTTTTGCCAGGCGCGTAACTCACGTTCATCCTTGTAGGGATGAGTGCGAGCCACCCTGAAATCCTGTCGCTGTTTGCTGCGCGCCTTAAAACGCGTCGTCAAGCCGTTGGTCTGACTCAGCAGGAACTGGGTGCCGCTCTGGGATTGGAGGGCCGCATCGCTCAGTCACGCATCAGCCGCTATGAAATTGAGCTTCACGCCCCCGACCTCAAAACGGCTTACGAGCTTTCTGAGGCACTTGGCGTGTCGTTGAGCGCGCTAGTTGCCGAATCCGATCGGCTCGGCCAGATCTTCGAATTGGTGCGTCAGTTGTCGGAGAGCCAGCTAGAAGAGCTTGAAACGCTACTGGCTGCTTTGCCGAAGCCCACGACCGATTGCGATGCGCCAGAGGCCCAGGCGCATGAAGAGGGAACGTCAATCGACGCAATGCCACGGAGTGAGGGCGAGGCAGTGAGTAGCCGGAATAGAGGCGAAAATGAATAGGATAAATTCATTTTTCGTTCATATTTGAATTGGCGCTTTTTTCGCCACTTGATACAGACGCCACGGCAGCTTTTGGTTGGGTTGCAAGCCAGCATCCGGGCAAACCCAAAAACGACAAGCAAGAACGCACTTATGGTTTTCGATTCTCGAAAACCGTGCGCCGCCGACAGGTCGTCGGTGCGGTGGCCGTTGGCCACCTCGTTGAGCTGCTAGCGCTGCTCAACAGGGCGAAAAACCCTGAGACGTAAAGCTCAGAATCGCCGAGGCGATCGAAGCCTAGACAGGATCTGTTTCGCCGCTTCCTTGGGTTATCCAACAACCAAGGAGCTTGAAGATGGCGATCTATCACGCAACGATGAAATCTTTCAGTAGAGGAAAAGGCGACTCGTCCGTCGCTGCTGCGGCCTACCGCGCTGGCTTTGACCTAGTCGATACCAGCACAGGTTTGGGCCACGACTACACACGGCGCCATGGCGTGGCGTTTTATCAGATGCTGGCACCCAAGGGCGCACCTGCATGGTGCCTGGACGCTAAGAAATTTTGGGTCGCCAATGAAGCGGCCGAGACGCGACTAAATGCAAGAGTGTGCCGTGAGGTTGAAGTCTCACTGCCGCACAGCCTGGATGACTCGCAGCGGAAGGTTCTGGCCCTGGCGCTCGGGCAGCTGCTTGTCGATCGCTACGATGTGGCGGTGCTCGTCGCAGTCCATACCCCGAGCAAGCTGGGGGATCAACGCAACCATCATGTCCATCTCCTCATGAGCGCTCGCAAGGTCGGGCCGCACGGCCTAGGCGAGCGGGCGTGCGCAGTCTTTGATGCGCGGCAGGGGGGCGGAACACGTGAGCTTCGGCAAATTCGTAAGGACATCGCCCAGGTCATCAATCGGCATTTGGCCAAGGCCGGAGCGGCGGCAAGGGTCGATCATCGCTCGCTCAAAGACCAAGCCCGAGATGCGGCTTTGCGAGGTGACTTTGATCGGGCCCGCGAATTGACGCGAGCACCGACCAGGCACTTGGGCAAAGCAAAGGTTGCGATCATACGCAAAGCGAAGTTCACCGCAGAGGTCAGAGGTGTCGGTGGGCGGGAAGCGGCCATGGAGCTTTCGAAGATCGTCATGGACCACATGAAGCAAAGCGGCAGCATCGTCCAAGATGTGCCTAACGCACATAGTCATGCCGCAGCACTCAAAGACAGAGTGAGAGAGGCTGCCGGGTCTAGCGGAAGCGCGGCGTTTGCTATGAAGCACAGGGTCAGTCCTGTGCAAGAGGCGAAAGAGCGCTTGGCGCGTCAGCCTGCGCCTCGGTCTGGGCTGTATACGCCCTACACCGGCAAGACGCTCCAACTGAGCCGCGTGACGCGCTTGGCTCGCTCCACGGGCAAAGATGCGGAGATCTTAAACGCAGAAGCGCAGCTCATCGAAGACTGGCTGGAAGCTCAGCGTGAAGTCGCGCAGCAATCATTGGAGGTGTTGAGGCTCATTCCTGGCATCCAGGTCGAGCCCGCTTTTCAGCAAGCATACGCAAGCCTACTTTGCCGGCGAACAGATAGTTACGCCACAAAGCCCTTCTTGTTCGAAGATACGGAAGTCTTGGCGAAGGCAGTAAGCCGTTATGTTCACGCCATGGTGAGCCCGCATCGCGCGCGTATGAGAGTGTTGAAGGCAAAAGCGGATCTTGCAGATCATGATCCTTTTTCGAACACGCAAGCCGCTCACCGAGCACGCAGACGCTTAGCGCGTGCGAAGGTGCATGTCTCGCCTCGGATCGTGGCAATCCAGAACTGGCGGATCAACAAAGCGCGTCAAGACATGACAGAGGCCCGCCAGGCGTTGGAGAAGAGTTTCACAACGGATTGGGCCGAAACGCCGCCGGCTGTGGTTGCTAGTGATGACGTTGAAGCCAGCATCGAGCAAGGAGGTGGGTGGCAGTTGAAGCCCCGCAGGCCGCGCATGTCGCCTTGACGTTAAAGTTCAGGCCAGCGCTGCCGCCAACGATGTGAGAACAGGAGTATTCACAAGATGGAGTTTGATAGGATCAGAGCGGTGATTCGGCTCGCGGAACACGAAGTCGTAAAGAGCACACCATTTGGAAAGCGGGATGATGCGTTTCGCGCGCTATCGGAAGAGCTTTTGGTCGGCCCATGGCTAATCCTCAGCGGTCTTGGGATCCTTTGGAAGCGTCTGGTCTGGGCCTTGGTTCTGGCGCTTATCATCGCTGTATACCTCCGATTGTTCGAGCATGCTTTCAGCGCCGCGATGGGATTCGCGGCGCTGACGATTGCGATGCTTTGTGTCTACTTCGGACTTCCAAGTCGCACAGTGTTGGCAGGAGTCAGCGGTAAGGCCATCGATGCGCTTGCTGCGGCTATCGTTGAACAAACCGGTGACAAGGACGAGTTGGAAAGGCTTTCCTCTGGCGTGCAGCTAGTAAAAGTTCAAGCTATGGAGCGTTTAGCACGCTTCAATGTGTTTGCTGGAATCTTGTGGGGTGCGCTGTTCTGGTTTGCCGGCGCTCGCTTGCTCTCACCAACAGTCACACCAGAGGTGTTCGAGGCCAGTCTCTGGCCAACGATCGCTGGGGTGCTCGTGTTCCTGTTCGTCTTCACGGTCGCAGTGGGCTACGCCACGGCGGTGCGTGTGGTTTACCAGACGCTGGACTTTGCTTTGATTGAGGTAAAGGCGGCGCTTGCAAGCAATGATGACGCCTAGGGACGGACGGCTGGGCCTCGCTCGATCACCTTCTTAGTGCCATTCTTGCGCGCCAAAGGCCATCTTCTTGATTCATACATGTGGCGAAGTCGCGGTTGACAACATTCAATCACCTTCAACCCTGTGCGCCACGACGCATCAAAGTATGGGCGTAGCCTGAGAATGGATTTTCGCGACGCATCGTTGGTAAGATTTGAAGTTGATAAAACAGGGGGCTGTTTTCATGTCATCAGAGCGTAGTAGCGCGCCTAGTCAAGGGCTGCTGCCGCTGGTCACATCTGGCCAGTTAGCACTCGCCAAAAGCGAGCTGATCCTAGGTGGTAAGCTCCCCTTCGATGCCACACGGCTCTCAGAAGCACTGAAATATCAGGTGCACGTAGCCATTGACTATTGTCATACGCTAAAACCCGATGACGTTCTCTGGATCGAGGTGTATGGAGACGTCACGGTCGAGGGGCGAGAGCAAGTTGAGGTCAAGGACTACCATGGCGATCTGACCGACAGTCACGAGAACATTTGGAAGACGCTCAATAACTGGTTGAATTCCGATTTTCGGCAAGAGGACTATGTTTCTTTGGTGCTGCTGACAACGCAGAAGTTCGGCGATCGGACTACGCTAAAAAACTGGAACGACATGGATGTGGATCAACGTCTAGGGACGTTAGAGCATATCCATCAAGAAGCTGAAAAGAGGCACAAGGACCGATCCTCATCCCGGGAAAGTGGCGTTGCAGAAGGCGACGGGTCTAATTCCAAGAAGCCAGAACAACAACGCGTTCCAGATGTTCTGAAACTTCAAAGGCTCGTTATGGGGCCGGATGTGCGGGAAGCTTAGACTCAACTTCCAAGTGCAACACCCCGCCTTGACGTAGGGTAGCGGCATGGGCACACAGTACAGGCACCTGGGTTCCGAAGAACGCGCNAACAGATGCTGCCGCGGCTGGCGACGGCGCTGCTGCGCTGCACACCTTGCCCAGAACGCGTTTTGCGTATGGCAAGCAACTTCCATGGCTGAGGGATGGGGCTAATCAGGAATACCTAAGGGCTGTGCTGCCTCATCGACAGGATGAGTTCCTGGACGATCTTTTCGGGTTCATGACCAACGCAATGAAGATGACTAGCGGATGGAGCTTCACTGGTTCTCAGTTCACAACGAAGTTCGCTGAACTCAGCAAGCGATACCTGACTGGCACTGTCAAATTCCCTCGCCTTGACGAGCGAGCGTTGGGTTTGGAGGCGCAAGAAGCCATTGTGCGTGATCGTTTGTATGTCAAGAAGTTGGACGAAATCGGAGCGGGTGAGGTCGCCATTCAACAGGCCACAATCGATCGTTTGTCCGCCGAGAAGTTCATCGTCGAGCTTTATAAAGACGGTGCGACATCAAAGGAGGATGTTGCGAGATATAGCAACGATCACCTGAGATTGCATTGTTCTTCCCGCCTAGCTCTGATCTATCGGAGTGACACATCGCTGACCCATCCGGAGCGACAAAGAGCGTCATGCGCTTTCTATCACGAGTCATGCGCTCGACCGGTGACGGATTTTGGGAGCTTTGATCTAACACCTGTTGCCTTTCGCAACGGTATCTACCATCTCTTGGCCGATCAGGATGCGCTGGGCTCGCCTAGCGACTTCCAGTGGAGGCTTTGGGAATGATGCCAGGTGCCATTGAGCATCTTTATACGCTTCAACGCTCGCCCTTTGCGCTGGCGCCCGTTATTCATCAGTTTTACGATGGGGCGGTGCTTCGTGAGCGAGACCTGTTGCTGAGCTACTTGGTTCTTCCGATGGTTCTTTTTCCGGCGATGCAAAGCTATCTCCTCTCGGCGAATAGTCGAAGCAGCCTGCGCACGCTTTGTCACGAGCAGTCCAGGCTTGTGGGTCTGGTCCAGAACACCGCTCGGTTCAAGGCGCTGACTCATGCCGCGCTGCTTGTTCTAAAAGCCGAGCGCAGGATCGAGATCACTGACGCGTTGGCCGTGAAGTCCGTCGGTGAAGTTCGTGGGATCAATGCGGTCCAGAAGTACTTGGATGCGGCCCGTCGGCTATCCTTGATCTTTGCGGAGGCGGATGTTGTGTCCATTTACAGGACGTTGGGGTTTAAGTCACTATGAAATGCTTTGGTAATCCCCCCGCCCATTAGCAGACGCCAGAAGTGGAATTTTCTCGTACCCTTTCCCGAGGAGGTTCCATGAAGAAGTCCCGCTTTACCGACAGCCAGNCCACGAGCGCCCGAATATGGCGCTCGGCGGCATCACACCAGCGATGAAGTTGGCGATGGCCGCTTAGCTCCACTTCTGGCGACCGCTAGAAGTGGGGGGATTACCCTTTGTCCGCTACATCGGTGTCGTCGACACGGATGGCGATCTGCACCATGTCAAGTTCGAGCAGGGCCTTAATGTCATTACAGGCAAGTCCTCAACTGGCAAGAGCGCAATTCTTGAGATTTTTGACTACTGTCTGGGCAGTCGCGAAGATACGATCCCGGTTGGAATTATCACGGAGCGAGCAGAGACGTTCTTTGTGGTCTGGCAGTTCCATGGGTATTTTTTGGTAACTGCACGTAACAAGAAATCCAATCGATGCTTCTTGCTTGAACAGCAAGGCACTGATCCTGATGCACTCTTGGCGCTAATCAAGCAGCCGGCGGCTTTTTTTGCTGAGAAGCACTTCATGCCGCTGGCTGATTTCATCAAGAGCCTCGGTCGCTACTTCTCAATTACGCTAGAAAATATCGATGAGGATCCATACTTCAAGCTCGCTGGTCGGAAGAAGGCTGCCACCCCGTCTGTGCGAAGCTTCTCTTCGTTCATGCTTCAACATCAGAACCTCGTCGCTAATAAACATGCGATTTTTTATCGTTTTGATGAGAAGGAAAAACGCGACCAAGCGATCAATCACTTCAAGATCTTTATGGGCTTGGTCGATGAGGCCTATTTCGATCTTCTGAAAGAGCAAGAAATTGCCAGGAATGAGCTAAGAAGAGTTCAAACTCAGATCCCAAAACAAGCCGAACGCAAAGCCGTTGCCATAGGGAAATACCGGGAGCTCCTCGCGCAGTTCAAGGCTTTGGCCGGTGTGGACCTGATCGAGGCAACCCCAGAGCAGATCCATGCGCGTCCACGCGAGCTGCTCCGTCAGATCTCCGGGCGACAGGTCAGAATTGATGTGCTGTCTGATCAGATCGAGTTCAGAAAAGAGGCGCTTAACCGCAGGCGGGTGGAGGCACTTCTTGAGAAGCGTCAGCTGCAAGCTCAGCTGAGGCTGGTCACAGAGTCGGTGAGTTCCGCAACGCAATTTAGCGTGGATACGAGGACAGACCGTCTACCTGCTTCGACTGAGCTTTTTGAAGCCCATTGTCCTGTCTGTGCATCCGAGACGGCGTTAGCGGCAACTGAGGCCAATCGGCTCGTAGACGCCATCAACTGGCTCAACGGTGAGCTCACACTGTCGACCTACGCGCGCGAAAGCTTTGCAGCAGAGGGGCGAAAGGTTCAAGAACAGATAGGCGTCATCGATGGGCGGCTGCGTTCGATCATCGCTGAAATGCAACCTATTGACGAAGAGGCCGAAAGGCTTAAATCGTCGGGGTCCATCGACGAGCAGGCGACTAAGGCGAAACTGTTACTTGAGATTGCAATCCAGGAGCAATTGGACAAGCCTGAGTCGGAATTGTCCGAGCAAGCTGCGCGATTGTCGGCAGAAGTTAGCCGACTCGGTCAGCTGCTGGCGCACTATGAGATTGAGCAGAGGCTTGCAGCGTTGAGCAAAAGCATCGATGCCAAACTGTGCAGGTTCGGCGATCGGTTTGGCTTTGAAAGCACCTACAAGCCTTCGAGGCTGCGCTTTGATATCGAGACATTTGAGCTTTGGTATCAGCAAGACGATAAGAGCCGGGTCTATCTTCGGTCGATGGGAAGTGGTGCGAACTGGCTCTACTCACACTTGGCGCTCTTTTTGGCCTTGCATGCTCAGTTTGCAGCTGAGGCCAATTGCAAGATCCCACCCGTTCTCTTCCTGGATCAGCCAACCCAGGTCTACTTCCCAGCGTCGTTGGATGACGGAGAGCAATTTGATCCGGAAGATTTGGCCAAGCAGTCCCGCCGTGAGACGCGAGTCGACGAGGATATGAGTGAGGTGAACAACATGTTTACCCAGCTCGCCAAGTTCTGCGATCAGACGGCAGAGGCAACAGGGGTGATGCCACAGATCATCGTGTCTGATCACGCGGACAAGCTCTCTTTGGGAGACCACTACGACTTCGGTAGCTTTGTTCGCGCCAGGTGGAGAACCAGGGGCTTCATTGAGTGAGGCTTATCACCGTTTGAGATCGCTCGGCGAGTTGCCTGAGCTGCTAAGGCGGGCGTATGCTCCCCAGACACTCACCAGGACACATTCCGGTTCGTGTTTTGCTTGCAGATCAGTGGGTTACGAGGCGTTACTTCGAATCCCACTCTCTCCGCCAACCGTAGTGCAAGCCATCAAGCGGCCGACCTTTCTTCCAGCCTCGGCAGCTATTCCCTCGCAGGCCCCGACGTTGCATGCGAACGATGGTCGGCATTTGGGCCGTCATGCTCACATCACCGTGGCTTTGACCTTGAACACCTCCACAGCGCGGCTCAGCTGCACGGCGTGGTCTTCCAGCGCATGCGCGGCGGTGCTTGCTGCCTCGACCAGGCGCACATTTTGCTGGGTGGTTTCGTCCATCTGGGCGATGGTGTGGTTGACCTGCTCGATGCCGCTGGCCTGTTCCTGCGAGGCGGCGGAGATGTGGCCCATGATGTCGGTGACGTGCTGGACGCTGGTGACCACCTCGCCCATGGTGGTGCCGGCGGTGTGCACCAGTGCCGAGCCGTCGGCCACGCGTTGCACCGAGTCGTCGATCAGGCGCTTGATCTCCTTGGCGGCATCGGAGGAGCGGTGCGAGAGGGTGCGTACTTCCGATGCCACCACGGCGAATCCGCGGCCTTGTTCGCCGGCGCGTGCGGCTTCGACGGCGGCATTCAGGGCGAGGATGTTGGTCTGGAAGGCGATGCCGTCGATGACGGAAATGATGTCGGCGATGCGTCTGGACGCCGCTTCGATGCCGGACATGGTGTCGATGACCTGGGCGACCACATCGCGGCCCTGCGAGGCAATGGACGCGGCACCAAGGGCAAGCTGATTGGCGCGGCCGGCGTGCTCTGCGTTCTGCTTGACGGTGGAGGTCAGCTCTTCCATCGAGGCGGCGGTTTCCTCGAGGCTGGCGGCCTGCTGTTCGCTGCGGCGTGCTAGTTCCTGGTTGCCGCTGGCGATGTCTTCGGCGGCAAATCCGATGCTGTTGGAAGTGGTCTGGATATGCGTGACGATGTCGGTGAGGCAGTGCACGGTGCTGTTGGCATCGTCGCGCATGGAAGCAAACACGCCGTGGAAGTTGCCGGACATGCGCACGGTCAGGTCGCCGTCGGCGATCGAGCGCAGCAGCTCGGAGAACCGGGCCAGGTTGGTGTCGGAGGTGGCCATCATGGTGTTGAGGTTTTCCACCATCAGGCGAAAGTCGTGCTCGAAGTGTTCCGGTTGGCCGCGTAGCGCGAAGTCGCCGGCGCATGCGGCCTGGGTCAGTGTGTGGATCTGCGCATTGATGGCGCGCAGGTTCTGCTTGACCTGCTGCATGGTGGCAGTGATGGCGGCTTTTTCGCCGGGATAGTGTTCGATCTCTGGTGCCAGGTCGCCAACGGCGTAGCGCCCCATGACCTCGGTCATGCGCAGCTGGGTTTGTACATGTGCATGCACCAGCGCATTGGTGTCCTGCACCATGTGGCCGTATTCGCCCGGAAAACGCTGCGCATCGGTGCGGTAGCTGATCTCGCCAGCGTCATGCCGACTCGCCATGGTGCGCTGTGCGGAGATCACGTCCTGCAGGCGGTGCTGCATCTGCTGCATGGCGCGCAGCAACTGGCCGGATTCGTCGTTGGCGGTCGGGGTGTCCTGGCTGCGCAGATCGCCTTCGTTGATGCGCTCGGCCAGCCGCAGTGACTGGCGCAATGGCAGCACCACGCTGCGGGTGAGCAGGAACGCGATGCCTGCACCGAGCAGCAATGCAACGACGGTGGAGACCACCATCAACATCGCAAAGCCCCGTGCGGTGGCAACGGCCTGTTTGGCGGCGACGCGGTTCTTGGCTTCCTGCAGGTCAATGAAGGCGTTGATGCTGGCCAGCCAGTCGATGAAGGCAGGGCGGGCCTGCTGCAACAGCTGCTGTTCGGCGTGCGGTTTGTCCGAGGCATCGCGCAATGTGCGGACCTGCGCGATCAACGGCATGGTGCGTTGCTCGATGGATTTGATCCGCTGCAGGATCGCCTTTTCGTTTGCGTCCGTTGACGCCGCAATTAAGGCATCCAGCGGTCGCGCGGAGCGGGCGTAGTCGGCGGCGAGCTTGTCGATCAATTGCTCGGCCGCGTGGCGGTCTGCCGGCTCATCCATCAGCACCACATCGCGCAAGGCGATCGCGCGGTCATGCACGCTGCCGCGGAAGTTGATGGCATAGCGTTGTTTGACGCTGTTGACTTCGTTGATGGCAGTGAGCTGCTGGTCGATGCTCCGCACGCGCTGGATGCCGACCACGGTCAGGATCACCATCAGCACGATGATGGCGAGAAAGCCGAGCGCCAGGCGCTGACCAATGCGCAGATTCGAGAGGGAATGCATAGGGTGATCCGACGAGCAGAAGGGCGGGAGGTCCCAGCAACAGGGGGGGGGAGGGCCTACGATACGGCCGGGGATGCAGCCGGAGTGCCGTAGCGTCGGATGTGTCTGGATCTGATCGGTAACGGCCTCGACCGAAAAAACTGAACGTTGCGCCGCAGCGAGTTCAGATGCGGTTCGATCGGCAGTCGCATCTGCTGCAGGTGGCCTGGCTTGCCGAATCACCTATGGCAATGCTTACCCCCAGGCCCGTTTGATCGCCTGGCCTGCCTGACGCGTGGCGCTCGCGTGGCTGTCTCGCGCACCACTACAGCCTGCGGTATCGGTGCAGCTTTCCGGGCCAGTGCAGCCGGCCAGGAGCCACCGACGCGCCCGCGAGGCGGAATGGCGATGTGATCGATTCAGTCGGATGGACGCTGGCTGCTGGACGTCGGCGGTCGCAGGCAAGATGATGTGCGGCCGGTGGTGGTGTTGATGCGCTGCGGGGCGTTCGTGTGTGGTGGGTCCTGGTCCTTCTCAATGGTTGAAACGATGCATCAATGGTTGACCGGTAAGCCGGCTGCACGCCACGCGGGGAATACTCGGTGTGATGCGCGCAGTGGCAATCGTCAAGCCGCGCCGTGCGCGAGCCCTGCATGAGCACCGCCTTTCCGCATGGCAGTAGCGCCATGGCGCATGGGGTCCGTACGCATGACTGGGATGGCAGCGTGCTGGGGCCTGCTGCGCACTGGCCGTCGCCGCTGCGCAATGCGGTGAACCTGATGCTGGCCTCGCCCGAGAGCATGTATGTGGTGTGGGGCGACGCGCTGACGTTCTTCTACAACGATGCGTATGCGCCGATCCTGGGGCCGCGGCAGGCGCATGCACTCGGTGCGCCGCTGCGCGAGCTGTGGGCCGATGCCTGGGAGGCGGTGCGCGCGCCGATCGAGGCAGCGTTCGCAGGGCGTGCATCGCGCTTTGAAGAAGTGCCGATCGGCATGAACCGCTATGGCACGCCGGAGGAGACCTGGTGGACGTTCTCGTTCTCGCCGATCTATCTCGACGACGGCCAGGTGGGCGGCGCGTTCTGCGTGACCAACGAGGTGACTGCGCGCAAGTTGGCGCAGGCGCGGCTGGCCGACGAACACGAGCGCCTGATCCGCCTGTTCGAGCAGGCGCCGATGTTCATGGCGTTCCTGAGCGGGCCGCAGCATCGTGTCGAATTCGCCAACCCGTGTTATTCGCGCCTGATCGGCCATCGCGACGTGATCGGCCGGCCATTGGCCGAGGCATTGCCGGATGTTGTCGAACAGGGGCATGTGCAGCGTCTGGACGAGGTGTATCAGTCCGGGCGTGCCTACTCGGCCAATGCGCTGGTGTACGACGTGCAGGCGGTGCCGGGCGGGCCCAGCGAGCGACGCCTGCTGGACCTGGTGTACCAGCCGATTGCTGGCGCCGACGGCACTGTCTCGGGCATTTTCGTGCAGGGCCTGGATATCACCGACCGCATCAGCCTTGAGCGCGCCGTGCGCGAGGCGGAGGTGCGGAACCGGCAGATCCTGGACAGCGTCATGGACTACGCGATCATCGCCACCGACATGCGTGGGCGGGTGACCTCGTGGAACGAAGGCGCGCACCGCATTCTGGGCTGGAGCGAGGCCGAGATGCTCGGGCGATCGCTGGAACGCACCTTCACTCCCGACGATGTCGAGCGGCGGCAGATTCTGATCGAAGCCGCTGCTGCGCTGGAGAGCGGCAGCGGCATGGACGAGCGCTGGCATGTGCGCAAATCCGGTGAATGGTTCTGGGCCAACGGCTCGCTGATGGTATTGCGCGACGAGACTGGAGCGGCGATCGGCTTCGTCAAGGTCGTGCGCGACCGCACCACCGAGCGCCTGGCCAGCGAGGCCTTGATCAAGAGCGAGCGTCGGCTGGATGCGCTGGTGCGCGCGTCGTCGCAATCGATCTTTTCCGCCACCGCCGACTGGAGCGCGCTACGCCTGCACGCGGGCGATCGCCTGCAGGACGATGGCTTGCCCGCCCGTGCGCGTTGGCAGCTGGAATGGATCTATCCCGACGACCGCGGGCAACTGGCCGATGCCATTGCAACAGCGATCGCCAACAAGGCCGGGCTGGAGCTGGAGATCCGCGTGCTGGACCCCGCGCAGCGCGTTCGCTGGACGTTGCTGCGTGCGGTGCCCTTGCTGGACGTGCGCGGCAAGATCGAGGAATGGTTCGGCACGGCATCGGATGTCACCGACAAGCGGCAGGCCGAGGAACAGTTGCGCCTGCTGACCGAGACGCTGGAAGAGCGCGTGCGCGAGCGCAGCGCGGCATTGCTGCTGACCGAGGAAAAACTGCGCCAGAGCCAGAAGATGGAGGCGGTGGGGCAATTGACCGGTGGCCTGGCGCACGACTTCAACAATTTGCTGACCGCCATCACGGTGGGGCTGGAACTGTTGCAGACACGCGTGGAGCAGGGCAAGTACGACCGGCTGGAGCGTTACGTGGAGATGGCGCAGACCAGCGCCGCGCGTGCGACTGCGTTGACGCAGCGCCTGCTGGCGTTCTCGCGTCGGCAGACGCTGGCACCGAGTGCATTGGAAGTGGATACGCTGGTGCAGGGCATGCGCGAGATCATCTCGCGGACGCTGGGGCCATCGATCAGCTTGCAGGTGTTGCCGGCGCCGCAGGCGTGGAAGGTGTTGGTGGATGCGCCGCAGCTGGAAAACGCCTTGCTCAACCTCTGCCTCAATGCACGCGATGCCATGCCCGATGGCGGGGAACTCGCCATCAGCCTGCATAACCGCTCGCTGGATCAGGCCGCGGCACAGCAACTGGATCTGCCGCCCGGTGATTACGTGTGCCTGAGCGTACGCGACACCGGCACCGGCATGAGCGCCGACGTCATGTCCAAGGTGTTCGAGCCCTTCTTCACCACCAAGCCCATCGGGCAGGGGACCGGGCTGGGGCTGTCGATGATCTATGGATTCACCCGCCAGTCTGGTGGCCACGTGCGCATCGAGTCGGAAGTCGGTGTGGGGACCACCATGGCGCTGTACCTGCCGCGGTTCGACGGCGAGCAGGCGAGCGCCGAGACCAGCGACGTGCTCGAGCAGCCGCTGCGCACCGCGGTGCGGAGTTGCACGGTATTGCTGGTGGAGGACGAACCCGCCATTCGCATGCTGATCTGCGAGGTCCTCACCGAGGCCGGCTATCGCGTGATCGAAACGGCCGAGGGCAGCGCGGCGGTGGAATGGCTGCGCTCATCGGAAGCGATCGATGTCCTGGTGACCGATGTCGGGCTGACCGGTGGTTTGAACGGACGCCAGGTTGCCGATGCAGGCCGGCAGTATCGGCCCAGTCTGCCGGTGCTGTTCGTTACAGGGTATGCGGCGACCGCAGCGGTGGGCGCGGGGCAACTGGATGACGGCATGGAGGTGTTGACCAAGCCATTTCCGGCAGCCGAGCTGGAGCGGCGCGTGGCGCAGTTGTTGGAGCGGCATGTGCAGTAATGCGCTCGGTTCGCGACGGCTGGGCAGCACGGCGCCCGCACTGGAGTAACCAGACGGCATGCCGGGCGATGTGGTCAAGACATCCTGCGGCTGATTTCACGATGCGTTCCAATCGACGCTCATACGGCGTCGAGTCGAAGCGCTCGCGCCCGGTTACAACGCGGTCTGCACGATGCCCAGCAGGTCGCGCAACGAGAATGGCTTGGTCAACAGACGCATGCCGGTGTCAAGGAAGTCTGCACGCTGGGCACTGACACCCGCATAGCCGGTCATGAAGACGATGGGGAGCGCGGGATAAAGCCGCCGTGCGTTGTCGGCCAGGTCACGGCCGTTCATGCCGGGCAGGCAGATATCGGACAGCAGGAGATCGAAAGGGCAGGCCGTGGTGAGTTGTTGCAGGGCCTGTTCGGCGTCGGCGGAGACAACCACCTGGTAGCCTTTGTCGCAAAGGATATCGGCGGTCATTGCACGAATGGCGTCGTCGTCCTCAACCAAAAGAATGCGTGCGTGGTGTGATGCGTCGTTCACTGCGATCCTCGAGCGGTCGCAACAGCGCGGCCGCTTCCTGTACCACGCTATGCGCGCATGTGTGACGGATGTGTCGGAGTCGTCACAACGGGAGTGAGAGAGTCGCCAATGTCCACATCCGCAAATATCGGCAACAAATCGAATCGTCGAGAATGCCTCACCGGTCACGGTGAGCCCGGTCAACGGCCCTGAATCCAGGCGAGCTGATCAGTTCAGTTGCAGGCAATGGGCAATTACGCTTGCGTGATAAATTCGACGGCATGGATAATGTGAAGCCGATGATCGCAAACCGTATCACCACCGGGACGACGGGGCTTGACACCATCCTCCGCGGTGGCCTGCCGGCCAACCGGCTGTACCTGCTGGAGGGCCAACCTGGCTCCGGCAAGACCACCATGTCGTTGCAGTTCCTGCTCGATGGCGCCGCCAAGGGCGAGAGCTGCCTGTATGTCACGCTGTCGGAAACCATCGACGAGCTCAACGAGGTGGCTGCCTCGCATGAGTGGTCGCTGGAGCCGCTGCACGTCTTCGAGCTTGCCTCGGCAGAGGCCTTCCTGGGCGATGGCCGCCAGCAATCCATCCTGCACCCCTGGGAGATGGAACTGGACGGCACGATCAAGCTGATCCAGGCCGAGGTCGATCGGGTCAAGCCGACGCGGGTAGTGTTCGACTCGTTGTCCGAGTTGCGTCTGTTGGCGCAGGATTCGCTGCGTTACCGGCGGCAGGTGCTGGCACTCAAGCAATTCTTCGCGCCGCGCAATATCACCGTGTTTCTGGTGGACGATCTGACCGATGAGAATGGCCAGCGCGACGCACATTTGCACAGCCTGTGCCATGGGGTGATCTCGCTGGAGCGGATGACGCTGGATTTCGGTGCGGCGCGGCGGCGGATGCAGGTGCAGAAGCTGCGTGGCGTCAATTTCATCGCCGGCTACCACGACATCACCATCGCCACCGGCGGTATGCGGATCTATCCGCGCCTGATCGCCTCCGACCACCATGTACCGTTCGTCGGTGATGCGGTGTCCAGCGGCGTGGAGCGCATCGATGCGCTGCTGCACGGCGGGCCGTTGCGTGGCACCATCACGCTGCTGACCGGGCCGGCGGGCTCCGGCAAGACCAACGTCGCCCTGCAATACGTGAGCGCGGCCTGCGAACGGGGCGAGCACTGCTGCGTGCTGCAGTTCGACGAGCGCACCGGCACGCTGCTGACGCGTGCCGAGAACCTGGGCATGGAGCTGCGCAAGCATCTGGCCTCGGGGTTGCTGGAACTGCATCAGATGGACCCGGCCGAGTTGACCCCGGGCGAGTTCGCCTGGGCGGTGCGCGAAAGCGTGGAGGCGCGCAACTGCCGCGTGCTGGTGATCGACAGCCTCAACGGCTATCTGTCATCGATGCCGCAGGAAAAGCAGCTGATGTTGCAGATGCATGAGCTGTTGTCGTATCTCAACCAGAGCGGCGTGACCACGTTCCTGATCAATCCGCAAAATGGCCTGGTGGGCACGATGTCCACCGGCAACCTCGATATCTCCTACATGGCCGACACCGTCATCCTGTTCCGCTTCTTCGAAGCGCATGGGCGGATTCGCAAGGCCTTGTCGGTCATCAAGAACCGTAGCGGTGCGCATGAAGATTCGATCCGCGAGATGCGGATCGGCAGCGCCGGCCTGCACCTGAGCGAGCCGCTCGAGAAATTCCATGGGGTGCTGACCGGCACGCCGCAATTCGTTGGAGACGGTGCGCCGTTGCTGGATCGTGCACTTGACCAGGTGTGATGCAGATGGGTCGGTTGTCCATATCATTGCGCCGTTCGGGCGCGATGCCGACAGCATTGCCAGCATCGTCGGCAAGCGCGGGCTGACGCGCAGGGTCTACGGCGCATTGACCGCGCTGGCCGGCGACCTGCGCGACAGCTCCGGCGTGGTGGTCCTGACCGAAGAAGCGGTGGGCGGCAATCTGCAGGAGCTGCGGCGGATCCTGCAAGACCAGGCGGCATGGTCGGATATCCCGTTCGTGCTGCTGCGCGCACCGCGCGGCAGCCATGGTGGCCGGCATGCCAACCTGCCGACCGAAATGACCAATGTCATCGAGCTGGAGCGGCCGCTCAGTTCGGCCTCCTTGTTGAGCGCGGTCTCCACCGCGCTGCGGTCGCGGCAGAAGCAGTTCGTGATCCGCGACCAGATGGCGCAGCTGGCCGAGAGCCGGGCTGCCCTGGCGTTGAGCGAAGCCGAGCTGCGCCGGGTCACCGACGCCTTGCCGGTGCTGATCGCCTTTATCGACAAACACCTGGTGTACCGCTTCGCCAACCGCTCCTACGAAGACTGGATCGGTATTCCGCCGCAGGATGTGATCGGCCGGCCGCTGGTGGATGTGATGGGGCCGGCGGTGGTGGCCGAGCGTCGCGCCTGGATCGAGGCGGCATTGGCCGGCCAGGCGCTCACCGTGGAAGCGAGCTGGCCGCACGCCGACGGACGCCGTCGTGATGCCGAGATCCGCTACATGCCGCGTTTCGATGCGGACGGGCAGGTGGACGGGTTTCATGTGTTTTCCACCGATATCACGGTGCGCGCGCAGGCGATGGAATCGATCCAGCACCAGGCCAGCCTGCTCGAGGCCAAGGTGGCCGAGCGCACTGCCGAGCTGCAGCAGCAGATGCTGGCGCGCGAATCCAGCGAGGCTGCGCTGCGCCAGGCGCAGAAGATGGAGGCGGTGGGTCAGCTGACCGGTGGCATTGCGCACGATTTCAACAACATGCTGACCGGCATCTTGTCGGCACTGGACCTGGCGCGGTTGCGCATCGATCAGGGGCGCACCGAAGGGCTGGGCCGCTTTCTGGATGTGGCCTCGGCAGCGGCGTTGCGTGCGGCAGCACTGACGCAGCGCCTGCTGGCGTTTTCGCGCCGGCAATCGCTGGAAGCGCGGCACCTGCACGTCAACGATCTGGTGATCTCGCTGCAGGATTTGCTGGCGAGCACGCTTGGCGAGTCGGTGCGCCTGGAGGCCGATCTGAGCGAGGCGCTGCCACAGGCCTATGTGGACGAAAACCAGCTGGAAAGCGCGCTGCTCAATCTGGCCATCAATGCCCGCGACGCGATGCCCGATGGTGGGTTGTTGCGTATCGCCACACGGCATCTGCGTGTGGAAGACAGCGCGCTGGAACTGGGGCGTGGCATCGCCCTGGCGCCGGGCGATTACGCGGTGGTGTCGGTGACCGACACCGGCACCGGCATGCCGGCGGATGTGCTGGAACGCGTCTTCGAGCCGTTCTACACCACCAAGCCGATCGGGCAGGGCACCGGCCTTGGCATGTCGATGATCTATGGCTTCATGCAGCAGTCCCATGGACAGGTGTGGGTGGAATCGCAGGTGGGCGTGGGCACCACGGTCAGCCTGTATCTGCCGGCCGGCATCAGCGTGCAGAGCGTGGCGCTGGAGCCGCAGACCGACACGGTGCTGGCTGGCCAGGGGCAGCAGGTGCTGGTGGTGGAAGACGACGAACAGGTGCGCCTGCTGGTCACCGAACTGCTGAGCGAGTTGGGCTACCAGGCCGAGGTGGTGGCCGATGCCGACGCTGCGCTGCCGATCCTGGCGTCGCCGCGACGGATCGACCTGCTGGTCACCGACGTCGGCCTGCCCGGTCTCAACGGGCGCCAGCTGGCGGAGATCGCGCGGCAGTCGCGCGGCGATCTGCCGGTGATCTTCATGACCGGCTATGCGGAGACCGCGCGCGACCGCGGCGAATTTCTCGGCGAGGGCATGAGCATGATCGCCAAGCCATTTACGCTGGGCGAGTTCAGCGGAAAATTGCACGAGGTGCTGGGGCCGTCGTCCTGAGCCATGGCGTGGCATGGTGCTGTGCGGATGGCCAGGCATGCCTCACCCCTGCAGGCGTGTTTGGCGACGTGGGTGCAGGGTGCCGAGCAGCATTGCCGAACACCAGGGCTGTTCGAAGCGTGCATACGCGATGACATCGCGCTTCGATCAAGGCAGCCGCAGCAATGCTCAGCGCGCCGCGCGACCGGATTGCCGCGCACTGGCCATCGATTCGACCATGGCAATCTTGTCGGCGACCGCCTTCTGCATGGGCGAGCCGTTCTCCAGTAATCCATGCAGATGGCGCCAATGCGCGCTGGCCGCAGTGTAGTCGTGCTGCTGGAAATCGCTGATGCCCAGCAACCACAGCGCGCGCTGGTTGTCCGGCTCGCGCGCGATCAGCTGCTGTAGCCGCGTGCGTGAGGCCGCGTCGATGGCGAAGTCGCTGCGGGTTGCCATGTCGGCGGCGATCCAGCCGACGATGGCGGCACCGGTCCGCGGCGCGATCGTCAGCGCTTGCGCATAGGCATCGCGGGCCGCTGCGGGGCGGTTGTTCTGCTCATGCGTCTTGGCCTGTTGCATCCACGACTCCAGCGCCTGCATCTGCGCGTCCGCCGCGGCACTGGCAGCCTGCGTTTGCGCAGGCGCGGCCACGGGCACGGCTTGTGCGCCTGGTGCGGCCGGTTGCGGCGGCGCAGCGACCACACGTTGCACGATCGCCTCGGGCGCGCCCACCAGCCGATACAGACCGGCGGTAGCGATCGGCAGGGCCATGACCAACAAGACCGGCAGCGCGTAACGCCCGCCGCCATGGCGCGTGGGGTTGCGCAGCAGCGGCAACAGCACTAGCAGCAGCGCGGCGACCACCAGCACGGCGCTGGCGAGATAGAAACCGGTCATCACCACTCTTCCTCTGCCTGCGGTGCTGCCGGTGTGCCCACCCGCGCGCGTTTGCGCACGGTGTGGATCACCACGCCGGCCCCGGCACCCAGCATCAGCAGCGGCCCGAACCACAGCAGCCAGGTGCCGCGCTTGACCGGCGGGTCGTACAGCACGAAATCCGAATAGCGCTCGACCATGTACTGCTTGATCTGCGCATCGCTCCTGCCGGCCTGCAATTGCGCAAATACCTGATGGCGCAGGTCGCGTGCCAGGCTGGCGTTGGAATCGGCCAGATTCTCGTTCTGGCACACCAGGCACCGTAGTTGTGCGGTCAGCCGTTGATAGCGCGCTTCTTCGCTGCGGTCCTTGAAGGGGAGCGGGTCCACTGCCTGCGCCTGCACGCACGGCGCCAGCAGCACGCCCAGCAGCAACACCAGCAACAGGCGCAGCTGCCGGGCCTGTCGACGGCGGTGCGCCTGCAGGCGGCGATAGCCCGGAATCATGGCGCCCCCCTGGGCAACGCGGCGATGGCGGGCAGCAACTCGGCATCGATGACGGCGGGGGTGAGCACGCCTACATGCTTGTAGCGGATCATGCCCTGCGCATCGATCAGGAAGGTTTCCGGCGCGCCGTAGACGCCGAAGTCGATCGCGGTCTGGCCCGGCTCGTCGGCGATCACCAGCGCATACGGGTTGCCGTAGTGCGCCAGCCACGCGCTGGCATCGGCCGGTGCGTCCTTGTAGTTGTAGCCGATCAACGCTACGCCAAGCGTGCCGGCCTGCGCCATCAGCACCGGGTGCTCGTGCACGCACTCGGCGCACCAGCTGCCGAACACGTTGAGCACATAGGGCTTGCCCAGCAGTTGTTCGCCGGTGACGCGCTGGTCCGGCGCATCCAGTCGCGGCAGCGAAAACGCCGGCGCTGGCTTGCCGATCAACGGCGAGGGCACCTCGCGCGGGTTGTGCTGCATGGTCCAGTAGATACCGAAGCCGAACAGCGCGGCGACCAACAAGAAGCCCAGCAGGGGCAGCATGCGCTTCACGGGTGCGACTCCTGCGCGACGAGGCGCGCACCGTATGCCGGCGAGGTAGCGGCCGTGGCTGCGGACACCGGCGCGCGGAAGCGGCGGGCGCCGGCGCTGACGAAGCCGCCCAGCATCATCAGCAGGCCGCCGGCCCAGATCCAGCGGATCAGCGGCTTGTAGTACAGCCGCAGCGTCCAGTCGTGTTCGATGTGCTGATCGTCCACCGGCTCACCGAGCGCCACGTACAGGTCGCGGGTGATGCCGGGGTCGATCGCCGATTCGGTCTGGATGCGCTCGCTGCTGTACAGGCGTTTTTGCGGATGCAGCTGCGCCACCACCTGCCCATCGCGGCTGACCTGCACGCTGCCTTGTTCGGCTTTCCAGTTCGGCCCGTCCACCAGCTGCACGCCGTCGAAGCGGAAGCTGTAGCCGGCGATCTGCGCGCTCTGGCCGGGCGACAGCCGCACGTCGCGTTCCACCGACAGGCTGTCGGACACCAGTACCCCGGCCACGAACACTGCCACACCCGCATGCGCGATCAGCATACCGGCCATCTCCGCCGGAAAGCGGCGGCCGCGCGGCATCTCGCGCCAGCGCTTGACCACGTACAACGCGGTGCCGGCCGCCACCCATGCGGCGACACCAATCCCGGCAATCGCCTTGGCCTGCCCGTCGGCAACCAAGCTGCCACCCAACGCACAGGCGATGGCGGCAATGCCGGCCCGCGTGCCCAGCGCCTTCAACGGCGCGGCCTCGGCCTTGCCCCAGCGCAGGTACGGGCCGAACGGCAGCAGCAGCACCACCGGCAGCATCAGCAGCGGAAACAACAGGCCGAAGTAGGGCGGGCCAACCGAGACCTTGCCCATGCCGAACGCGTCGGCGATCAGCGGGAACAGCGTGCCCAGCAACACCATCGCCGCGGCCACGCTCAGCAGCAAATTGCCGATCAGGATGCCGGTCTCGCGCGAGGCGGCGGCGAAGGGTTTGCCGCTGGCGATCTTGGGCGCACGCAACGCGTACAGCAGCAGCGAACCGCCGACCACCGCGACCAGGAAGATCAGGATGTACAACCCGCGCCGCGGGTCGGCGGCGAACGCGTGCACCGAGGTCAGCACGCCCGAGCGCACCAGGAAGGTGCCCAGCAGCGACAGCGAGAACGCCAGGATCGACAACAGGATGGTCCACGCCCGCAGGCTGCCGCGCTTTTCGGTGACCGCCTGGGTGTGGATCAACGCGGTGCCCACCAGCCATGGCATGAAGCTGGCATTTTCCACCGGGTCCCAGAACCACCAGCCGCCCCAGCCCAGTTCCGCGTACGCCCACCAGCTGCCGGCCACGATGCCGGCGGTGAGGCAGGCCCAGGCGACATTGGTCCACGGCCGCGCCCAGCGCACCCAGGCCTGTTCCAGTTCGCCGCCGAGCAGCGCCGCCACGGCAAAGGCGAAAGCCACCGAGAATCCCACGTAGCCGGTGTACAGTACCGGTGGGTGGAAGGTCATGCCCGGGTCCTGCAGCACCGGATTGAGCTCGTTGCCGTCCAGCGGAATCGGCGACAGCCGCCCGAACGGATTGGATGTCAGCAGGATGAAGGCCAGAAAGCCCACCGACACCAGCCCCAGCACCGCCAGCACGCGGGCGGCGAAATGCTGCGGCAGGTGCCGGCTGAAGGCGGCCAGCAGCACCGTCCAGGTGGCGAGGATGGCGATCCACAGCAGCAACGAGCCTTCGTGCGCGCCCCACACCGCGGCAAAACGGTAGTACCAGGGCAGGGCGATGTTGGCGTTGGCGGCGACATAGGCCACCGAAAAATCCAGCGACAGCAGCGACCAGGCCAGCAGGCCGAAGGCCAGCCACACGAACAGCGCCTGGCCGGCGACGGCAGGCCGTGCGATGGCCATCAATGCGGGATTACCGCGCCAGGCGCCGATCAGTGGCAACACGCCCTGGGCAAGCGAAAGCAGCAGCGCCAGGATCAGTGCGATCTGGCCGAGTTCAGGCGTCATGGGCGAGTCGCATGGTGCGGCAGAAGGAAGGTCATCGGGACGGAACGACGCGGGCGACGCCGCATCAACGCGGCGCGGTCAATGGCGCGGCGATGGCAGGGATCGGCTTGCCGACATGGCCTTCGGCCATCGCGTCCTTGAGTTCTTTCGGCATGTAGGTTTCGTCGTGCTTGGCCAGCACTTCGGTGGCGACAAACCGCTCGCCCTGCATGCGCCCGTTGGCGATCACCGATTGGTTGTCGCGGAACAGGTCGGGCAGGATGCCGGTGTACTCGACCTGGGTGGCTGCATGTTTATCGATGACGGTGAAGCTGACTTTCAGCGAGTCGCTGGCGCGCTGGATCGAGCCGGCCTTGACCATGCCGCCCAGGCGAAACTGCCGATAGCCGGATGCCTCGCCGGCATGCACCTGGCTGGGCGTGAACAGGTAGCTCATGTTCCGCTGCAGCGCCAGCACGATCAGCGTCCCAGCCAGCGCGGCGGCGGCCAGCACCCCGACCACCAGCCACAGGCGTTGCTTGCGCGTTGCGTTCATGGCGCGTCGCGCTCCAGCGGTGGTACGGGCTGATCGCGCAGACGCCGCGGGGTTTGCCGCTGCAACCGGCCACGCAGTTCACGCGGCAGGCGCCGACGTCGCAGCCACGGTGCTGCAAGATCGGACAGCAGCACCAGCATGAACACTGCGTACGACGTCCACACGTACTGGCCGTAGCCGCCCATCGCCAGAAAGGTGCTCATGCGGTGCGCTCCGTCAATACGATGCGGCGTGCCCAGTCCTTACCGCTTTCCAGCGCCAGCAGGTCCACGCGCACGCGGCCGAACAGGCTGGCGACGTAGTAGCACTTGGTGGCCAGCATCATCGTCAGCAACGGCCACAGCATGTCCGCGCCCATCTTGGACGGGCCGAGCAGACGCACGGTGGAGCCTTGATGCAGCGTGTTCCACCACACCACCGAGTAATGCACGATGGGCAGATTCACCAGGCCTACCAGCGCAAGCAGGCCGGCCGCGCGCATCGCCTGGCGGCGATCTTCCACCGCGTAGTACAGGCCAAGCACGCCCAGGTAGAGGAACAGCAGCAGCAATTCCGAGGTCAGCCGCGCGTCCCAGGTCCACCAGGTGCCCCACATCGGCTTGCCCCACAGCGCGCCGGTGCACAGGGTGATGAAGGTGAACGCCGCGCCGATCGGTGCAGAGGCCATGGTCACTACTTCAGCGAGCTTGATCCGCCACACCAGCGCGATGAACGCCGACACGCCCATCGCGGCGTAGATGAAAAGGCTCATCCAGGCGCTGGGCACGTGGATGAAGATGATGCGGTAGGCGTCGTGCTGCTGATAGTCCGGTGGCGCCAGCACCAGCCCGCCATAAGCGGCCACTGCGCCGAGCAGCAATGCCAGCGCCAGCGCCCACGGGCGCACGGCCCCTGCAAAGCGGTAAAACATCGGCGGCGAACTGAGCTTGTGCAGCCACAACGGGATCCACGTGGTCATGCCGGTGTCGTCAGTTGGAATGTCTGGAAGGCGTCAGCGCATCGACTGCGGCGCCGGCATTGACCTGCAGCTGGCCGTCGGAGACCTTGCTGGTGCGCTGCAGGAGCTCGCGCAACGCACTGGCATCCATCGAGGGCTGCAGCGACAACAACAGCGCCGCCATGCCGCTGACATGCGCGGTGGCCATCGACGAGCCGGAGGTGAAGTCGTAGCGGCCGTTCGGCTGCGTGGTCAGGATGTCCTTGCCGGGTGCGCTCAGCACGCCGGGCATGGCCGCGCTGGCGCTGCTGCTGCGCACCACCAGCACGCCCGGCACATCATTGGGAAACCCATCGAGCCGGCCATTGGGCGGCATCGCCGCGACCACGATGCGGCCCTGCTGCACCAGGTGCGCCAGCATCTTGCTCAGCAGCGGATCGGCTGGCCCGCCCAGGCTCAGGTTGACCACACGCGCGGAGCTGTTGTTGATCGCCGCCAGCGCCTTGGCCAGGGTGAATGTATTGCAGCGTGCCGTGGCGCCGACGGTGGGCGCATACCAGCAGGCCTTGTAGATGTTGAGCATGGCCTTGGGCGCCATGCCGACGATGCCCTGATGGTTGTTGCTGCCGGCGGCGATGATCCCGGCCACTTCGGTGCCGTGCGAATCGCTGCTGGTCATGACCGGGGTGTTGTCGACCAGGTCATGCACTTCGCGGATGCGCGCCTTCAGGTCCGGGTGGCGGGTGTCCACGCCGGTATCGACCACCGCCACGACCACGCCGCGGCCCTGGGTTACCGCCTGCGCGCTGGCGGCATCGGTGTCGATGAAGCCGCGCTGCATGTCCACATACGGGTCGTTGTAGCCGGACAGTGGGGTGTGCTTGTCTGCGGCGGCATCGGCGGAGAACACCGAGAAATCCTGGACCGGCTGCACCAGCTCCACGCCTTCGTCGTCGGCCAGCGTGCTGACCAGCTCATCGCGCGAGACGCCCGGCGGCGGCTGCAGCACCGCGCAGTACAGGCCCAGCGAGGTGATCGGCCAGCCGGCCACTTCACGCAACTTGTAGCGCTGCTTGATGGCTTCCATGCGCACGGCGGCCTTCTGGCCGGCGCCGTAGTAGCTGGAGGCATAGCCGATCAGGCTGGAGCCGGCACGGGCCGGCGGTGCGCTGAGCGGGTTGGCCACCGCCAGCAGGATGTCGCGGCTGCTGTCGGGCGTGTGCGCATCGGTAGCAGCGGCTGCCGGCGCCGTGCCGGCGGCAGCGGTTTGCGCGGTGTCCTGCAGGGCTGCGGTGGCCTGCGCGGCGCCCTGCAGGCCCGTGCCAAGCAGGGCAGCGACCAGGCCGATGGGAAACAGACGGTTCATGGGGCGGAGACGATCTCGGCCAGCCGGATGCCCGGATTGGCACGCAGTTGCTGCACGGTCTGCTGCGGCTGGGCCGGCGGCTGCGGTGCGGCCGGCACCACGGTGTAAGCGCCCATGTCGTTGGGGCCGCCCACCACCTGCAGCTGCTGCGCATGCAGCAAGCGGTCCCAGTCGGCCACGGTCATCTTCGCATCCGGCACCACGCGGATGGCGCCTTGCGGCACCGGCAACGCGGTGGCGCTGCTGAGTGTGCGGTAGTCGTGCGACGGCGTCGGCGAAGCCAGCTTGACGCCCATGACGCCCAGGCCGATGGCCTGTACCAATGCAGCGGCGGCCAGGGCGCGCACTGTCCAGCTGCCGGAGCGGCGGGCGGCCGGCGGCGGCGCGATGCGCTGTTCGGGCGCGTCCAGGCGGCCGAGCAGGCGCTGCAAGCCGGCGTTGGGGTCGAGCTTGACGGCGCATGGCAATGCCAGCGCCTGACGCAGGCGGTTCTGCTGGGCGAACTCGGCGCTGCAGGAGGCGCATTTGGCCACGTGCGCGATCAGCCAGGTACTCTCTTCCTCGGTGGCGCTATCCAGCAAGACAGCTGGCATCAGCTCCCAGGCGTGCGAGCATTCCTTGCCAGGCGCGATGAAAAACGTCTTCATTGCAGGGTCTCCGTGTAAGGAGCGATGCCGGCCAAGCCGGGCAGCACATTGCGTAATTTGACCCGGGCGTGGAACAGCCGGGCTTTGATCGTGCCCACCGGGCACTGCATGATGTCGGCGACTTCTTCCAGCTTGTGGCCGACGCCGTAGACCAGCTCGATCACCAGGCGCTGGTCCGGCGACAGCCGCTCCATGCCCTTGTCCAGCCAGTCGCGCAGCTCGCGGTCGTCGCCGTCGTCGGTGCTGGGGGCGTGGTCTTCCACCACGGCGGTGTCGTCGATGGCCTCGCCGTCGTGCTGGCGCAGGCATTTGAGCCCGCAGCGGTAAGCGATGCCCATGATCCAGGTGGACACCTGCGAATCGCCGCGGAAGTCGCCGGCCTTCTGCCAGGCGATCCAGAAGCAGTCGTTGATGGCCTCTTCGATGATGTCCGGCCGGCGGGTCAGGCGCGACAGGAACCGGCAGAGCCGACCGTGGTAGCTGTGGTACATGCTCGCCAGGGCATCGCGATCGCCCGCTGCCATGCGGCGCAGCAGCATGCGATCGGTGGCATCGCCGAGGGTGTCGGAATCATTCATCGAAGCAGGCATGGCAGAGGACACGTCTAGGTGCCCGCAAGCGGGCAAAAGGTTGCGGTTGGATCAGAACGCGCGCGACACCATGCCCACCCACGGCGTTTCGCCCGGGCCGCCCTGCGCGCGCGGGGTGTTGCTGCTGGTCAATACCCGGTCCAGCTTCACGGTCCACGCGGCGTGGTTCCACTTCAGGCCCAGTTGCCCATACCGATAGCGGCCGGAACGCGGGGCGCCGTAGGCCATGGCCGGAAAGTCCGAGACGCCGGCGCCGGCCGAGAGACTGACACTGGCCGACAGCGGCACACTGGCGGTGACATCGACCGCCCTGTTCCAGGGCGAGCGCTGCGCACGCGGGAAGTTGAAGGTGGACAGCGAGAAGGTGAGCATGTCGCGGTAGGACCAGGCCAGGCTCGCCTCCTGGCGGTCGAAGGTGCGCGACTGGCGGTCGGTCGGGTAGGGGTAGTACAGCAGACTGGCCTGCATCTGCCAGCGATCGTCCAGCATCCAGGCGCGCGCGCCCTGCAACGTGAGCGCCACCGGTCTGCTGAAGGAGGGCGATTGCAGCGCCGCGGAGGCCGACATCGACCAGCCGGGTGCGGGCAGCCAGTAGCCGGCCGCCTGCAGGGTGACGCGATTGGGGGCGATGGCGATGCCGCGGTCGATCAGGGTGGACGCGACGGCGACTGCGCCGCCCAGGGTGTCTGCCAGCGCGCTGCCGCAGGGGCTGGCCACCAACGCAAGAAGCAAACCCCATTGCAACCGGGTACGGCGAGGCGGGCGCAGCTGCCGGCAACACGGGTGCGGGCGGCGCAGGCCGCCGGAAAACAGCCGCCGCCACCATGACGCCGCACCGATCGCAGCCCACGGGTGCCCGTCGCAGGCGCCGCGGCGTCGCGTGCGGAAGAGGGGCTGCTTGGCGGGTGACACGTTCGGCAAGAGAGTGGGGCGGCGACACGGAGCGGGGCGCGATAGTGACCCATCACGCAGGACGAAACCGCCGCAGCTGCGACGGTTTCGTCCGTATACGCGAAGGGACTGCATCAGGCAACGCGGCCCCGTGCACCTGTGCGGTGCTGCGACAGGGTATCCGTATGCCAGCGGCGAAGACTGCGGCCCGTCGGCTGTACCCGGCTTGAAGCAGGCACGGGCGGTGGGCAATGTCCTCACTTCCGCCAGGGAGCGCCGAACCCGGCCCACCCTATCCTTGCCTGCATCCCTATCTTGCCATCGGTGCCGTGCTCCAGGGCACGGTTCAGTGCAAGGTGTTGAGGTAGGCGATCAGGGCGTCCAGTTCCTTTTCGTCTTCCAGGCCCTCGTACTTCATCTTGGTGCCCGGCAGCGCCTTCTTGGAATCCTGTTTGAGGAAGCCCTTCAGGCTGGCCGCATCCCAGGTGCGCTTGCTTGCCTTGAGTTCCGGCGAATAGCCGCTGAAGTCCGCCACGGTGCCGGCTTGACGGTCGACGATGCCGAACAGCGAGGGGCCCTTCTTGTTCTTGCCTTGGGTGGCGCTGTGGCATTCGGCACATTCGGTGGTGAACACGCTCTTGCCATCGGCGGCACGTGCCGGGGTAGCCAGGGTGGTGCCGGCCAGCAGCAGGCCGGCCAGCGAAGCGCACATCAGGGTCTTGTTGAATGGATGCATGTGGGTCCGTACGGTTGCGTGCAGCGTGGGGGAGGTCAGAACGTCAGGTTGACCGACATCGTGAAGCTGTTGAGATCGCGCGGATTGGTGAGTGGCGGCCCGCCGAACACGTTGGACGTACTGCCGTTGAACTTGTCGAAACGGAACCAGCCGGCCGACAGGCGCAGGTTGGCCATCGAGGTGTAGGTGCCGTCCTTGCCGAACGGAGTCCAGTACAGAAGGATCAGGTTGCTGGTGGTGTCGGGGATGCCCACCGGCAGGTAGCGCGCCGCATCGAACGAGCCGCTGTTGATCATGTGCGCGGCCAGCACGCCGTAGGTCTGCTTGAACGCGTAGTTCATGCTGATGGTCTGGTCACGCACGCTGCCGCGGTCGAGTATCGGCAAGGTCGGGTCGGCCGATACCAGTGGGCTGCCGTATTTGCGCCGCTCGTAGATGTTGACGTAGGCCAGCGAGAGCACATGCTCGCGGGTGCCGAGGAACTGATAGGTCAGGTCGTAACCGAAGTCGGTCAGGTCGTCGCTGGGTCCGTTGCGCGGACGCTGGCGGCGTGTATTGAGCGCGGTCAGGCCCACCGAGAAGAACTGCCGCTTCATGTCCTTCATATAGGCCAGGCGCGCATAGCTGGTGTCGCTGAGCTTGCCCGGGTCGCCGTTGATCGGCCAGCCGAGGCGATCTTGCGCCGAGGGCGACAAGGCACTGTAGCTGCCCACTTCGCCATACCAGTTCTTGTCGAACAGCCCGTACACGCTGGCGCCGATCACGCGGTTGGACAGCGACGAGGAGCTGAGCATGGTGGACGCGCCGCCGTTGGAGGCCGGGGTCAGCGTGGAGGCATTGGGCAACACGTGGATCGGGTCGGAAATGCCCGGATTATTGTTGACGCTGACACCGATCATGGCGTCTTTGCCGGCCATTTCGAACGGCTTGCTGACAAAGCGCAGATCCACATCGTCCAGGCGCGTATCGAAGGTGGCGTTGCCGCTGTTGTTGGAGCGGATCTTGGAGTAGCCGCCGACGTTGTCGCTGACCCGGCCGGCCAGATACAGGTCGGCCTGGGTCAGCCGCGCGGTGCTGTCGCCGCGGCTGGGATTGCTGCGCGCCCAGGTGAGCTGGCCGGAGACCGGAATCTTGGTGCCCTCGCCATTGGTATCGGTGAACCCGCCCAGTTTGAAGCGCATGCCATAGGGCGTGAGGGAGGGGCCGTAGGAACCGACATGGCAATCCGCGCACGAAGAACCGGTCTGGCGTGCGAACGAGGGGATCGCCTGCGCCTGCGTGCTGGTCAGCAGCAACAGCGGACCGGACACGCACAACAAGGACGTCAGGGAGACAGTGCACGATGCGGCGGCGCGGCGCGAAGCAGGCTGGGAAGTAGGCATGGGAAGTCCTTGTTCGACGGAACGGGGTAAGGCGGGGCGGAAACGGCGGCGGGCGGGGGAACCGGTAGTGCTCATGCGTGCTTGCCGGGCAATACGCGGCGCAGCAGGCCATCGCGCAGTACCAGGTGGTGCCAGAGCGCGGCGCCGATGTGCACCAGCACCAGGGCCAGCAACGCCCAGGCGGCATTCAGATGCCAGGCACCCAGGGTGTCGCCCAGGTCTGCGTCGGCTTCCACCACGTTGGGCAGGGCCAGGCCGAACAGATAGACCGTCTTGCCGAAGGCGTTGCTGAGCGACCAGCCGATCAGCGGCAGCGCGAGCATCAGGCCGTACATCGCCAGATGGGTGCCGCCGGCGGCCAGACGCATGAGCAGCGATGCAGGTGGGCCGGGCGGCAGCGTGCGCAGCCGCAGGCGCAGGCCCACCCGCAGCACGAACAACAGCAGCACCATCAGGCCGAAATGGCGGTGGCCTTCCAGCAGCCATTGGCGCAGTGCGCGCCCATCCAGCTCGGCGCGCAACAGGATCAAGGTGGCCGCCATTACCAGGCACAGCACCGTCAGCCAATGCAGCACGCGCATGGGTTTGGGCAGCGGAACGACGCGCGCGGCCGGCGCGGTCTGTTCCGGCAGTGGCAGCGTGGGGGCGCTGGCGGTGGCTGCCGTATCGGGCGCCTGAGGGGATGAACGCATCTGGTCGGTGTCCTCACCGGTGGTGGTCGTTGGTTCCGGCAGTTCGCACTGTGCTGCCAGGCTTGGCTCCCCACGCCGGCCGAACGGCGGCCAAGTGAGCGTGCACCGATATGTGCGGCAATGCCGATGAAAGGTTGCATCGCGCCAACGAATTTTTATCGCATCGTTGCGCGGTCGATGAGGCGTAGCACCGGTTGCTGCGCTTGCGCGGACGCGGCTTCGCAGGGTCGTGACGTCGCGCAACCTTTCGCGCATCCCGGCGCACTCAGGCATGTCGCACTACGTGCAGTCAGTGGTTACGCCCATCCGATCATGGCCTTCGAACCCATCCAGTTGCATACCCACGGCGACGATCGCGGGCTGCTCATCTCGTTGGAGCAGCAGCGCAATGTCCCGTTCGAGATACGTCGCGTGTACTACCTGTTCGGCACGCGCGATGACGTGCATCGTGGCCAGCACGCGCACCGGCAGCTCAATCAACTGGCCGTGGCCCTGCATGGCTCGGTGACGATTCTGCTCGACGACGGCAAGGGCGATGGCCCGACCGAGGTGCGCCTGGACGACCCGTCGCAAGGACTGCTGCTGGGCCGCATGGTATGGCGCGACCTGCATCGCTTCAGCCCCGACTGCGTGCTGATGGTGCTGGCCGACCAGTTCTACGATCCCGCCGACTACATTCTCGATTACGACCAGTTCCTCAGCGAAGTGCGCGCTGGCAGCGGTCTGGATGCACGCAGGCTGGAAGCATGAGCGTGCACAAGCCCCTGGTGATCGTGGGTGCAGGCGAATTTGCGCAGATCGCCTGCGAGTATTTTCAGCACGACAGCGACTACACGGTGGTGGCCTTCAGCGTGGAGCGCGACTTCCTGTTGCGGCCCACGCTGGCCGAGTTGCCGGTGGTGGCCTACGAAGAGCTCGAGCAGCGCTATCCGCCCGAACAGTACGAGGTCTTCGTCGCCATCCCGGCCACGCAGCTCAATCGCCTGCGGACGCGCTTTTTCCAGGACATGCTACGGCGTGGCTATCGCTGCGCCAGCTATGTCAGCTCGCGTGCGTTCGTCTGGCGCAATGCGCAGATCGGCGCCAACTGTTTCCTGTTCGAAGGCAACGTGATCCAGCCATTCACCCGGATCGGCGACAACTGCATCCTGTGGAGCGGCAACCATGTCGGCCACCGCACCGTGGTGCAGGACAATGTCTTCATCGCCTCGCACGCGGTGATTTCCGGCTATTGCGAGATCGGGCGCGGCAGCTTCATCGGTGTCAACGCCACGCTCAGCGACAAGGTGCGCATCGCCGCCGACAACATCATCGGCGCCGGTGCGCTGGTCACCCGGCACACCGATGCAGAGCGTGTCTACGTCGGCTCGCCGGCGCGCGCGGTGGCCGGCAGATCCAGCTTCGACGTGGAGCTGTGAGCATGTTTGCCTGGACCAAGCGCGGCCTGGTCTTCGACGTCGCACGCGATGGCGTGGGCGGCTGGATGCAGCACGCCGCGCTGACGCCGACGCCCTATCGGTTGTCTGCGCAGGTGCTGCGTGTCTATGCGGGCTTTCGCGATGCGCAGGGCGTGAGCCGGATCGGCTATGTGGACGTACGCGCCGAAGCACCGACGCAGATCGTCGGCGTCAGCCCGCAGCCGGTGCTGGACATCGGCCGCGCTGGCTGTTTCGACGACAACGGCATGATTCTCGGCGATGTGGTGGCCGGGCCGGATGGGCTGTACATGTTCTATGTCGGCTTCCAGCGTGTGGCCAAGGCCAAGTTCCTGGCCTTCACCGGGCTTGCACTGTCCCGCGATGGTGGCGAGCGTTTCCAGCGCTTGCAGGACACCCCGCTGCTGGATCGCGCGCCCGGGCGCAGCACGATCGCCGCGGTGCATTCGGCACGCTTCGAGGAGGGGCGGTGGCGGCTGTGGTACGCGGTGGGCGACGATTGGGAAACCATCGGCGGCCAGCCGTATCCGCGCTACCACATCCGCTATGCGGAGACCGACGACCTGCGCCATATCCCTGCCGACGACGCAGTGTGCCTGCGTCCGCAGGGCGACGAATACCGCATCGGCCGCCCGCGCGTGTATCGCCTGGGCGATCGCTATCTGATGTATTTCACCCGCGGCGATACGCACGGCGGTTATTTCCCGGGTTTCGCGTCCAGTCGCGACGGTGTGCAGTGGCAGCGCGATGACAGTCAGCTGGGGCTGCAGCGGTCCGAGCACGGCTGGGATGCGCAGACGCTCTGTTACCCGGCCTTGATCCAGCAGCATGATCGGGTGTTGATGTTCTACAACGGCAATGCGATGGGGCAGGCCGGCTTCGGCCTGGCCGATGCCGCGTTGCCGCCGGGCTTGCAGGGGCGCCATGTTTTCGGTTAGGCCGTATCTCCCCGGCGATGCGCCTGCCTGGGATGCCCTGGTGGCGTCCTCGCGCAATGGCAATGTGTTGCATCGGCGCGGCTACATGGACTATCACGCCGACCGCTTCGTGGACGCATCGTTGCTGATCGAACGCGGTGGCGAGGTGGTGGCGGTGTTGCCGGCGAACGTGGACGGCGAGTGTGTCAGCAGCCACGCCGGCCTGACCTATGCTGGCCTGCTGTCGTCCACGGCCTTGCGCGCGGGAGCGACCTTGCAGGTGTTCGAACAGATCGCCGCGCACTATCGCGCGTGCGGGATGCGCGAGCTTGTGTACAAGCCGGTGCCGCATATCTTTCATGCGTATCCGGCCGAAGAAGACCTGTATGCCCTGCATCGCGTGGGCGCGCAGCTGTACCGGCGCGATCTGTCCTCGGCGATCGCGTTGCGCGAGCCGTTTGCCTTCAGCGCCGAACGTCGACGCTCGCTGGGCAAGGCACGCAAGGCCGGTATGCAGATCCAGGCCAGCACCCGACTCGATGAATTTCATGCCCTGCTGACCGAGGTGTTGCAGCGCCATCACGTGGCGCCGACCCATCGGCTGGACGAGCTGCAATTGCTGCAACGCCGGTTTCCGCAGCAGATCGTGCTGCATGAGGCGCGGGCCGAAGGGGAGCTGTTGGCGGCAGCGCTGGTACTGGATTTTGGTCGCAGCGTGCACACCCAGTATTTGGCGGTGTCCGCGCGCGGTCGCCAGCTGGATGCGCTGAGCCTGCTGCTGGCCGAGCTGATCACCCAGGTGTATGCGCAGCGCCATTACTTCAGCTTCGGTATCTCGACCGAGCAGGCCGGCCAGGTGCTCAACGACGGTCTGGTCGAACAAAAGGAACGTTTCGGCGCACGCGCCGTGGTGCAGGATTTTTATCGGTGGATGCTGTAATGGATGTGCCGTTCCTGGATTTGCGCGCGGTCAATGCGCGGTATGCGGATGAGCTGAAGGTCGCTGCGGCGCGGGTGATCGATGCCGGCTGGTATGTGCTTGGGCAGGAGCTGGCCGCCTTCGAGGAAGAATTCGCCAGCTACTGCGGCGCCGCGCAGACGGTGGGTGTGGGCAACGGGCTGGATGCGTTGTCGCTGATCCTGCGCGGCTATCGCGAGCTGGGCGTATTGCGCGAGGGCGACGAAATCATCGTGCCCGCCAATACCTTCATTGCCACCTTTCTTGCGATCAGTCAGAACCACCTGGTGCTGGTGCCGGTGGAGCCGGACCCTGCGACCTTCAACATCGACCCGGCCAGCGTGGAGAAGGCGATCAGCCCGCGCACGCGCGCCATCATGGCGGTGCATCTGTACGGGCAGCTGGTGGATATGGCGGCGCTACAGACGCTGGCGCATCGCTACGGGCTGCTGTTGATCGAAGATGCCGCGCAGGCGCATGGCGCCAGCGCGCACGGGCGCCGTGCCGGCGCTTTTGGCGATGCGGCGGCGTTCAGTTTTTTCCCGACCAAGAACCTGGGCGCACTCGGCGATGGCGGCGCAGTGGTGACCTCGGATACGCGCCTGGCCGAGCGCATCCGCGCGCTGCGCAACTATGGTTCGCAGGTGAAGTATCACTACCTTTGCCAGGGCGTGAACTCGCGGCTGGACGAGATGCAGGCGGCGTTCCTGCGGGTCAAGTTGGGCTATCTGGACGATGAGATCGCCCGCCGCCGCGCGGTGGCGCAGCGCTACCTGCACGGCATCGACAACTCCCTGATCACGCTGCCGACGGTGGTGGCCGAAGCGCAGCACGTCTGGCATCTGTTCGTGGTGCGCAGCGCCCAGCGCGATGCCTTGCAGGCGCATCTGCTGCGCTCGGGCATCCATACCCAGATCCATTACCCGGTGCCGCCGCACCGGCAGCCGGCCTACACCACTTTGGGCGATGCCTGCCTGCCGGTGAGCGAGCGACTGCACCGCGAGGTGCTGAGCCTGCCGATGGGGCCTGCACTGGACGATGCGTCGGTTGCGCGCGTAATTGCCGCATGCCAGTCGTTTGGTGCCGCTGCATGAATGTCGTGCGCAGCAGCGCCTACACCGGCGTTGCGACGCTGGCCAAGCTGCTGGCCGCGCTGGTGGTTGTGAAGTTGGTGGCGGTCTACGCCGGCCCGCAGGGGGTCGGCCGGCTGGGCCAGTTCCTCAATCTGATGTCGGTACTGGCGGTGCTGGCAGGCGGCGGCATCAGTGCGGGCATCGTCAAGTACGTGGCCGAGTATCGTGACGATACGGCTGCGCTGGCACGTCTGCTCAGCGCGGCGCTCTGGTACGCGTTCTGCGCGGCCTGCGTGATGGCGGTGCTGGCGTTGCTGTTCAGTGGCGCCATCGCCGAGCGCCTGCTCGGCGATGCGGCGTACCGGCCGCTGATCTGCGTGGTGGCGGTGGCGCAGCTGGGCATCGCACTGGCCAACTACATCCTGGCGGTGATCAACGGCTTCATGGACGTGCGCCGCCTGGCATTCGTGCAGGTCAGCGGTGCGGTGCTGAGCACGGCACTGGTGGCATGGCTGTCCAGCCGGGCACAACTGCAGGGCGCCTTGCTGGCGCTGGTGCTGGGCCAGGTGCTGTGGTTGCTGGCCGGCGTGCCGGCGCTGCGGCGCAGCAGTTATTTTCGGCGCGAGATGTTGCGCATGCGCTTCGATGCGCAGATGACGCGCAGGCTGGCGGCGTTCTCGGTGATGACGCTGACCTCCACGCTGGTGCCGCAGCTGGTGACCGTGCTGGTGCGCGACCATTTGGCGCTGCAACTCGGCTGGCAGCAGGTGGGGTACTGGCAGGCGGTGAGCCGGGTGTCGGATGCGTATCTGCTGTTCTTTACGACTGCGATCAACGTGTATTACCTGCCCAAGCTGGCATCGCTGCAGGAGCGCGCAGCGCTCGGGCGCGAGCTGCGGGCCGCGTATCGCCATGTGCTGCCGGCGGTGATCGTGATGGCGCTAGGCGTGTACCTGTGTCGCGATTGGCTGACCTGGCTGTTGTTCGACGCCCGGTTTGCCCAGGCCATCCCGCTGTATGCCCCGCAGCTGCTGGGCGATGTGATCAAGATCGCCGCCTTCGTGCTGTCGTACGTGATGCTGGCCAAGGCGATGACGCGGCTGTTCGTGGTCTCCGAATGCGTGTTTGCCGCCAGCTATCTGGCGCTGGTGTATCTGTTCACCGCGCAATGGGGGCTGATCGGCGCGATGTATGCCTTCCTCGCCAACTACGTGCTGTATCTGCTGTTCAACATCGTGGTGGTGCGGCGCTATCTGGTGCAGCCGGCATGAGCGATTCCACCCAACCCCTCGGGCGCGCACGCTGGCCGCTGCTATCGGTGCTGATTCCGGCCTTCAACCACGAACGCTTCGTGCAACGCTGCCTGGACAGCGTGCTGGACGACCCGTACCCGTGCAAGGAACTGGTCATCATCGACGACGGCTCCAGCGACGCGACCGGCGAGAAGATTGCGCAGTGGATCGCCAGCCATGGCCACCGGCTGCCGGTGCAGTTCGTGCAGCGCGCCAATCGCGGGGTGGCGGCCACGCTCAACGAACTGGCGCTGCGTGCGCGCGGCGAGTACCTGCGGCTGGGCGCAAGCGACGATTATCTGCTGGCCGGCGGGCTGGATGCGCAGGTGCGCTACCTGCGTGCGCATCCGCAGAAGCTGGCGGTGATCGGCGATGCCTGCGTGGTCGACCAGCATGGGCAGCTGCTGCACGGCAGCGCCATGCGCGACCTGCATCGGGTGGATGTGGACCTGTACCGCTCCGCGTCCGGTATCCGTCGCGCGGTGATCCAGCAGTGGGGGGTCGGCGGCGCGGTGGCCTTGCTGCGTCGCAGTGCCTTCGATGCGCGCGCCGGCTGGAACGAGTCGTTGCGGATCGAAGACTGGGATTTTTTCCTGCGCCTGGCCGCGCGTGATGCGCTGGGTTTTGTCGACGTGCCGGTGTGCGCGTACCGGTTGCATGGCCATAATCTCAGCAAGACCGTGGACGTGCACGCGCGGATTGCCAACCTGAGCGAGTCGCGTCAGGTGGCACTGCGCTGTGCGGAATTGTTCGATGCACCCGAGCGCAGCTTGCTGCACGCGCAGTCGCACTACATCGCGGCCAAGGTGGCGTTCCTGCAGCGCCGGCCGCACCGGGTGATCGTGCATCTGCTCGCCTATGCCTGGGTGTCGCTGCCGGCCAGGTGGCGGCCCAGGCAGGCGCGCAGCACGGTGAAACCGGCATGAGCACGCTGTTGCGCCGACCGGCGACCTATCTGGCACTGCCGATGCTGTTCAGTTGCGCGCTGACGCTGCTGACCTACAGCTTGCCCGGCGACTACGCGGACGGCATCGCGCTGCTGGCCGCCGCCGCCGCCACGACCTGCGTGCTGGACGCCGTGCTGCGCGTGCAGTTGCCTGCGGTGGAGCGCTTTCGCGCCTACCGCTACGCCGGCACCCGCGACGCCTTCCTGGTGCTGACGCTGGCCGCGGTGGTCACGCTGTTCTGCATTGCGGACGTGGTGCTGTTTCCGATTCCATTGTTCAGCGACCCGTCCTCGTATGCCACCTTGAGCCCGCTGCGCTCGCATGTGCGGCATATCTCCAACATGTGCTGGATCCTGCCGCCGATTGCGCTGCTTTGTGTGCGCCATCGCGGCTTGCGTGCGGCGATGGTGGCGTTTGGGTTCGTCTTTCCGATCGTGGTGATCGACCGCAATCGCATCTTTGCCGGGCTGTTCTCCTTCGTGCTGGTGATGCTGCTGCGGCGAGACCCGGTGCGCCGGCTGCCGTGGAAGACGATCGGCGTGCTGGTGCTGGCCGGCGGTGGGGTATTTTCGGTGCTGGGCGCGCTGCGTTCGGGCTCGTTGGCCACGGTGGCGTTGCCGTTCGGCGCGTTGTATCGCGCCATGCCGCAGGGCGTGCAGTGGTTGCTGCTGTACATCAGCGCCGGGCCGTACAACTTCGGCGCGATCCTGGCCAAGGGCTATGTCAACACCAGCTTCCTGGTCAATCAGCTGGTGCCGTTCAGTGGCTCTGTCGCCACCGCCGGCACCAGCATCCCGCTGGATGCGCCCAATATCAATGTGGGGACCGAATTCTTTCCGTTCCTGATGGCCTGGGGCGCGCCGGGCGCCCTGCTGGCGCTGCTGGCGTTGTATGCAGGGCTGGTGTGGAGCGTGCGCTTGCTCAACGGCTCACTGTCGATCTTCCATGTGCTGATCTTCCTGCGCATCGCCTATGCCTGCCTGATGTCGCCATTCGCGCCGCAGGCCTTTACCTGGACCAACTTCGGCTTTGTCGCGCTGTGCCTGGTGCTGCATGCCTGCACTGTGCTGTTGCCCACCCGCCACGCCGCATATCCGTCTGCCGCGTGAACGCGGCGATTCCATCCTCCTGTTGCAGAGCCTGCGCATCATGAATCAACACGACGAAATCTATCTGATCGACCTGTGGCGCATCCTGCGCCGCGAATGGCGCTGGGCGCTGGCCGCGTTCGTCGTGGTCGTGGGGCTCAGCGTTGTGTTCCTGCGCGTGGCCAAACCACAGTGGGAAGCCGCTGCGTGGATCCAGGTGGGTGAGATCGGCCCGACGCCGGCCGGCCGCGACCCGAAAGTCGAGCCATTCCAGCGCGTGATCGATCGCATGAAGACGCGGCTGTTTCAGGATGCGGTACTGCAGCGGGCCGGCGTGCCGCTCAAGGGCCGCGCCGCGCAGCTGTATCGGAGCAGCCTCAAGCCCGATCCCGAGCCATATGCCAATCTGATCGGCATCACCATCCGTGCCGCTTCCTCACAGCAGGCGCGCAGCCTGACCATGGCGACGGTGGACACGCTGAAACGCCTGCATGGCGACACCAATACCACCGCGCTCACGCTCGCCCGCACCCGATTGCAGGGCCTGAGCGAGGACCTGCGTGTTGCCACGCGCAACCGCGAACAGCTGCAACGGCAACTCGACGCCGGGCAGAGTGGAGCGACGAGCCCGGCGCAGGTGCTGGCTGGTGTGCTGCTGACCGACAGCAACACCAACATCCGCGCGATCAAGGCCGAGCGCGACGATCTGGTTGCGCGGCTGACCGACCGCTATACCTATCAAACCTCGCTGGCGTGGCCGGTGTATGTGCCAGAGCAGCGCGCATTTCCGAACACCGCGATGGTGGGGGCGCTCGGTCTGCTCGGTGGTGCGGGGCTGGGGGTGTTGGTGGCGGTACTGCGCGATGCCTGGCGCCGCCGTGTGCTGGCGACGTCGGCGGCTGTCGCCTGACATCAGCTGCTGCAGGCTGGCGCTTGGGACCGGCGTGCGGCAAAGCTGCGGTGCGCACGGCTGTCATGCGCGCTGCTTTCGGGATTGCGCCGGGCCCCAGTCCATTAATGCAGTTTGCAGGTGATTCCCACGCATCTGTGTGCCGACCGGCCTGCAACCAAACCGGCGGGCGCTGGCACTCACGGGTCTATCAAGCGATGCCGCAGCGGCGGCTCCGCGTCCGGAGAGTGTCGTGAGTTCAGCAGGACAGGTGTGGGAGGCGATGCATGTCGGTGGTCAGTGAGCATGCGGCGCGTGGCGGGACGGTCGCACCGGAGCAATTGCTGGAGACGCAACGTGCGTTCGACAGCGTCGCCCCCGATTACGACGGCCCGCGCGGCAACAATGCGCTGATCCAGCGCATGCGCACCACATTGTGGGACACGGTCGCGGCCGAACTGCCGGTGGGCTCGCATCTGGTGGACCTGGGCTGCGGTACCGGCTTGGATGCCGGCGAATTCGCACGTCGCGGTTACAACGTGCTGGCCACCGACTGGTCGCCGGCGATGGTCGAGCGCACCCGCCACCGCGCGGCTACGCGGGGCCTGCAAGAGCGCCTGAGCGCGGCCCACGTCGGCATCCAGCAGCTCGACCAACTGGAGGGCACCTTCGACGGCATGTATTCCAACTTCGGCCCGCTCAACTGCGCACCGGACCTGCCGGCGGTGGCGGCCGAATGCGCGCGTCTGCTGCGCGCCGATGGCTGTCTGGTATTCTCGGTGATCGGGCGCATCTGCCCCTGGGAAATCGGCCATTACGGCGTGCGCGGGCGGTTCAAGCGCGCTGCGGTGCGGGCCGCGCGCGGGGTTGCCGCGGTGGGCATGAACGGCCACACCATCTGGACCTGGTACCACCTGCCGCGCGAGTTCTACCGTGCCTTCGCCAAGCACTTCGTCCTGGACCGCTATCGCGCGTTGAGCCTGTTCCTGCCGCCGCCGTACCTGGTGGATGTCTGCGAGCGCCACCCGCGCCTGGCGCAGCGCCTGGGCGCGTTGGACGATCGGTTGGGCGGACTGCCGTTGCTGCGCGACATGGGCGATCACTTCCTGATCGTGATGCGCAAGCGCTGAGTGGAGAGCTCGATGGCCATGGCCGATGTCTGTCTGCAGGGCGCGCGCGCGATCACCCTGGCCGGGGTGTCGCACGCGGCGGTCGGCATGCGCAACGGCCGCTTCGGTGGCACGGTCGGCACTGGAACCTTGCGGCTGGATCTGCAGGGCCATGTGCTGGCGCCGGGCCTGATCAATGCGCATGAGCACTTGCAGGTCAACTGCGTCCCGCCGCTGCTGCAGGTAGCGCCGTTTTCCAATAGCTATGCATGGATCGAGGCGTTCCAGGCGCATTTCCAGCATCCCGACGTGGCCGCGGCACTGCGTGTGCCCAAGGCGGGACGGCTGCGTCACGGCGGCTTGAAGAATCTGCTCGCCGGCGTGACCTGCGTGGCGCAGCACGACCCCTGGCACGCCACCCTGGATGAAGCCGGGTATCCGGTGAACGTGCTGCGCGAGTTCGGTTGGAGCTACGCGCTGGGCTGGACGGGCTACGGGCCGCCGGTGCAGGCCAGCTTTGCGGCCACGCCATCGGCGCATCCATGGATGATCCACCTGGCCGAAGGCACCGATGCGGTGGCGCGCGCCGAGCTGGACGACCTCGACCGGCTGGGGTGTCTGGCGTCCAATACGGTGCTGATCCATGGCGTGGGCCTGGGCGAGCAGGACATCGAACGGGTCATCGCGCGCGGCGCAGCGGTGGTGTGGTGCCCGTCGAGCAATCTGACTCTGCTCGGTCGCACCCTGGACCCTTGGCGCCTGTGCATGGCCGGGCGGCTCGCGCTGGGCAGCGATTCGCGCGTGAGCGGCTCGCGCGATCTGCTCGACGAACTGCACGTTGCCGCCGACAGCGGCCTGCCGCCGGACCTGCTGCTTGGCCTGGTCACCGCGCAGGCCGCACGCATCCTGCGGATGGCAACGCGCGGGCGTATCGCGCCTGGTGCGGTTGCGGATCTGGTGATCGTGCGCGACCGCGGCGGCGAGCCCGCCAACAGCATCATCGGTTGCGATCGCAGCGCGCTGCGCGCAGTGATCCGCGACGGCAAGCCACGCATTGCCGATCCGGATTTCGCGCCGTGGTTCGATGCCGCCGGCATACAGATCATTCCGGTGCTGCTGGACGGCCGCCCCAAGTTGCTCGACGCCGCGCTGGCAGATCCAGCGGTGCTGGCACTGGAGCCGGGCCTGCAATGCGTACAGCACGCAGCGCCTTCGGCAGCTGATGCGCTGGTCGCCATCGGGGTCGCGTCGTGAGCGCGGTGCCGGTGCTCGATCCGGTGGATGCGTATGCGCTATGGGCGCAGGCGTATCCGCCGCATGCGCACAATCCGGTGATGCTGGCCGAAGAGCGCGCCATGCTCGGCCTGATGCCGGCGGTGCTGCAGGGCCAGCATGTGCTGGATGCAGGCTGTGGCAGCGGCCGTTACATGTTTCATGCCTTGCGGCGGGGCGCACGGCACGTCACCGGCATCGATCTGTCGCCGCAGATGCTGCAGCGTGCCGGCACCGAACTGGCGCAGCACTGGCCGCCTGGGCGGGTGAGCCTGCAGCAGGGCAGCCTCGATCACTTGCCGCTCGCCGATGCGGTGGCCGATTTCAGTGTCTGCGGGCTGGTGGTCGGGCATCTGCCGCGGTTGTGGCCGGCGCTGGAAGAGCTGCATCGCGTCACCCGTGCCGATGGCATCGTGCTGTGCAGCGACGTGCACCCGATCGGCGATGCGCTGGGCTGGCGCCGCGATTTCAAGTCCGACGGCCGCCACTACGCGGTGCGTCACACCCAGCATCTGTATAGCCACTGGCATTGGGCCTGCACGAAACTGGGCTTTGCGATCGAAGCCGTTGCCGAGCCGATGCTGGATCCGGCCGATATTCCCGCAGGTGCGCATTTCGACAAGGTGGCGCTGCAGGTCCCGGTGGCCCTGGTGCTGCGGTTGCGGCGCGTCGCGTGAACGAGCGGAGCGATAGGCGGTGCCCGCGCTGTGCGAGCGGTGCTCGCTGCTTGCCGCAGTGCTGCGGACGTGGGCGATGTGGCGTGCACGTCCATCGCGCGCTGCTGTGCACGCCATGACCCTGCATGTGGCCCAGCTTAATCTGGTGGCGACTCCTGATGGCCTGAGCATCGAGCAGGTGTTCGCGCAGTGGCCGTCGCTGGCCGACATTGCCGAGGCGGTGGCCAGTGCGGGTATCCGCGTGTCGGTGATTCAGGCCTCCGCGCTGGAGGCACGCTTGTCGCGGCACGGCGTGCAGTATTGGTTTACCGCGCTCGGCCTGCGGGGCAGCGCTGCACGCGCCAGCACACTGCAAGCGCTCCTGCAGGAACTCGACGTCGATGCAATCCATGTGCATGGCCTGGAATTCGCCGGCGATGCGCGACGGCTGGCGCGTGGGCTGCCGCACACGCCGATCCTGCTGCAGGATCATGCCAACCGCCCGCCGCGATGGTGGAACCGCGCGGTGTGGCGTGCACGTTATCGAGCCGCTGCAGGAATCGCCTTTACGTCCCTGGAACTGGCGCGGCCGTTCCAGCGTGCGCGTCTGTTCGGTGCCGGCACGCAGCTATTTGCCATTCCCGAATCCAGCAGCCGTTTTACGCCGGGCGCACAGGCGCTGGCGCGCGAGCTGACCGGCCTGCATGGCGACCCCTGTGTGGTGTGGGTGGGTCATCTGAGCCCGGCCAAGGATCCCTTATGCGTGCTCGATGCGGTCGCCATGGCCGCGCGTCGCGTGCCTGGCCTGCACCTGTGGTGCGTCTTCGACCAGGCGCCGCTGCTGGCGCAGATCCGGCAACGGCTGCGCGAGGATCCGCTGCTGGCGCGCCGCGTGCAGTTGTTGGGCAAGGTGGAGCATGGGCGCGTGCAGACCTTGCTGCAGGCCAGCGACATCTTCGTCTCCGCCAGTCATACCGAAAGCTGCGGCTACGCGGCGCTGGAAGCCTATGCCTGCGGCAGCCTGCCGCTGCTGACCGATATCCCTGCGTTCGATGCGCTCAGCGCTGCGGGCACGGTGGGCGAACTCTGGCCGGTGGGCGATACCGCCGCACTGTCGGAACTGTTGGTGCGCGTATCGCGGCAGCGGCCCAGCCGCGCGCACGTGCGCGCGCATTTCGATGCACGCCTTTCGTTTGCCGCAGTGGGGCGGCAGTGGGCCCAGGCCTACGCCAGCGTGCTGGGTGATGCGCAGGAGCATGCGCGATGAAACTGGCGCTGGTGGTGCCGGGAGGGGTGGACCGCAGTGGCGAGGTCCGCGTGATTCCGGTGTTCCTGACCTTGATCGAGTGGCTGGCGCGCCACCATGAGGTACACGTGTTCGTCTTGCATCAGGAGCCGCTGCCGGCCACCTGGATGCTGCGCGGCGCCAAGGTGCACAACATCGGTGAGCGGCGCACGCGCCTGCGTGCAGTGGCGGCCATCGTCGAGGAACACCGGCGCGCGCCGTTCGATGTGATTCAGGCGATCTTCTCCGGCTACTGCAGCCTGATCGCCGTCCTCGCGGCGCGGCTGCTGCGGCGTCCCAGCGTGGTGCATATCGCCGGCGGCGAACTGGTGGCGCTGCATGCGATCGGCTACGGCGGCCGCCGGCGTTGGCGTGGACGCCTGCGCGAAGCGGTGATCCTGCGCCTGGCCGACCGGGTGACCGCTGCCAGTGAACCGATCATTGCCTGTCTGCAGGCACTGGGCCTCCAGGCGCAGCGGGTGCCATTGGGCGTGGATCTGCGCGCATGGCCGGCGGCGCCGCCGCGTGCCCGCCACGGTGCGAGCGCACGTTTGCTGCATGTGGCCAGCCTCAATCCGGTCAAGGATCAGCGCACCTTGCTGCAGGCAATGGCCGCGCTCAGGCGCGCCGGCGTCGCCTTTACGCTGGACATGGTCGGCGTCGATACGCTGGACGGTGCCATGCAGCGTCTGGTGCAGCAGCTCGGCCTGCAGGAGCAGGTGCGCTTCCTCGGCTTCAAGACCCAGCGCGAAGTGCGCCCGATCATGCTGTCGGCCGATCTGCTGGTGCTGTCCTCGCTGCATGAAGCTGGCCCGTTGGTGCTGCTGGAAGCCGCCGTTGCCGGCGTTCCCACCGTCGGCACAGCGGTTGGCCACCTCATCGAGTGGGCACCGGTCGCAGCGTTGGCGGTTCCGCCAGGCGATTGGGCGGGCATGGCCGAGGCCATCCGCCAAGTGCTTGGCGATGACGAACTACGCCTGCGCCTGGCCTGGGCCGCGCAATGTCGCGCGGTTCGCGAAGATGCGGCGTTCACCACACGCCAGTTTGAACACCTTTACCGTCAGCTGTGCGAGCGGCGACCGCTGCGCTGAGTGTGTCGGTCCAGCAGGCGCGCCGTCGGACCGGTGTGGCTGGGCTGATCGGTCTCAGCACTGGAGCAGGGTTGCCGTCGCCGCGTGCGCAGCTGCACATCGCGGAAGTTGGGCGGGCGTCTTTGCCCGCATTTTCAGCTGTCAGCGCGATAGTGCGGCGCATGCTCGGCAACTGGCAATGCCGGGCCAGCACGTCCATCGAGGGAAATAGCACAGCGACGCACCCGGTAGCCGGCGGCCCAGCCTCACGCCGGCTGCAGATAGCCATCCAGCGCCGCGCGCACGACGTACAGCATGTCGGTGCGCGGGATCGGGCGGGTCAGCCGCGTCATCAGCCGACGTGCCTGGGTCTGGCGCACCCATGGCTGACCCTGCAGCCAGAATTGGGTGTGCAGCATGTCGGCACGCTCCTTGCGGCTTTCTGCCGACGGCACCACGCGTTCGCGCACGTATTGCCGCGCCTCGCTCAACGAACCAGACCACTCGATCCCGGGCAAGGCTGGCAGCCACAGGTTGGAGCACGAGGCGGTGGTGAGGGTCTGCCGGCCGGCACGCAGGCGCAGCAGGCGCGGGCACTCGGCATGCAACCGCGCCATCACCTGCGCCGGCACCACCGCGCGGTAGTAGCGCTGCAGCAACAGCAATGGCGGCAGCGCCCACCAGGGCGACACAGCCGGGTCTGCCCACAATTGCTGCCAGTCGCGCGGGCCCATGCGGGTCGCCAGCAACGCAAGATCATGCAGATGCATCAGCCGGATGCTGCGATGGCAGATGCCTCCGGCCGCGTGCAGCAGCAGGTGGCACATCAGGGCGCCAATGGAAGGGTAGGGGTTCAGCCCCGGCTGCGCGTGTTCCGGCCAGATCCCTGCAGTGATGTCCACGCTGCGCACCGGCAGGCGTTCCTGGATGCGCGTATGCACTTCGATGTTGATGGGAGCATCGCGGTGTTCGCCCAATCCCGCCACGGCGTCGCCTTGCACCGGTTTGAACACCTGGTGCTTCCATTGCTGAAACGAGGCTTCATACCCGAGTTCGCACAACAGCGCGGCCGTGGCCAGCGCGTCTTCGGGCGCCACCAGCAGGTCGATGTCCGCCATCGGGCGGTCGCCGGGCAGGTAGACGCCCAGCCGATGCAGGGCGGTGCCCTTCAACCCCACCAGCGCGATGCCGGCGCTGCGCGCGGCGCTGTCGATACGGGTCAGCAGCAGCGCGATACGCCGATGGCGGTCTTCGACATGATCGCGCTGCTCGCTCAGGAAACTGTTCCATTGCGCGTTCTGCCACAACGAGCGGCGCTGCAATAGCGGCGACACGCCATGTGCCGCTGCCGCCGCTGCGGCCAGTTGCCATTGCAGGCGGTCCCACTGTGGCGAACTGTCGCCTGGCTGCGCCAGCTCGTGCGCCAGCTGCTCGGTGGCCGTGTGCAGGCCGTGTCGGATGGTACGAAGCGAAAGCTGCATGCGGGCGTGATCCGGGAGGTCGAAGGGGCGGGGCGCAATGGTGGTGTTGCGAGTCAGTGGCGGTGCTACATGGTGGCGGCGTATCGGCTCAGCGATGGCGTTGTTGCACGCCAAGATTGCATCGGGCGCGTCGAGCGCGTTGGCACTCCTGCTCGGTCGCGCGAGCGATGGTGTGAATGCGCACCCGGCTATTTCGCGTCCACCGGCAAGTGCATGAATCGCTAGCCCACCAGCACCGTGGCCAGCTGCCGGGGTGGCCGTGCGGCCAGGGTGGCCAGCGGCTCGGTACGGTGCAGCTGTTCGGAGGCGATCAAGGCGGACCAGCGCGCTTCCAGCTGCTCGGAGGCCTGCGCAACGGCATCGGCCGTCATCGTGCTTCGTGCCTGCTGCAGGTCCACCTGGGTGTGCAACAGATCGCGCACGCTGCGGTAGAACTCCGAGTCGTAGGCGCCATGGAACATCATCGCCAGGTCGTCGCTATCCTGCCAATGCGTCTTGCCGCCGAGCTGGTTCTTCACTTCTTCGTAGAACTTGGTGCCCGGCAGCGGATAGGATACGCTGACGCCGATGATGTCCGGATTGGCCTGGGTCACCAGTGCACGCGTGGCCAGGATGTCGTCGAGTTCTTCGCCCAGATAGCCCAGCTGGATGAAGAAGCCTACGCGGATTCCGTGCGCGCCCAGGCGCTGGCGGGCGGCGATCACCTCGGTTACCTCGGTGCCCTTGGTCATCCTGTCGAGGATGCGCTGGCTGCCGCTTTCCGCACCGATCCAGGCCTCCGCACATCCGGCGCGCGCCAGTGCCGCGGCCATGCGCTCGCTGGCCAGATCCGCGCGGGTCTGGATGGTGAATGGAATGGCGCCGTCGGCCTCGCTCAAACGCTGCGCAAACGCCTCCACCCAGTCGATATGGAAGCCGAAGATGTCGTCGGCCATCCACAGGTGATCGGGCTGGAAGTTGCGTTTGAGATGGATCATCTCGGCAGCCACGTCCTCGGCGTCGCGACGCTTGTAGTGGTTGCCCCAGATCGGCTTGGCGCACCAGTTGCAGCGGAACGGACAACCGCGCGAGGCGGCCATGTTCAGGCTGAAATAGCCATGTCGCTTCCGCCAGAAGCGCTGGTAGCGCGGCATGTCGACCAGGTCCCAGGCAGGCAGGCCGCTCAGGCGCGCGTCCGGTGGCTGTGCACCCGGATGCGCGCGTACCGCTGCCGGATCGCTGGTGGCAATGCGTGCGACACCGGACAACCAGGCCTGCATGTCGATCTGCGGATTGCGTTCGACCCGCTCGATCAACTCGATCAACGGTGCGATGCCTTCGCCGATCAATACCGCATGCGCACCGGCGGCCAGAAATGCGTCCGGGTTGTCGGACGCATCCGAGCCCGCCACCAACACCCGGCAGCCGGCCGCGCGCGCCTGTCCGATCATGCGGCACGCCGCCTCGCGCATGCGGCTCAGGCACATCTTGGTGAGGAAGTTGAAGTTGTCCTCATAGAACACCACCAACTCCGGTTGCGCATCGTGCAGCGCGCCGGCGTAGTCCTCGACATCGTCGGCCAGCATGGCGTCGAACAGGCTCAGGACATGCCCGCGTTCGCGCAGCAATGCCGCGATCTGCAAGGTGGCCAGCGGGGGGTACGGCTTGCCGCGTTCCCATTGCTTGGGGTCGTAACGCAGGAAATACGAATGACTGACCTGGATCTTTAGCATCTGCACAAGGCTCTCGTTCTGTCGCCAGGTGGCGCGCAGCGGCGGCGTGCGCAGACACCGGCATTCGGCTCGGCAGTAGGTGCGCGCACAGGCGTCTTTGGTTGCGCTGCTGCGCTGCGTGAAATGGCAACCGATGACGCCTGTTCAGCGCGTACAGCGATGCAACCTTTGCGCGCGCAGTCGGCACACACCGGCTGATCGATGCATTGGATGACAGGCATGCCGCAGTCGGCTGCGTTGGCGCAATACCAGCCGCTGGAAGAGCGCGCACGCGACGCGGCCAAGGCCGCCGTGGCGGCGGACCCGTTCGGCGAACAGCGCGTGCGTGCCTTCAGCGTGCAGCGGCAGATTCTTGGTGCGCTGTTCCATTTCCACAGCGATAGCCCGGCGCTGCTGGCCCTGGTCGATGCCGCCTATGCCGGCTTGCCGGCACATCACCTACCGGGTGCGCTGCAGTTCCACATCACCCTGGATCTGCTGCCGGACGCGCACGGCAGCGTGGTCGCCGAGCCGCCGCCGGTGCGCACGCATGCAGTGGGCGGCCTGGTCTGTGGCGTGATGGATGCTTGCAACTACCTGATGCTGTCGATCCCGGAGCGCCGCGCCATGCTGGTGGTCTCGGAGGACATGCTGGCGCATGCGTACCACGTGCGCTACGAGCTGATCGAGTTTGCGGTGTTCCTGCTGGCAGCGCGTGGCATGGGGCTGGTGCCGCTGCACGGCGCCTGCGTGGGCCGGCGCGGCCGCAGCGTGCTGCTGCTCGGCGCCAGCGGCGCGGGTAAATCCACGCTGGCGCTGCACAGCCTGCTGCACGGGCTGGAGTTCATCGCCGAAGACGGCGTATTCGTGGCGCCGGACAGCCTGCTGACCACCGGCGTTGCCAACTTCCTGCATCTGCGGCCCGAGGTCTTGGGCCTGGTCGATGCGCCCACCCGCGCATGGATCACTGCCTCGCCGATCATTCGTCGCCGCAGTGGCGTGGAAAAGTTCGAAGTCGACATCCGTCACGGCCATGCCACGCTTGCGCCCACGCCCCTGCAGCTGAGTGCCGTGGTGATGCTGTCCAAGCAGCCGGCCAGCACATCGGGCAACGGACTGATGCCCGTGCCAGCCGCGCAGATAGCGCAGTGCCTGCAGCGCGACCAGCCCTATGCCGCCGGCCAGCCGGGGTGGCAACGCTTCGTGGCGCAGGTGCAGCGCATCGGCATGTTCACCCTGCACCGTGGCGCGCACCCGCAGGCTTCGCTGGACGCCTTGCTGCAGGTGCTGCGGTGAGGCCGCTGCGCGAGCGGCAGCAGGCGCGGGTCGGCACTGCAGGCGATGTGCGCGGCTGATGTTTCGGCACGCACGCAATCGGATCCGGGCGGTGCTGCATGGCTTCGTCGACACGCTGGTGCCGGCGGACCGGCCGGCCGTCGCGCTGTACGTGGCATTGTCGCTGGCGGCCGCATGCATCGGCAGCCTCGTGGCGGTGTGTCTGTTGCCGTTGGTGCAACCCGGCCACAGCGTGCAGCTGGCCGGTTATCGGCTGGCCGTGCCCGGGGGACTGCCGGTGCAGGCAGGCGTGTTTGTAGTCGTCAGCGCGCTGTTCGCGCTGTTGCGTTGGCACGGCGCGCGGCTGGCCGCACGCCTGACCAGCCGGTATGCGCTGGGCCTGCGCCGGCGCGTGCATGCGGCGCTGATGGATGCGCCGCTGCCGGCCTTGTCGGGCGCCAGTTCGGCGGAAATCGCCAATGTGCTGACCTACAATATCGAAATCGCAACACAGGGGTTCAGCGCGGTCTTGCAACTGCTGGTGGCCGGCATCACCGCGCTGGTCAGCGTGTGCGTGGCGGTGTCGATCGTGCCTGCGTTGCTGCTTGCGACACCGCTGCTCGCGCTGCTGGCATGGCTGGGGCTGCGCATCTCCAGCAGCGATGTGCAGGCGCGCATCAGCCGCGACTACGTCGCCGACATGACCCAGCTGTTCTGGTTGAGCGAGGACTTCCCGCGCCGCCTGCGCCATGTGCGCTCGTTTGAGCGCGAAGCGGTGGAAACCCGGCAGTACGAGCACATGTCCACCCGCCTGGGACGCGGATACGCGCAGCAGCAGGAACTGGTGGCCGCCAGCCGCCTGGTGCTGGAGCTCACCGCGGTGGCTGCCATTGCCGGCATCCTGGTGCTCGCCAACCTGTGGCAGGGCGCCGACCGCGCGGCGCTGATCACGGTCGGTCTGTTGCTTGGCCGCCTGCTGCCGTATCTGGTCACCACGCGGCAGAGCGTGCAGCAGCTGCGCTCAGCCTGGCCGGCCCTGCAGCTGTGGCGGCGCTACGTGGATCTGGGCACGCCAGGTGCGCCTGCATCGAATGCGGCTGCCGAACGGCTGCCGGCCGTGCTGCATCTGGAGCGCATCGATCTGGCACCGCCGCTGCCCGCGCTTGCGATCGACGGCTTGCTGCTGGTGGCGGGGGAGATGACCTTGGTGGTCGGCCCATCCGGTATCGGCAAGAGCAGTCTGATGGACGTGCTGTCAGGGCAAACGCCGCCGCTGCTGTTCGAGGCGCATATGAGCGGGCGTCGGCTGGATTTTGCCGCCTATCGACAGCTGATCCGCCATAGCGCCTACGTCAGTCAGGCCGTGCGCCCCTGGCAATGCAACGTGCGCGAGTGCCTGGACTGGGCGCTGCCGGGGACGCCCGATGACCGCATGTGGGACGTGCTGTGCGATGTCGGCCTGGGCGCACGGCTGCAACGCGAGGGGCAGGGCCTGGACACCGTCATCAATGGGCAGGAGGGCCGCCTGTCCGGCGGTGAGTTGCAACGCCTGCTGCTGGCGCAGGTGTTGCTGCGCGCCCCGACCCTGGCGGTGCTGGACGAGGCCACCAGCGCCCTCGATGCGGACGCCGAACAGCAGGTACTGGTGACCCTGCGGCAGCGGTTGCCGCAGACCGCCTTGGTGGTGGTGTCGCACCGCACCAGTCTGGCCGCGGTGGCCGATCGCACCGTTGCGCTGGGCGGCGCAGCGGTCGCGCAGGCGCAGGGCAGGGTCACGGCCATGGCGACCCGCCGCGGCGCCTGATCGCGCCGCCTCTCCATACAGCGCTCAGCCGGCGATCTCTTCCAGCGCGAGATTGCGTGTCCGCGGCCCGAACACCGCGATCACGCTCGCCACGATCGACATGCTGATCACGATGAAGCTCAGCACGCCGTGGCTGCCGACCTGGGTGAGCAGCCAGCCGATCAGCACACTGCTCACCGCCGTCGACAAGCGGCTGAACGAGTAGCAGAACCCGACTGCCCGCGCGCGCAGGCCGGTGGGAAACAGCTCGGCCTGGTAGCCATGGTAGGCAAAGCTCATCCAGGCATTGCAGAACGCAATCATCGCGCCGCACGCCACCATGCCAGCAGCCTGGTGCTGCAGCGAAAACAGCACGCCCAACAGCACCGCGCCCAGCGCCGATGCGGTGATCTGCCATTTGTTTTCCCAGCGCTGCGCAAAGCGCAGTAACAGCAGTGGCGCCAGCGGGTAGGCCAGCGAGATCGCAAACGCATAGGCCAGGCTCTTGGTCACCCCGGTGCCCTGCGCGGCGATCAGGGCCGGCAGCCAGTTGCCGAAGCCGAAGAAGCCGATCGCCTGAAAGACATGGAACACCACCAGCATGCCGATACGCCCGCGATACGGCGCGCGCCATAGCAGCGACACCTGCGCCTGGGCGGCAGGCAGCGCATCGGGCGCCTGCGGCTTCGGCAATGGCGCACCCAGGTCGCGCTCGCAGCGTGCCTCCAGTTGCGCCAGCACCGCATCGGCCTCGGTGTCACGGCCCTGGGTGGCAAGCCAGCGGGCCGATTCCGGCAGGCGGCTGCGCAACCACCAGATCGCCAGCGCGAACACGCCGCTCAGCAGCACCACCCAGCGCCAGCCGCTGACGCCCAGTGGCGCGTGTGGCACCAGCAGCCATGCACTCAGCGCCACTGTCGGCACCGCCAGGAACTGCACGAAGAACGCAAACGCGAACGCCGCACCGCGCATATGCCGGGGTACCAGTTCGGACAGATAGGTGTCGATGGTCACCAGCTCGATGCCCAACCCGATGCCGACCACAAAGCGCAGCACGATCACGCCGGTGGCCGTACTCTGCAGCCCCATCGCCACGGTAGCCGCGGTGTACCAGACCAGGGCGAAGGTGAACACCAGGCGTCGACCGAAGCGATCGGCGAACGGGCTCAGGAGTGCGGCGCCCACGAACAGCCCCAGAAAGGTGGCTGCGGCGAATGCGGCCTGATCGGACATGCCGAATGCGCCATCGCTGCCCTGGGCAAAGATGCCGTCGGCGATCAAGCCCGGACTGATGTAGGCGGTCTGGAACAGGTCGTACAGCTCGAAGAAGCCGCCCAGCGCCAGCAGGGCGACCAGCCGCCACAAGGTGGCGCTGGCGGGCAGGCGATCGATACGCGCGGCAATCCGTGCAACGTCGGCACTGCGCGCGGATGCAGCAGGGGAGGTCATGGTCATACCGTGCAGCCAGGTGAACGCCATCATAGCCAGCGGCCGCTCGCCACCCGGCAGGTGCTTCGTCGGGCGCTCGACGCGTTCGTCTCCGCGTGCGTACCGGCCGGCAGCAAGGGACATCGGCGCGTTCGACTTCCACCCGTACACGGCCGAGGTCGCTGGCTGGCCGCCGCGCTGTTTGATGGCTGGAATGCTGTAATCCTGCCCGGCGGCGGCAAGGCGACTGGCAAAGCCGCCGGTCAGCCCCATCTCTGGCATATCGTCTTTGATCCGGAGTCATTCCATGACCCCCATTTCCGTACTCGATCTGGCGCCGGTCTGCGAAGGCAGCGACACCACCCACGCCTTTACCAACATGCTGGATCTGGCGCAGCACGCCGAGCGTTGGGGCTACCAGCGCTACTGGCTGGCCGAACACCACAACATGCCGGGTATCGCCAGCGCCGCCACTGCGGTGCTGATCGGCCACGTGGCCGGCGGCACCACGACCATTCGCGTCGGCGCCGGCGGCATCATGCTGCCCAACCACGCACCGCTGCAGGTGGCCGAGCAGTTCGGCACGCTGGCCTCGCTGTATCCGCAGCGCATCGACCTGGGCCTGGGGCGCGCCCCAGGCACCGACCAGCCCACCGCACGCGCGCTGCGTCGTTATTTCGACAGCGCCGACCAGTTCCCGCAGGACGTTGCCGAGCTGCTGCGCTACTTCGCGCCGGCGGTGCCGGGGCAGCTGGTGCAGGCCGTCCCCGGTGCCGGCCTCAACCTCCCGGTGTGGCTGCTGGGGTCGAGCCTGTTCAGTGCGCGGCTGGCGGCGGCCATGGGCTTGTCGTTCGCCTTCGCCTCGCATTTCGCGCCCGAGGCGATGGATGAAGCGGTGGCGATCTATCGCCGCCACTTCCGCCCGTCCGCGCAGTTGGCCAAGCCGCACGTCATGCTGGCCTTGAACGTGGTGGCCGCCGAAACGCAGGCGCAGGCACGCCGGCTGTTCACCACCCAGCAGCAGAGCTTCGTCAATCTGCGGCGCGGCAAGCCGGGCAAGATTCCAGCGCCGATCGACGACATCGACAGTTTCTGGCAGCCGCACGAGCGCGCCGGAGTGGAGCGCGCGCTTGCCTGCACGGTGCTGGGCGACGCCGAGCAGGTGGCGCAGGGCGTGGCGACCTTCATCGAGCGGCATGCGCCCGATGAGTTGCTGTTCACCGCCAACATCTACGAGCACAGCGCGCGTTTGCGCTCGTTCGAAATTGCCGCCGCCGCGGTGCGCGAGCTGAGCGTGACCACGGTGTGATTCACGTCGCTTTGCGCGTCAATCCGCTCAGATGCGTGCACATCCATTAGGAGGCACGCATGCAACTTCACGAACGCGGCCAGAGCATCAAGCAGCTGGCCGAATTGATCCGCGGGGTAGATATCGCCATGTTCACCACCGTCTCGGCCGACGGCAAGCTGGTGAGCCGCCCGTTGGGCACGCAGGAAGTGGAATTCGACGGCGACCTGTGGTTCGCCACCGCCGCCGACAGCCCGAAGGTGGCAGAAATCGCCGCCGATCCGCGCGTCAACGTGGCCTACGCTTCGGCATCGAAGAATACCTATGTGTCGGTGGCCGGCACCGCGCAGGTGGTGCACGACCGCGCCAAGATCGAGAAACTGTGGTCGCCGGCGATGAAGGTGTTTTTCCCCGGTGGCAAGGACGACCCAAGCTTGCGCCTGATCCATGTACGCGCCGAATCGGCCGAATACTGGGACGGCCCGAGCGGCCTGCTCGGCAAGGCGCTGTATTTCGTCATGACCGCCGTCACCGACGACCCCGGCAGCCTGTCCGACAACCGCGTGGTCGATCTGAAGTAAAGCCCCAATGGGCCACCGCTGGTAAATGCAGAATAGTCTGCTAGTGCAGCACAGCGCTTAAGTCCCTCTGCCTGCGCGATTGGCCCATCACCTCCGCGCACCTGGCCCCTCTCCCCGCGGGAGAGGGGTTGGGGTGAGGGTACGGCATCGTTGCGGGCGACGAACGGCTGCACTTTAAGACCGGCCAGTCCCGATGCAATGACCCGCACGCCTGTTCGTCGGCCCGGCGTACAGTTCGGCACCGGGTAATTCAAACACTCGCAGCGCCAAGATATGCGGAAGTAAAGACGCTACAACCCTGAGCCCCCTCCGGCCTTATCGCCAAGCTTCCGGCCACTATCCGCGAATCAGGTCCACCAGCTGATCCGAAGTCACGCCGAACACGGCCACCGAGATCAGCGCCGCCACCCAGCCTGCCAGCAGCAGCGCGCCGTCGCGTTCCAGCAAGGCCAACGCGAACAACAGCAGGATCAGCCCGAAGAGGTAGTTGGTGAACGGAATCGGCAGCGTCAGCAGGATGCCGACCAGCACCAGCAGCAGCCCGGTAAACACCTGTGCCGGCAGGCGATCCAGCAGCCCATGCAGGCGTGGCTTGAGCAGGCGGTCCAGCCGCCGCAGGGTGGGCGCAAGTTTGGCCACGAAGCGCTGGCTGGTACGCCGCCGCGGCCCGCGTTCGCCAATGAAGCCCGGCACCCACGGTTTGCGCAGGCAGCACATCATCTGCAGCCCGATCAGCACGGTCAGCGGGCCGCTGATGCCGCCGGCCACGCCGGGAATCGGAATGAACGAGGGCAGGATCGCCAAGAACAGGAACACGCCGAACGCGCTCTGCTGCAGGTCCGCCAAAATCTCGCGCACGCGCAGCACCTGCTCCGGGTCGCCATCGCTGAAGGCCGCCAGCAGGCTGCGGATGCCTTCGTTGCGATAGCGCATCTGCTCCTCGTCCGCATCCCCGGGCGGCGGCCCACCCTCAGCCGACGATGTCATCGCTGTCCTCGTCGCCGACCCGGCTCAGCAACAGCTTGTCCACGCGCGCGCCGTCCAGGTCCACGATCTCGATGCGCCATCCGGCCCAGTCGAAGAACTCGCCGGCCTGCGGAATACGCCCGAAATAATAGATGCACAGCCCGGCCAGCGTGTGGTAATCGCCATCCTCGGCGTCCGGCAATTCGGCGCCCAGCACTTCGCGCAGTTCTTCCACCGGCAGCGAGCCGTCGATCAGCAGCGACCCGTCGGCGCGCGTGACCACCAGCGCGTCCTCGTCGGTATTTTCGACAGCCTGCAGCCGCCCGACCACCGCGCCCATCAGGTCGCTGATGGTCACCAGCCCGCGGATCTCGCCGTATTCGTCCACCACCAGCGCCATCGACTGCTGTTCTTCGCGGAAGATCTCCAGCAGCTTCATCGCATGCGTGGATTCGGACACGAACAACGTGTCGCGCAGCGCCTGGAACAGGTGCGCGCCGTGCCCATCCAGACGCGTGACCAGCGATTTGACTTCCAGCACGCCGGCGATGTCCTGGTCGCTGCCGCGATACACCGGATAGCGGGAGAATTCGTGTTCGCGCATGACCGCCAAGTTGCGTTCCGGCTCGGCGTTGGCGTCCAGCCAGGCGATGCGGTTGCGCGGCGTCATCAGGCTGTCGGCGGTGCGGTCGCCCAGCCGCATCACGCGGTTCATCATGTCGCGCTCGTGCGCGTCGATCACCCCGGCCTCGTGGCTTTCGGCCACCAGCATGCGGATCTCTTCTTCGGTCACCGAAGCCGATTCGTCCTTGCCCATGCCCAGCAGACGCAGCACCAGCCGGGTGGAGCGCGCCAGCACCCACACGCCGGGCGCGGCGATCCTGGCCAGCCAGGCCATCGGCACCGCGACGACGCCTGCGATGTCCTCGGAATTGCGCAGGGCCAGTCGCTTGGGGACCAGTTCGCCGAAGATCAGCGTCAGGAAGGTAATCAGCGCCACCGCCAGCGTGCTGCCGATCACCACCGAATACGGGCGCGGCTTGCCGACCAGCTCGAAGGTGGCCGACAAGGCGGGGAACAGCCCCTGCAGCCAGTTGCTGATGGCCTCGCCGATCGCCTCGCCACCGAACACGCCGGTCAGGATGCCGATCAGGGTGATGCCGATCTGGACAGTGGACAGGAAGTTTTCCGGGCTTTCGGCCAGTGCCAGTGCGCGGGCGGCGCGCTTGCTGGAGCCGGCCATCTGCTTCAGCCGGCTCTTGCGCGAGGTCATCAACGACATTTCCGACATCGCGAAGAAGCCGTTCAGCAGGATCAGCGCGATGACGATCAGAAACTCAACCACGGGCGCAGTCCCCGGTCAATGAAGGGGAGGGCGGGGTTGCACTGCATTGGCCGGCGCGCACGGGGGCGGGGCGGCAAGCGGGGGGGATAGGGTCGTCTTCCATAGGGTGCGCCCGAAGGCGCGCAGGCATGGTAGCAAACCACAGGGTGGTTCGAGCCGGGAAATGCCGATGTGAAGGCCATCGGCGGCACCGATATACCCAGACAGGTCATGGAACGGTCATAATTCGCCCTTGGTGCCGTCCTCCCTCGACGGCAGGAAGTTCTCCACCCATGTTCTCGTTGCAGACCATCTTCGGTTCCGGCAAGCAGTTCTATTCGCTCCTGAACGAAGCGGCGCAGGCCGCCTACGACAGCACCAAGGCCTTGCATGCCATGATGCGCGAGTCCGATCGGCAGCCCGCGCTGGACGCCTTCAAGCTCGCCCGCCTGCGCGAACGCGCGGCCTCCGACAAGATCGGCCAGGCCCTGGTGGACAGTTTCATGACCCCGATCGAGCGCGAAGACATCGAAGCGCTGGGCTCGGCGTTGTACAAGATTCCCAAGCAGGTGGAGAAATTCGCCGACCGCTATTCGCTGGCGACCAAGCACCTGGAACACATCGACTTCGCCCCGCGCGCAGCGATGCTGGAACAGGCGGCCGCGGTGGTGGTGGAAATGGTCGACGACCTGCCGCGCATGAACATCGATCGCATGACCGCGCTCAACGACAAGCTGCGCATGCTCGAGAACGAGGCCGACCGGCTGATGCTCGAGCTGTACCGCGACATCTATTCCGGCCGCCTGGACACGCTGCAGATGTTCCTGCTCAAGGAGTTCTTCGAGATCCTGGAAAAAGCCATCGACCGTTGCCGCGAGGCGGGGGTGGTGGTGTACCAGATCGTGTTGAAGAACAGCTGAGGCCGCCGCGTGCTTACCCTTGTTCTGGTGGTGATCCTGGCCGCGTTGGTGTTCGAATTCATCAACGGCTTCCACGACACCGCCAATTCCATCGCCACCGTCGTCGCCACCAAGGTGCTCTCGCCGGGCTGGGCGGTGATGCTGGCGGCCGGCATGAACCTGATCGGCGCCCTCACCGGCACCGCAGTGGCGCTGACCATCGCTTCGGGTCTGCTCAACACCAATGTGGTGGACGTCACTCCGCAGGTGATCCTGTGCGCGCTGTTGGGCGGCATCATCTGGAACCTGATCACCTGGTGGAAGGGCCTGCCGTCGTCGTCCTCGCATGCGCTGATCGGTGGCCTGTGCGGCGCCGGCCTGGCCGCCGCGCACAACAACTGGGATGCGCTGATCTGGTCGGAGAACATCGGCAACTGGGCCAAGAACAAGGGATTGTTGTGGAAGGTGTTCGTGCCGATGATCACCTCGCCGATCGCCGGTTTCCTGCTCGGCATCGTGGTGATGGTGCTGCTGTGGGCGATCATCGCCGGCATGTCCAGGCTTGGCGGCCCGATCGGGCGCCTGGCACGCCCCCGCTGGGTCAACGCGTTCTTCGGCAAGGCGCAGATCGCCTCGGCCGCGTACATGGGCTACGCACACGGCCATAACGATGCGCAGAAGACCATGGGCATCATCGCCATGACCCTGATCGGCGCGCAGTCGGCCGGCGCGCTGGACAATCTGCCCGGCTGGCTGGCGTTCCTGCATCCGGGCACCGGGCTGGCGGCCGGCGATGGCATCCCGATGTGGATCGTGCTGACCTGCGCAGTGGTGATGGCGGCCGGTACTGCGTCCGGCGGCTGGAAGATCATCAAGACGCTTGGCCACAAGATGGTCAAGCTGCATCCCATCCATGGTTTTGCCGCCGAAACCAGCTCGGCCACCGTGCTGACCATGGCGGCGCATTTCGGCATGCCGGTCTCCACCACCCACAGCATCTCCACCGCCATCATGGGCGTGGGCTTTGCCAAGAACCCGCGTTCGCTGCGCCTGGGCGTGATCGAACGCATCGTCTGGGCGTGGATCCTCACCATCCCGGCTGCCGGCGGCGTGGCGTACCTGATCCTGCGCGCCTTCGAGCTGTTCGGCTGGACATGAGCGGTGTCGCGGTGCGGTCATGCACCGTGGGCACGCTGCGATGCCGTTACCGCGTAAACCCGCTACCGTCGGGTCTGCCCGCACGTTATGAATGAGATCCTTCCGCGATGATGCTGGCCCTGGTGTGCGTATTGTTCGGGTTCGCCTGGTTGATCGACCGCCGCGGATTGCGGCGCTTTTCCCGCGTGTTGGGTCTTACCAGTCTGTTGCTGGTGTTTGCGGTCGGTTGCGGCCCATTGCCTTCCTGGATGCTGCAACACCTGCAGCACACCGGGGTCAACGATTTCAACGCATGGGGCGCGCGCAACGTCATCGTGTTGCTGGGCGCCGGCACCGTGCGTCCGGAAGGGCGTGACGCGGTAGCCGAAGCCAACATGTTCGCCTACGGCCGCATCGTCGAGTCGGCGCGGCTGTATCAGAAATGCCGGCACAGCGGTGGCGATTGCAAGATCGAAATCAGCGGCGGCGATGCGCGCGGGCTGGGGTTATCCGAAGCAGTGGTGTATCAGCGCGTGTTGGTTGGCCTGGCGATTCCGCAGGCCGACTTGATCATGGAGCCCTCGAGCATGAACACCTGGCAGAATGCGCAGTTCAGCCAGCCCCTGCTGCGCGCGTACCGGCCCGATCGCATCGTGCTGGTGTCATCGGCCACCCATCTGCGCCGCGCCGAACTGTACTTCCGCCATTTCGGCATCGATGCCACGCCGGTGCGCGCGGATTGGTTGACTGCCACTTGGTCGATCCTGCCGCAGAGCTACAACTTCACTCTGGCCGATGTGGCGCTGCACGAATATCTGGGCATTGCGCGCTATCAGCTCTACCAATGGATGGGCTGGAACGTAAAAGCAACCGCGCCTGGCGCAGTGTAGTCGCCACGCTATTTCGCTGATCATCGCCGGACGTTGAGATGCCCGGCGATGGACGCATTCAGCGCGTTTCGTACATCGCCTTGACGTCGTTGCGGAACGCACTCTGGCTGTCGGCGCGGTTGTAGAACATGTGGCCGCCCGGATATTCGCGTACCTGCACGCGTTTCGGGTCGCTGCCCATCGCCGGCATCTGATCCACCGTGAGCACCGAGCCCATGAACGGGCAGGAGAGGTCGTTCCAGCCGTGCGCGATCAATACGCGCAACTTCGGATCGATCGCCACCGACTGACGCAGTTGGGTCACCGCACCCTTGCGCAGTTCGTCGTTCCAGTCCCAGAGTTTGTTGACGTCGTAGTTGAGCGCGCGATATTGCGCATCGATTTTCCAACCGACCACGCGGGTGACGAAATCCACCATCGCAGTGGTGGTGGGAGCAATGATGCTGTCCAGCAGCGGGTCGTTGGCGCGTTGTTCGGCATCGTTGGGAAACGGGTCGAAGGCGGTGACGTTGGAGTCGTAACGGCTACCCAATTCGCCCTTGTCGCGAAACACCTCGCGCAGATACGCCTGGGTTTCCAGGCGTCCGCCGGAGCGGCGCACATAGGCCGGGTCCAGCCCGGTCATGCGGGTGACCTGCTGCAACATCGCCTCATGCGCCTGCGGGTCGGTACGTCCTTTCATCAGCGCCACCGCGTAATCGCCGCGGGTGTAGTCGATCACCTGGCGCATCGCGCTGTCGCTGAGCTGGCCCTGGCGCTCCAGGTGCGCGGCGGCGATCGAGGGCAGTGTCAGCATCCATGCCAGCGGTGAGACATCGCCGTTGTCGTCCAGGGTCGGGTTGAGATACGGCGACACCAGCACCACGCCGTTCATCGCCACGCCCAGCCGGGTCTGCAGGTAGTGGGTGATCCGCGGACCGCGGAAACCGCCATAGCTCTCGCCGACCAGATACTTGCGCGCCTGCAGGCGGCGGTTCTTGAGCAGCCAGTCGTAGATCACGCGCGAGAGATATTCCACATCCGCCTGCGGGTTGTAGAACTGCTTCTTGGCATCGTCGTCGCCGATCAATGCGCGACTGAAGCCGGTGCCCACCGGGTCGATGAACACCAGGTCGGTGAAATCCAGCCAGGTGCCCGGGTTGTCGCGCAGCGCGGCCGGTGCCGAGGCGCTGTCGCCTTCGGCGCCGAACGACACCACCTTTGGCCCGATCGCACCCAAATTCAGATACACCGACGCCGCGCCCGGGCCGCCATTCAATGCAAAGGTCACCGGGCGTTCCTTGCCGTCGACGGTGTAGGCGGTGAACACCACCTCGCCGGTGGTCTTGCCCTGCGCATCGCGCACCGGCAGGGTGCCGACGGTGGCGGTGTAACTCAGCGACCGGCCGGCCACGCGCGTGCTCTGACGCACGCTGACATCGGCCGGCAACGGTGCCTGTCTGGCGGCAGCGGCAGCGGCGCTGGCGTCGCGTTTTGCATCGCTTTTATCGGTTCGCTCTGGCGCATCGGCCAGAGCGGCCCCGCTGAGCAGGAAGCAGGCCAGCAAGCCGGCACGGAGAAAGGAGGGCATGGGCATCGGCGTCGGAGCAGGGGAGTGCCGATGCTAGGCTGCGGCAGCGCTCGGTGTAATGTGCAGGAAGGCATGGATGGCGCGTGGACCGATGCAGCATGCTTGTCTAGAGCCGGATGTGCTGCGGCAGGAAGCCGTCTGATCTGAACGGTCAGGTCTGCGCGGTCCGCTGAAACAAGCATCGACCTGCAAGAAAACCGATAAAGCTCCCTTCTCCCCTCGAGACATTGTCCTCCTTGATGGGGGAGAAGGTGCCCCGCAGGGGCGGATGAGGGTGCGACGCAGAGAGTCACCGGTTCCCGCAATGACAAACGCGTCGCCACGCGCCTTCAAAGGTGACGCACCCACTGCTTCGCCCCTCACCCCAACCCCCGCTCCGCGCCCCGGCCCGCGCTCGCAGCGCGGGCGCTCCAAGGCACGCGCGCCAGTGGCGCGCAACCCGTGCCTTCTCGCCCCGGCGGGAGAGGGGCTTTCAAAGCTTCCGGGTTTTCAAACTTCCAGCGACGCCAAATCGCCCTTGGTTTCCAGCCACTGCTTGCGGTCGCCCGCGCGCTTCTTGGCCAGCAGCATGTCCATCAACGAACGGGTCTGCTCGCCATCGTCGATGGTCAGCTGCACCAGCCGGCGCGTATCCGGGTGGATGGTGGATTCGCGCAGCTGCTGCGGATTCATTTCGCCCAGGCCCTTGAAGCGGGTCACGCTAATCTGGCCCTTCATCTTCTCGCGCGCGATCTTGTCCAGCAGCGTGGTCTTTTCTTCTTCGTCCAGCGCGTAGAACACCTGCTTGCCCACGTCCACGCGGAACAGCGGCGGCATCGCCACGAACACATGGCCGGCGGCTACCAGCGCGGGGAAATGCTGCAGGAACAGCGCCGTCAGCAGCGTGGCGATGTGCAGGCCATCGGAGTCCGCATCTGCCAGGATCACCACCTTGCCGTAGCGCAGCCCGGTGATGTCGTCCTTGCCCGGATCGCAGCCGATCGCGATCGCCAGGTTATGCACTTCTTCGGAGGCCAGCACGCTGCCGGAAGCCACTTCCCAGGTATTGAGGATCTTGCCACGCAGCGGCAGGATCGCCTGGAAGTCCTTGTCGCGCGCCTGCTTGGCCGAACCGCCGGCCGAATCGCCTTCCACCAGGAACAGCTCGGTGCGCGACAGGTCCTGGCTGATGCAGTCGGCCAGCTTGCCGGGAAGGGCCGGGCCCTGGGTGACCTTCTTGCGGATGATCTGCTTTTCGGTCTTCAGCCGTGCGCTGGCGCGGTCGATGGCGATCTGCGCGATCTTCTCGCCGATCTCCACGTTCTGGTTGAGATACAGGCTGAAGGCATCGTGCGCGGCGCCTTCGATGAAGCCGGCGGCCTGGCGCGAGGACAACCGCTCCTTGGTCTGCCCGGAGAACTGCGGGTCGGTCATCTTCAGGCTGAGCACGAAGGCGACCCGGTCCCAGACGTCTTCCGGCGCCAGCTTGACGCCGCGCGGCAGCAGATTGCGGAAATCGCAGAACTCGCGCAGCGCATCGGTCAGGCCCGAACGCAGGCCGTTGACGTGGGTGCCGTGCTGCGCGGTCGGAATCAGGTTGACGTAGCTTTCCTGCACCAACTCGCCTTCCGGCACCCAGGCCGCGGCCCAGTCCACGATCTCGGTGTCCTTCTTCAGGCTGCCCACGAACAGCTCGGCCGGCAGCAGTTCGTGCTCGGCCATCTCGCCTTTCAGGTAATCGCGCAGGCCGTTCTCGAAATACCAGCTGTCCTGCTCGCCGGTGGCTTCGTCGTGCAGCTTGACGGTCAGGCCGGGGCACAGCACGGCCTTGGCGCGCAGCAGGTGGCGCAGCGCACGCACATTGAATTTGGGCGTATCGAAATACTTCGGGTCGGCCCAGAAGCGCAGCCGCGTGCCGGTGTTCTTCTTGCCGACCGTGCCGACCACTTCGAGCTTGGAGGCGGCATTGCCGTCGCGGAACTCCATACGGTGCTCGCTGCCTTCGCGCTTGATGAACAGCTCGACCTTGGTCGAGAGCGCATTGACCACGCTCACGCCCACGCCGTGCAGGCCGCCGGAGAAGGTGTAGTTGCGATTGCTGAACTTGCCGCCGGCATGCAGGCGGGTCAGGATCAATTCGACACCTGGGATCTTCTCTTCCGGATGGATGTCCACCGGCATGCCGCGGCCGTCGTCGGACACCTCGCAGCTGCCATCCTTGTACAGGGTGACTTCGACCTGCTTGGCGTGGCCGGCGAGCGCCTCGTCGACGGAGTTGTCGATCACTTCCTGCGCCAGATGGTTCGGGCGCGCGGTGTCGGTGTACATGCCCGGGCGGCGTTTGACCGGGTCCAGACCCGACAGCACTTCAATATCGGCGGCGTTATAACGGGTGTTCATGCATCTCGTTGGCACGTGAAACGACGCGCAAGTGTGCGGGCTGGGGCGACTTTTTGCACGCGGCAGGCGTTCAGTGCAGGGCTGGGTGGGCTTGGCTACCCTGGCGTTGGTTTCGGAACCGAACGTCCCCACCTGAGGATGTGACCGAACCGGAGGACACTCATGACGTTCAAACATATTCTGATGCTCACCCTGGATGCGGCCGCCGTGGCGGCACTGCCGGCGCTGGCCCAGGCCGCCCCGCAGCAGACCGGGCAGGGCGCCACCGCGCAGAAGACCGACGACGCCAAGGCCAAGACCGACGCCGAGCGCAAGGCCGAGCGCCGTGCCGCTGCTGCCGCGCAGAAGCCCAAGGCCGACAGTGCTCCACGCGAGGAAGAGGAAGAAGAGAAGCCCGCGCGCTGAGTCTGCCCGCGTCGCTGCGCGACATGGACGCCCCGGCCTCGGCCGGGGCGTCTGCATTTGCGCAGCGGCACGGTCAAATGTCGAGCGCAGGAGGACCTCGTCACCACGCAACCCTTGGGCATTCGCCCGCCACCCGTTAAACTATGGCTTTCCGGGAGGCCTTGAGCCCCATGACTCCCCTGATTTTCGTAACAGGCGGTGTAGTGTCCTCGCTAGGCAAAGGCATCGCCGCTGCTTCGCTTGCGTCCATTCTTGAAGCGCGTGGCCTGAAGGTCACGATGATGAAGCTGGACCCATACATCAACGTGGACCCGGGCACGATGAGCCCGTTCCAGCATGGCGAGGTCTACGTCACCGACGACGGTGCCGAAACCGACCTGGACCTTGGCCACTACGAGCGCTACGTGCGCACGCGGCTGTCGCGCAAGAACTCGGTCACCACCGGGCGGATCTACGAGAACGTGATCCGCAAGGAGCGCCGCGGCGACTACCTGGGCGCCACCGTGCAGGTGATCCCGCATATCACCGACGAAATCCGCCGTTGCATCGATGAGGCCACGGCCGGCTTCGACGTGGCGCTGATCGAGATCGGCGGCACCGTCGGCGACATCGAATCGCTGCCGTTTCTGGAGGCAATCCGCCAGGTGCGCACCGAGCGCGGCGCCGAGAAGGCCATGTTCATGCACCTCACTCTGGTGCCGTACATCGCGGCAGCCGGTGAGCTGAAGACCAAACCCACCCAGCATTCGGTGAAGGAACTGCGCTCGATCGGTATCCAGCCGGACGTGCTGCTGTGCCGTTCCGAACAGGCGGTGCCGGATTCGGAGCGCCGCAAGATCGCGTTGTTCACCAACGTCTCCGAGCGCGCGGTGATCAGCTGCCCGGACATCGACGTACTGTATGGCATGCCGCTGGAACTGCTGCGCCAGGGTCTGGACGAACTGGTCATCGATCAGTTCAAGTTGCGCGACAAGGTGGCTGCGGCCGATCTGTCCGAATGGGCGGCGGTGGTGGATGCGGTCAAGCACCCGCTGGATGAAGTCACCATTGCGGTGGTCGGCAAGTATGTCGATCACCAGGATGCCTACAAGTCGGTGGCCGAAGCGCTGCGCCACGGCGGCCTGCGCCAGCGCACCAAGGTCAACCTCAAGTGGCTGGAAGCGCAGGACCTGGAAGGCAGCGATATGGCGGCCTTGCACGACATCGACGGCATTCTGGTGCCGGGCGGCTTTGGCGACCGCGGCTTCGAAGGCAAGGTGCTGACCTCCAAGTTTGCGCGTGAGCACAAGGTGCCGTACTTCGGCATCTGCTACGGCATGCAGGCCGCAGTGGTGGACTATGCCCGCCACGTCGCTGCGCTGGACGCGGCCAACAGCACCGAGAACGATCGCCTGTCGCCGCATCCGGTGATCGGCCTGATCACCGAGTGGCGCACCACCACCGGCGAAGTCGAAAAGCGCGACGAAAAGTCGGACCTGGGCGGCACCATGCGCCTGGGCCTGCAGGAGCAGCGCCTGAAGCCAGGCACGCTGGCGCGCGAGGTCTATGGCAAGGACGTGGTGGCCGAGCGTCACCGTCACCGCTACGAGTTCAACAACCGCTACCGCACCCAGCTGGAAGACGCTGGCCTGGTGATTTCCGGCAAGTCGATGGACGACACGCTGGTGGAAGTGGTGGAGCTGCCGCGCGATGCGCACCCGTGGTTTCTGGCCTGCCAGGCGCATCCGGAGTTCCTGTCCACGCCGCGCGACGGGCATCCGCTGTTCATCGGCTTCGTGCGCGCCGCGCGCGAGAAAAAGGCTGGCGGCAAGTTGCTCAAGGAAGCGCGTGCGTGAGCAGTCCCTTCTCCCCTTGGGAGAAGGTGCCCTGAAGGGTTGGATGAGGGTGCGCCGCAACGCACTGGAAGATGGCAGCCATGGCGAGCGCGTGGCTACGCGCCAGCCAGGGCGAACCATTTTGCTTCAGCAGTACTTCGCAACCGCACCCTTACCCCAACCCCTCTCCCGGTGGGAGAGGGGCTTCAATCAACAAGGTGACCTGATGAAACTGTGTGACTTCGAAGTCGGCCTCGACCAGCCGCTGTTCCTGATCGCCGGCCCCTGCGTGATCGAGTCGATGCAGCTGCAGCTGGACGTGGCCGGCAAGCTGAAGGAGATCACCGGCAAGCTCGGGATCAACTTCATCTTCAAGTCGAGCTTCGACAAGGCAAACCGCACCTCAGGCACCAGCTTCCGCGGCCCGGGCCTGGAAGAGGGTCTGAGGGTGCTGGAGGCGGTGAAACAGCAGATCGGCGTGCCGGTGCTGACCGACGTGCACGAATACACCCCGATGAACGAGGTCGCCGCCGTCGTCGACGTGTTGCAGACTCCGGCCTTCCTGGTACGCCAGACCGACTTCATCAAGAATGTCTGCGCCGCCGGCAAGCCGGTCAACATCAAGAAGGGCCAGTTCCTGGCGCCGTGGGACATGAAGCCGGTGGTGGACAAGGCCAAGTCGACCGGTAACGAGCAGATCATGGTCTGCGAACGTGGCGCCTCGTTCGGCTACAACAACCTGGTCAGCGACATGCGCTCGCTGAGCGTGATGCGCGACACCGGCTGCCCGGTGGTGTTCGATGCGACCCATTCGGTGCAGTTGCCGGGCGGGCAGGGCAGCAGTTCCGGCGGCCAGCGCGAATTCGTGCCGGTGCTGGCGCGCGCGGCGGTGGCGGTGGGCATTTCCGGCCTGTTTGCCGAAACCCATCCAGACCCGTCCAAAGCCTTGTCGGACGGTCCCAACGCTTGGCCGCTGGACAAGATGGAAGCCTTGCTGGAGACGCTGCTGGCGCTGGACAGCATCACCAAGCGTCACGGCTTTCTTGAGCAAGGCGTCTGATCAGGCGATGCAGTGGAGCACGCGGCCGCTGCTGCGTGGTCCCTTATCGCTGCAGGTGCGGCTGCGCAATGTGCCGACACGCGTTGAACGATGCCGCGTGCGGCTGCAGCTGAACCAGCTGCACTGCGCTGTCCGCCGCGGCGGCCACGCACGGTTGCGGTGCGGGGATGTGCCTCCAGCGCGGCGGCCGGGCGATCACGCCATTTGGCAAGCCGCAGTCCTGCGGCGATAATCCGGCAGCTTGTTTCCGGTGTACTTCCCCTCTTACTGGTAACCGAACGGACCTATGACCACTATCGCCAAGATCCTCGCCCGCGAAATCCTCGATTCCCGCGGCAATCCCACGCTGGAGGCGGAAGTCACGCTGGCAGACGGCTCGTTCGGTCGTGCGGCCGTCCCCTCGGGCGCCTCGACCGGCACCAAGGAAGCGGTGGAACTGCGCGATGGCGACAAGACCCGGTACCTGGGCAAGGGCGTGCGTCACGCAGTGGACAACGTGAACGGCACCATCGCCGAGACGCTGAAAAACGTCGACGCCGCCGACCAGCAGGGCCTGGACCGTCGCCTGATCGATCTGGACGGCACCGAGAACAAGGGCCGCCTGGGCGCCAACGCGCTGCTGGGTGTGTCGCTGGCCGCCGCACATGCGGTGGCCGCCTCGCGCAAGCAGCCGCTGTGGCAGTACCTGTCCACCATCACCGAATCGGACGTGTCGCTGCCGGTGCCGATGATGAACATCATCAACGGCGGCGCGCATGCCGACAACAACGTCGACTTCCAGGAGTTCATGGTGCTGCCGGTCGGTTGCAGCTCGTTCTCCGAAGCGCTGCGCGCCGGCACCGAAATCTTCCATTCGCTCAAGTCGGTACTCAAGGGCCATGGCCTGAGCACGGCGGTGGGCGACGAAGGCGGCTTTGCACCGGACTTCCGCAGCAACGTCGAAGCGCTGGACACCATTCTCGAAGCGATCGGCAAGGCCGGCTACACCGCCGGTGAAGACATCCTGCTGGGCCTGGACGTGGCGTCCAGCGAGTTCTACGACAACGGCAAGTACAACCTGGTCGGCGAGAACAAGCGCCTGACCAGCGAGCAGTTCGTCGACTTCCTGGCCGACTGGGTCGCGCAATACCCGATCATCAGCATCGAGGACGGCCTGGCCGAAGACGACTGGGCCGGCTGGAAGCTGCTCACCGACCGCGTCGGCAAGAAGGTGCAGCTGGTGGGCGACGATCTGTTCGTGACCAACCCGAAGATCTTCAAGCAGGGCATCGATTCGGGCACCGCCAACGCGATCCTGATCAAGGTCAACCAGATCGGCACGCTGACCGAAACGCTGGAAGCCATCGCGATGGCGCATGCAGCCAATTACGCCTCCATCGTCTCGCACCGCTCGGGCGAAACCGAAGACACCACCATCGCCGACATCGCCGTGGCCACCACCGCCACCCAGATCAAGACCGGCTCGCTGTGCCGCAGCGACCGCGTCGCCAAGTACAACCAGTTGCTGCGCATCGAGCAGGCGCTGGGCTCCGGCGCGCGTTACGCCGGCCGCGACGCGTTCGTTTCGCTCAAGCGCTAAGCCGTGCGCAACTGGCGCTGGCTACTGCTGGTGCTGGCGGTGCTGCTGGCTTGGCTGCAGTACCGCTTCTGGTTCGGGCCTGGGAATTCCGGCGAAGTCATGATGCTGGAAGCCCAGGTCGCGCATCAGACACAGGACAACGAAGGTCTGCGCCAACGCAACCAGGCGTTGGCAGCAGAGGTGAAGGATTTGAAGGATGGCGAGGCGGCAATCGAGGAACGCGCGCGCAGCGAGCTGGGCATGATCAAGCCGGGCGAGACGTTCTACCGCGTGGTCGAGGATGCACCGCTGCCGTCCCCTGCAGCGGCTGAGGTTGCGGCTCCTGCACAGCAAGCGCCGGCCTCCGCCGACCCGGTGGATCACCCATGACCGGCTCGATCTGGGCCATCGTGCCTGCCGCCGGACGCGGCACCCGGTTTGGTGGGCCCACGCCCAAGCAATACCTGCACGCTGCCGGGCAGCCGCTGATGGCCTACACCCTGGCGGCACTGGCTGCACACCCGGCCGTGGCCGGCATCCTGGTGGCGATCGCTGCCGACGATGTCGATTGGCCGGGCTGGACGGCGGTGCAGTCCAAGCCGGTGCTGACCTGCCTCGGCGGTGCGACGCGCGCAGCGTCGGTGCTGGCGGGCTTGCTGGCATTGCCCGACAGCGTACGCGCGGACGATTTCGTGCTGGTGCACGATGCGGCGCGCCCGAATCTGGCATTGGCCGATCTGGACCGACTGCTGGAAATCGGCCGCGGCGACCCGGTGGGCGCCATTCTGGCGGCACCGGTGCGCGACACCCTCAAGCGTGCCGGCGACGATGGCGGCATTGATGGCACCGAGCCACGCGAACGTCTATGGCGCGCGCTCACTCCGCAGTTGTTTCGCCGGCATCAACTGATCCGCGGCCTCACCGAGGCCTCGGCCGCCGGTGTGGACGTGACCGACGAGGCAATGGCGATGGAGCGGCTGGGATTGCGCCCCTTGCTGGTGGAAGGGGCCGAAGACAACTTCAAGGTCACCACCTCCGCGGATCTGGCACGGTTTGAATTCGAACTGGCGCGCCGCGGCGTTACGGTCGATGCCGAGTCGTCAGGTGCGCAGGTCACCGATGTGCCGACCACCGCGCGCAACGCCGCTGCCCAGTCGGTCACTGCCGGGTACGGCAACGACGTCACTCAATCACCATAGGGTCTGCATGTCCTTCAATTTCCGCATCGGCCAAGGCTACGACGTCCATGCGTTCGGCCCTGGCGACCACGTGATGCTCGGCGGCGTGCGCGTGGCGCATGGCCACGGCGTGCTCGCACACAGCGACGGCGACGTGGTGCTGCACGCGTTGTGCGATGCCATGCTGGGCGCGCTGGCGCTGGGCGACATCGGCCAGCATTTTCCGCCCAGCGATGCGCGCTGGAAGAATGCCGACAGTGCGCAATTCCTGCAGCATTGCGATCAGTTGCTGCATGAACGCGGCTGGCGGGTCGGCAATGCCGATATCACCGTGATCTGCGAGCGTCCCAAGGTCGGCCCGCATGCGCTGGCGATGCGCGAACGTATTGCCGGCTTGCTGGCGGTCGAACTCGATGCTGTCAGCGTCAAGGCCACCACCAGCGAAAAGCTCGGCTTCACCGGCCGCGGCGAAGGCATTGCCGCACAGGCGGCGGTGCTGCTGGGCAAGATCGCTGCCTGATCCGATCCTGCTTGCCGGGCCTGTCCGGCGGGCGAGGTGACATTCCGCGCCGAGCCATCGGCCCACAGCGCACGATGCGTCGGCGCGAAGGCGAACCACAGCATGAGCGAAACCTCTGTTCTTCCACGCGCGCATGGCGTGGCCGTGTTGCGTGCGGCCATGCGCAGCACGCCGGACGACTTCCAGGTAGATGAGTTGCCGGCATTCGCGCCTTCCGGCGAAGGCGAGCATCTGTTGCTTACCATCCGCAAGCGTGGCCAGAACACTGCCTATGTCGCCAAGGCGCTCGCGCATTGGGCAGGCATCGCCGAAACGGGCGTCAGCTACGCCGGGCTGAAGGACCGCCATGCGGTGACCACGCAGCGCTTCAGCGTGCATCTGCCCAAGCGCATCGCGCCGGAGCTTGCCACGCTCGACGGCGATGAGATGCAGGTCATCGCCAGCACCTGGCACAACCGCAAGCTGCAACGCGGCGCATTGCTGGGCAATCGTTTCGTGTTGACGTTGCGCCAGGTGCAGGGCGAGCGCGCGGCGATCGAACAGCGCCTGCAGGCGATCGCCGCGCGCGGTATCCCGAACTGGTTTGGCGAACAGCGTTTCGGCCGCGATGGCGGCAACGTGGCCTCCGCGCTGGCGATGTTCGGTTATGTGTCCAATGCCGACGGCACCTTGTCGGCGGCGCCGGCATCCCGGCGGCGGCTGCGCAACGATCAACGCTCGATGCTGCTGTCGGCGGCGCGCTCGGCGTTGTTCAATCGGGTGCTCACCGCACGCGTGGAGCAGGGCAACTGGGACGCCGCGCTGGATGGCGAGGCGTGGATGCTGGATGGCTCGCGCAGCGTGTTCGGCCCCGAACCGTTCACCGATGTACTGGCAGAGCGCCTGGCGCGCTTCGATATCCATCCCAGCGGTCCGTTGTGGGGCGCCGGCGAACTGCGTTCGACCGGGCAGGCCGCGGCGGTGGAGCAGGGCGCGTTGTCGGACCCGCAATCGGAGGTGCTGCGACAAGGCCTGGAGGCCGCGGGCTTGAAGCAGGAGCGCCGCGCACTGCGCTTGCGTCCGCAACAGCTGGCGTATCGCTGGCTGGAGGCGGACAGCCTGCAGATCGAATTCGCACTGCCGCCGGGCTGCTACGCCACCGCGGTGCTGTGGGAGCTGGGCCAGGTCAGCGACGCCGGACGTCTCAACGCCGGCACGCGTCCCGACGCCTAGGCCTATTCAGTGGTCGTCGGCTGCCCGGCAAACACGTCACCGCGTAGGAGCGGACCTGGCCGCGACAGGCCTGCCCATCAACGCGTCCTTTGCGCAAGCGCATGCCGACATCGGCGACCCATCGCCCAATCGGCGCTAACGCCGCGCCAGCAACACCAGCAATGCTCCGGTGCCACCTTGCATGGCCGGCGCGGAATGAAACGCCAACACGTCGTTGCGCTGACGCAGCAGGCGATCCATCAGGTTTTTCAACACCGGCGCGCCGGTGTCCGACTGCAGCCCCTTGCCGTGGATGATGCGCACGCAGCCATGGTCGTGCGCATGCGCTTCCAGCAGGAACTGCCGCAGCAGGGATTCGGCCTGCGCGGCGGTGGCGCCATGCAGGTCCAGTTCGTCCTGGATCGAGAACTGACCGCGCTTGAGCCGCTGAAACAATCGGGTGGGAAGATTCTCGCGCCGGTAGCTGGCGGTATCGCCCGCCTCCAGCGGCGCACTGTCGCGCAGCAGACGCGCGAATTCGGTGTGCGCGTCCGCATCGTCGCGCTCGGCCATGCGGGCGCGCGGCTTGGGGCGCGGCTTGGCATTGGCCGGTGGGGCGACTTCACGAATCGGCTTGACCGCGCCGATCGCTGCGCGGAACAGCGCGCCGTCGTCTTCGTCTTCAGGATGCGACATGCTCACAGCCTAACCTGCCCAACCCCAGGTGCAAGCGAAGATCAAGCGCGAAGGGCGCGGACGCATCCGGTATCATGACCCGGTTTTCCGAGGAGTCCCATGCGCGTACTGGTTAGCAACGACGACGGTGTCGACGCCCCCGGCATCCAGATTTTGGCCGAGGCGCTGCGCCATGCCGGTCATGAAGTGATGGTGGTCGCGCCCGACCGCGACCGTTCCGGCGCCAGCAATTCGCTCACGCTGGATGTGCCGATCCGCACCCGCCGCATCGACGCGCAGACCTGCGCGGTGGCCGGCACGCCGACCGACTGCGTGCATCTGGCGCTGACCGGCATGCTCGATTACGACCCGGACATCGTGGTCTCCGGCATCAACAACTCGGCCAATCTCGGCGACGACGTGATCTATTCGGGCACCGTCTCCGCTGCGATGGAGGGCCGCTTCCTCGGCCTGCCCGCGGTGGCGGTCTCGCTGGTGACGCACAATCACGAGGCGCATCACTACGAAACCGCCGCGCGCGCCGCGGTGGAGATCGTGGCGCGGCTGAAGGCCGACCCGTTGCCGGCCGACACCATCCTCAACGTCAACGTGCCGGACCTGGCCTGGTCGGAGGTGCTCGGTTTCGAGGTCACCCGGCTCGGCAACCGCCACCGCTCCGAACCCTGTGTGCCGCAGCGCGACCCGCGCGGCCGCACCGTGTACTGGATCGGCCCGGCCGGGCCGGAGCAGGACGCCGGCGCCGGCACCGACTTCCATGCCGTGCGCACCGGGCATATCTCGATCACCCCGATCCATGTCGACCTGACCCGCTATCACGCGCTGGAGACGGTGGCCGGCTGGGTGGGCGGCCTGACTGCCGCGCTGGATACACCGGCATGACGCCGAGGCTGCGCCTGCAACCGGAATCGGTGGGGATCGGCATGACCTCGCAACGCGTGCGCGACCGGCTGGTGGAGCGCCTGCGCGAGGCCGGCATCCAGGACGAAGCCACGCTCAACGCGGTGCGCACCGTGCCGCGCCATCTGTTCATCGACGAAGCGCTGGCCTCGCGTGCCTACGAAGACACCGCCTTGCCGATCGGCCACGGCCAGACCATCTCGCAGCCCTGGGTGGTCGCGCGCATGACCGAGGCGGTGCTGCAGGTCGGCCCGACCAGGGTGCTCGAAGTGGGCACCGGCTCCGGCTACCAGGGCGCGATCCTCGCCGCGCTGGGGCTGGAGGTGTACACGGTCGAGCGCATCGGCGACCTGCTGCGGCAGGCGCGCAAGCGCTTCCGGCACCTGGGCATGAACGTGCGCAGCAAGCACGACGACGGCCGCATCGGCTGGCCCGAACATGGCCCCTACGATGCCATCGTGGTCACCGCCGCCGCCACGGCGCTGGTCGACGCGCTGGTCGATCAGCTCGCGGTTGGCGGGCGGCTGGTCGCCCCGGTCGGTGGCGCCTCGTCGCAATCACTGGTGCAACTCACGCGCGCTGCCGACGGCGCGATCGAGCAGCAGGTTCTGGCGCCGGTCACGTTCGTCCCGCTGTTGTCGGGCATGCTGGATTGAATCCATGAGAGTTTTTCGATGAAGATCTTCGGGCCGTTGTACGACGTGGCCATCCGTTGGTCGCGCCATCGCCGCGCACCAGCGCTGCTGACCGGCCTCAGTTTCGTGGAGGGTTTCATCTTCCCGGTGCCGCCGGAGGTGATGCTGGCGCCGATGTCGCTGGCCGAGCCCAAGCGTTCGCTCTGGTTCGCCACCTTGAGCCTGATCGGCTCGGTCTGCGGCGCATTGGTTGGCTACCTGCTGGGGCATTTCGCCTTTGCCGCGCTGCAGCCGCTGATCGAATGGCTGGGCTGGAGCACAAAGATCCAGGTGCAGGTCGAATCCCTGCGCGTGCTGGTGGCCGACTCACCCTGGAAGGCATTCTGGGCCTTGGTGCTGGTCGGCTTCACCCCGATTCCGCTGAAGATCTTCACCTGGGCCTCGGGCGTGGTCGGCGTGCCGATCCTGCCGTTCATCGCCAGCATGCTGGTGGGACGCGGCAAGCGCGTGTACCTGGTGGCCGGCGCCATCCGCCTGGGTGGCGCACGTGCCGAGGCCGCCTTGCACAAGTGGATCGAGCCGCTGGGTTGGATGGCCATGGTGGCGCTCGCGGTCGGCGCCGGCTGGCTGGTATGGAAGACAACGAACGGATGAGCAAGACGCAGATGAATTCGGTACGCGAGACAGCAGTCATGCTCATGGTCGCCATCGGGTTGACCGCCTGCAGCAGTGCCACGGTGGTGCGTTCGCCCGGTGCCGGCGGCGGTTCTGCGTCGGCGCGCCCTGCGCCAGCGCCGCGGCCGTCTGTGCCACGCCCCGGTGCCACCGTCACCGTGCAGCGCGGCGACACCCTGTATGCGATCTCGCGCCGGACCAATATCACGGCCGCCGACCTGGCGGCCTGGAACGGCCTGTCGTCTCCCAACACGATCTATCCAGGCCAGACCCTCAAGCTGTATCCCGGTGGGGCAAGCAAGCCCGGCAGCAGTGCTCCGGTGGCCGGTGCTACCGTGGTCCCGGCGCGTCCGGCAGCACCGGTCGCTGCGCCTGTCAGCAGCGGTTTTTCATGGCGCTGGCCCGCCGATGGCGTGGTGGTCGGTACGTTCGTGAGCGGAGAAACCACCAAGCAGGGCGTGGATATCGCCGGCGCCAGCGGCCAGGCGGTGCGTGCCGCCGCCGACGGCGTGGTGGTGTACTCCGGTGCCGGCCTGGTCGGTTATGGCGAGCTGATCATCATCAAGCACAACGACCAGTGGCTGTCGGCCTACGGCCACAACCGCAAGCGCCTGCTCAACGAAGGCCAGAACGTCAAGGCCGGCCAGCAGATCGCCGAAATGGGCCGCAGCGGCGCCGCGCGAGACATGCTGCACTTCGAGATCCGCTACAACGGCAAGCCGGTGGATCCGCTGCTGTATCTGCCAAAGAAGTGATTCGGGATTCGGGATTTGGGATTCGCAACGGCAACGGCAACGGCGCTGGGCTGATGGTGCCGCGTGGAAGATGCGTTCTAGCGGCCTGAAGATTGCTCGGGGTGTCGCTCCTGCTGTTGGCATGAGAGCGACATCTGCTCCAGCCCGCAGTTGCAAATCCCCAATCCCGACTCCCTAATCCCGGCCTTCCAGGATCATCGCCAGTGCCACCCTGCGGCCTTCGCTGGCCAGCACGTTGTAGGTGCGCGCCGCGGCCGCATTGGTCATCGCTTCCAGGCCGATACCGCGGGTCAGGCAGGCTGCCAGCACGTCCGTCTTCGGGAACTGCTGCCGCTCTCCGGTGCCGAGCAGGATCACCGCCGGGGCGAGCGCCAGTACCGCGTCCATATGCGCGACCTGGAGCTGTTCCAGGCCGCAGACCGGCCAGCCTTCCACCAGCTCGTCGGGCATCAGGATGAAGCTGCGCTGCAGAATCTGGTCGTTCACCTTGGCGTGGCGGCCATCGGCCGCACGCAGCGCATAGGTGTAGTCGGGGTGTTCCTGGCTTAAAGGCATGTCGAACTCGTCGGATCAGCCGCGCGGCAGCACGATCTGGCGCTTTTCCTTGCTGGGGCGGTACAGGATGGCGATGTGGCCGATCCGCTGTACCAGGGCGCTGCCGGTCTGTTCGACCAGTTCGGCGATCAATGCGTCGCGGGTCTCACGGTCCTCGGAAGCCACCTTCACCTTGATCAGTTCATGGCGCTCGAGCACTTCCTCGAGTTCGGCCAGAAATGCCGGCGTGACCCCCTTGCCGCCGGTCTGCAGCAAGGCCTTGAGGTCGTGGGCCTGGCCGCGCAGGAAACGGTTCTGGGCGGAGGTGAGAACAATGGACATGCAGGATCGAAGGGCAGCAAAGGGTGTTCAGGGTATCATGGCGGCCCGTTCGGACCCCTTTGCCAATGCCTTCCCGCAGTAAAAGCAGCCAGCGCTGGCTCAAGGAACACTTCGCCGACCCTTATGTGAAGAAGGCCCAGGCCGAAGGCATGCGTTCGCGCGCGGCCTACAAGCTGGAGGAGCTGCTGCAGCGCGACCGTCTGCTCAGGCCCGGCATGGTGGTGGTGGATCTGGGCGCCGCACCGGGTGGCTGGTCGCAACAGGTGCGCAAGTCCATGGGCGACAGCGGCCGGGTGCTGGCGCTGGACATCCTGGACATGCCCACCCTGGCTGGCGTGGAGTTCCTTCACGGCGACTTCAGGGAGCAGGCCGTCCTATCGCAGTTCGAAGCGATGCTGGGCGATGTGCCGGTGGACCTTGTGCTGTCGGATATGGCCCCCAATAAGAGTGGCATGGATGCGGTCGACCAACCGCGGATGATGCACCTGGCGGAACTGGCGATGGAATTTGCCGACACCCACCTCAAAACGGGTGGCGCGTTTCTGATCAAGTTATTCCAAGGTGCGGGGTCCGACGACTACATTCGCGAGCTTCGCCGCCGCTATGACAAGGTAACGATCCGCAAGCCGGCGGCCTCGCGCAAGCGCTCCCCGGAAGTTTATGCGCTCGGTCAGGGCAAGCGTGTCCAGATCAAGTAAGCTGCCAATGACCACCGTGTTTCAAGAATTAAAAGAGTAGAGGGCACCGGAGCCAATGAGGATGAACGACTTGACCAAGAATCTGCTGCTGTGGGTGGTCGTCGCGGTTGTGCTGATGGTCGTCTTCCAGAGCTTCTCGCCGCGGATGGCGGGCGGTGTCGGCGCCGACTCGATCACTTACACCCAGTTCCTGAAGGAAGTGGACTCCGGGCGCGTCAAGTCGGTGGATTACACCGACGAGACCAACCTGGCCGTCAACGCGATCCGCTTCAAGCGCACCGACGGCAGCGAGGCCACCGTCTACGGTCCGCGCGACGACAAGCTGGTCGACGTGCTGTACAGCAAGAACATCGAAATGACCCGGCAGAAGCCGTCCACCGGCCCAGGGTTCTGGTCGTTGGTGCTGAATTTCCTGCCGGTCATCCTGATCATCGGCTTCTGGCTGTTCATCATGCGCCAGATGCAGGGCGGTGGCGGCGGTGCCAAGGGTGCGATGAGCTTCGGCAAGTCCCGCGCCAAGCTGCAGGGCGAAGACCAGATCAAGATCACCTTCGCCGACGTCGCCGGTTGCGACGAAGCCAAGGAAGAAGTGGGCGAGCTGGTGGAGTTCCTGCGTGATCCGACCAAGTTCACCAAGCTGGGCGGCAAGATCCCGCGCGGCGTGCTGATGGTGGGGCCGCCGGGTACCGGCAAGACCTTGCTCGCCAAGGCGATTGCCGGTGAGGCCAAGGTGCCGTTCTTCAGTATTTCCGGCTCGGATTTCGTGGAAATGTTCGTCGGCGTCGGTGCGAGCCGCGTGCGTGACATGTTCGAACAGGCCAAGAAGCACGCGCCATGCATCATCTTCATCGACGAAATCGATGCGGTCGGTCGTCATCGCGGTGCCGGCCTGGGCGGCGGTCATGACGAACGCGAGCAGACCTTGAACCAGCTGCTGGTCGAGATGGACGGGTTCGAGGGCGGCGAGGGCGTGATCGTGATCGCCGCGACCAACCGTCCCGACGTGCTGGACCCGGCATTGCTGCGTCCGGGTCGTTTCGATCGCCAGGTCGTGGTGGGCCTGCCGGACGTCAAGGGCCGCGAGCAGATCCTGCGCGTGCACATGCGCAAGCTGCCGCTGGCCGACGACGTCGCGCCGATGGTCATTGCGCGCGGTACCCCGGGCTTCTCAGGTGCGGATCTGGCCAACCTCTGTAACGAGGCAGCGCTGTTTGCGGCACGCGAGGCGGTCAAGGAAGTGCGGATGGATCACTTCGACCGCGCGCGCGACAAGATCCTGATGGGCGCCGAGCGTCGTTCGATGGCGATGAGCGAGGAAGAAAAGACCAACACGGCTTATCACGAGGCCGGCCACGCCATCATCGGGCGTCTGGTGCCGGATCACGATCCGGTCTACAAGGTCACCATCATTCCGCGTGGGCGTGCGTTGGGTGTCACCCAGTTCCTGCCCGAGGGCGATCGTTACAGTTCCACCCGCGAGAGCCTGCATAGTCGTCTGGCCACGTTGTACGGCGGCCGTGTTGCCGAAGAGCTGATCTTCGGCGCGGACAAGGTGACCACCGGTGCCTCCAACGACATCGAGCGCGCGACCAAGATGGCACGCAACATGGTCACCAAGTGGGGTCTGTCCGATGAGCTCGGCCCGATCGCCTATGGCGAGGAAGAGGACGAGGTGTTCCTGGGGCGTTCGGTCACGCAGCACAAGAGCGTGTCGGATGAAACCGCGCGCAAGATCGACGACGTGGTGCGCGACATCCTGGATGGTGCCTACAACCGCGCCAAGACCATCCTGACCGAGAACATCGACAAGCTGCACGTGATGGCCAAGCTGTTGCTGGAGTACGAAACCATCGACGTGCCGCAGATCGACGCCATCATGGAAGGCCGCGACCCGCCGCCGCCGGCGGGCTGGGGCAAGTCCGACAGGGATGGTGGCAACAACAACGACAAGGGCAGCCCGCGTCCGTTGCCGCCGATCGCAGGCCCGGCCGAGCAGCTGTAAGCTGTTGCTGACCAGCGTGAGGTAACGAGCGTCGGGGCCAGGAAGCGATTCCTGGCCCCGATGCGTTGCGGCGTCGGGCAGGGTTGGAGGGCCTGGCAAGGACGGCGGCGGAGAGATCCTTGCAGCCTGCGATCCGCATGCGGTAGTTGTCCGGTGGGTCAATTCCAGCTACGTAACATGTCGGTCGTTGCGCGCTACGCGACAATGGCTCCGCATTTGCGGCTCACCGCACCGCGGGTCGGCTGCCACGACGTGGCAAAACTGCCATTTTCATCGCCATTGCCATCGATGCACTGCCACGCGCGCCAGCACGACACGCCGCCCATCATTCCGTACAACCGATCCAGGAGCTTCCCGATGTTCGACACCGCCCTCAAGCTGGATTGCGCCGGTCGCAGCCTGCGACTGGACGCGCCGCAGGTGATGGGCATCGTCAATGTCACCCCCGACTCGTTCTCCGACGGCGGCCAGCATGCGAGCTGCGATGCGGCCATTGCCCACGCGCTGCGGCTGGTGGAGCAGGGCGCGGCGGTACTGGATATCGGTGGCGAATCCACCCGTCCCGGGGCAGCGCCGGTGTCGCTGGACGACGAACTGCAGCGCGTGATTCCGGTAATACAGGCATTGGCGCATCAGACGACGGTGCCGATCAGCATCGATACGTCCAAACCGGACGTCATGCGCGCGGCCGTTGCGGCCGGCGCCGGCATGATCAACGATGTCTACGCGCTGCGGTCGCCGGGCGCGCTGCAGACTGTGGCAGAGCTGCAGGTGCCGGTGGTGTTGATGCACGCGCGCAACGCGCCGCATGCGATGGAGCAGGCGCCGCACTACGACGACGTGGTGGGGGAGGTGCATCGGTTCCTCGCCGAGCGCATCTTCGCTGCGGAGATGGCCGGAATCGACAAGCGTCGGCTGGTGCTCGACCCGGGGTTCGGTTTCGACAAGACCACCGCGCACAACCTCACCCTGCTGGCGCAGTTGCAGCGCTTGCAGGAGTTCGGGTTGCCGGTGCTGGCGGGGCTGTCGCGCAAACGCAGCATCGGCGAGCTGACCGGGCGCGAGGCGGCCGCAGAGCGGGTACACGGCTCGGTGGCAGCGCATCTGATTGCCGCCCAGCACGGCGCGCTGTTGTTGCGCGTGCACGATGTTGCCGCGATCGTGGATGCGCTGAAGGTCTGGAGCGCGGTCGCTGCGATCCCGGTGCCACGGGTGTCGGCGCCGGCTGCGGCGACGATCCGCTGGCCGGACGAGGACTGATGCCAGCCGACCGCCGCCCGCTGGCGATCGCGCTGATGGGCCCCACCGCCAGCGGCAAGACCGCGCTGGCGCTGGAGGCGGCGCAGCGCTGGAATGGCGAGATCGTCAGCGTCGATTCGGCGCTGGTCTATCGCGGGCTGGATATCGGTGCGGCCAAGCCGGATGCGGCGATGCGCGCGGCGGTGCCGCACCATCTGATCGACTTGCACGATCCCTGGCAGACCTATTCGGCCGCCGAGTTCGCCAGCGATGCGCGGCGCGCAATCGAGGACATCGTTGCGCGTGGCAAGCTGCCGATCCTGGCGGGCGGCACCGGGCTGTATTTCCGCGCGCTGCTGGAGGGGCTGTCGCAACTGCCCGAAGCCGACCCGGCGGTGCGCGCGGCGATTGCAGCGGAGGCCGAGCAGCTCGGATGGGCAGCCTTGCATGCGCAGCTGGCGCAGATCGATCCTGTCGCTGCGGCGCGCATTCATGCCACCGACCCGCAACGCATCCAGCGTGCGCTGGAGGTGTATCGCATCAGCGGCCGGCCGATCAGCTATTGGCAGGGGCTGCCGGCGCCGCCACGCCTGCCGGTGCGGGTGCTGAAGCTGATCCTGGCCCCGCGCGAGCGGGCCGTGCTGCATGCGCGTATCGCGCAGCGGCTGGAGCAGATGCTGGCGCAGGATTTTCTCGGCGAAGTGCAAGCCCTGCGGGCGCTGCCGCAGATGCGTACGGTGGCTGCACCGCTGGATCTGCCGGCGGTCCGCGCGGTGGGCTACCGCCAGGCCTGGGAATATCTGGACGGAGCCGGCAGCCTGGCCGAGTTCCGCGACAAGGCGGTGCAGGCGACCCGGCAGCTGGCCAAGCGGCAGCTCACCTGGCTACGTGGCGAGCTCGACGCGCGCTGGTTCGACCCGGAGCGCGACCGCCATCGATTGGAGGACGCACTTGTCGGCTTCCTCGCCCATCGGCCTGCTGTACGGCAGGCTTCAGGCGTGTAACATCCCGTTTCCGGAACCGGCTGGGGATGGCAGGTGTCGACCGGGACAATAAGAACAATAATGAAGAGGAGTTTTCGATGGCTAAGGGGCAATCGTTACAGGACCCGTTTCTCAACGCGCTGCGGCGCGAGCGCGTGCCGGTCTCTGTGTATCTGGTCAACGGCATCAAGCTGCAGGGCACGATCGAGTCGTTCGACCAGTTCGTGGTCCTGCTACGCAACACCGTGAGTCAGATGGTTTACAAGCACGCCATCTCCACGGTCGTTCCGGCGCGCAATGTGCGCGTGGGGCCGGGTGGTGGGTATGTGCAATCCAATGAAGGCAATCAGGCGGAAGATGACGACGTCGAGCAGTAATGGAGTGATGCGTGTTTGATCGCTCACGCAAGGGTGAACACGCGTTGTTGATTCAGACCCACTCCGGTGGGCCTGCCGAAGAAGATGTGCTGGAGGAGTTCGCCGACCTTGCAAAGTCGGCGGGCGCCACGGTGGCGGCGACGCTCACCGCGCGCATCGACAAACCCAGCCCGTCGACCCTGATCGGCCGTGGCAAGCTGGAAGAGGTCAAGGCGGCTGCCGAGGCCACCGGCGCGGATCTGGTGCTGGTCAACCACACCTTGTCGCCCGGCCAGGAACGCAACCTGGAGCGCTATCTGGAGCGGCGCGTGATCGACCGCACCGGGCTGATCCTGGATATCTTCGCGCAGCGTGCGCGCAGCCACGAAGGCAAGTTGCAGGTGGAACTGGCGCAGCTGCGGCATATGGCCACACGGCTGGTGCGCGGCTGGACCCACCTCGAGCGCCAGCGCGGTGGTGCGATCGGCCTGCGCGGCCCTGGTGAAACCCAGCTGGAAACCGACCGCCGCCTGTTGCAGAAGCGGGTGGAACAGTTGCAGAAGCGGCTGGAAAAGGTTGAGGTGCAGCGCAACCAGATGCGTCGCGCGCGGCTGCGCAGCGAGCTGCCGCGCATTGCGCTGGTTGGCTATACCAACGCCGGCAAGTCCACGCTGTTCAACGCATTGACCGGCGCCGATGCGTATGCGGCCGATCAGCTGTTCGCCACGCTCGATCCCACCGTGCGGCGTATCGCGTTGCCGGGCGGCAGCGCGATCCTGGCCGATACGGTCGGCTTCGTGCGCGATCTGCCGCACGAACTGGTGGCCGCGTTCCGTTCGACCCTGTCCGAGGCACGCGAGGCCGATCTGCTGTTGCATATCGTCGACGCCGCCGATCCGCTGCGCGAAGAACGCATCCTGCAGGTGGACGAGGTATTGCATGCGGTGGGTGCCGGCGATCTACCGCAGCTGCTGGTGTTCAACAAGATCGACAGGATTGACGGCGCGCACGTGCGGCACGATGCCCAGGACGGCATTCCCGATCTGGCACGCCGCGAGCGCGTATGGATTTCCGCACGCGATGGTCGCGGGCTGGAAGAGCTGCAACACGCGCTCGGCCAGCGCCTGGATCTGCGCCATGTGACTGGCCAATTGCGGCTGCCGCCCTCGGCCGGCCGCCTGCGCTCCAAGTTGCATCAGTTGGAAGTGGTGCGCGACGAGCAGGTCGACGAAGAGGGCTGGCTGCTCGAGGTCGATCTGCCGATGGTCGAGGCCGAGCGTCTGGCTGCGGGCGACGATGGTGCGCCCCTGCGGGCAATGTTGCCGGACCGCCGCGAAGACTGGGAAACCTGATCCTCGCGCCCGACCGGCAGGCGGGGCGGTGGCAGTAACCGGCCCACGAATGATCTGCAGTGCCGGGTGCGGTGTGCTCCATGCCGCATCCGGCCCGGTTGTGCGCTTCGCCGCGCAATGGGCCAGAGCGATCGTCAGCGATGCGGGCCGCCGCCGCGTTGCGGCGCGTCCGCAGTGCCATGCGCAAGGTCCCAGGCGGCACCGTGCATGGCAGCAATGCCATCGACGCCATGCAGTGAGTGGTTGATCGGTAGTTGTGATGCCTGCGCAGCGTGCAGCTGCACGCCATACGCAGATCACTGTGGTGAATCACCGGTCGCCTTGCAGAGCGGGCGACCGGGACATCGGCAGCCCTCATCCAACGGGCGGGAACGACATCGCGGCACTGAGCGCGCCGTCCCTTCCCGCCTGATGACTGCTCGCTACGTGGTGTTTGCCGCTCCTGGTCGCAGTGTGCGTGCAGGCATACGCACGGGTTGCCGCTGCATGCATTGGCATGGCGGGGACTCGCAGACCTGCGCTGCACGCACGTGTCCTTCGAGATCCATCGACTCGGCGACGCCGTCCTGGCGATTCACCTGCAGCCGTAGCGTTTGAAGGGAGCTCCTGCCGATGTCCGTTGATGCAGGCGCTGCCATTGCCGCCGATACCGTCGAGGAAAAACGCCGACGCATCTTCGCGATCATGGCCGCCTGTTCGGGAAACCTGGTGGAGTGGTTCGACTTCTACGTCTTTGCGTTTGCCGCGCTCTATTTCTCAAGCGCTTTTTTTCCCAGGCACGATCCGACCCCCCAGGCACTCAATGCCACCGGCGTGTTTGAGGTGGGCTTCCTGATGCGCGCGATTGGTGGCTGGCTGTTGGGGCGCCTTGCGGATCGCTATGGACGAAAGACTCCATGCTGGTGTCGGTGAGCACGATGTGCGGCGGCTCGCTGATCTTCTACACCTTTACCGCGTACATGCAGAAGTTCCTGGTCAACAGCGTGCATCTGCCGATGAAGACCGCCAGCCTGGTCATGACCTGTGCGCTGTTGCCGTACATGTGCATGCAGCCAGTGTTCGGGATGCTATCCGACCGCATTGGCCCCCGCCGCAGCATGTTGTGGTTCGGCGCGCTCGGCACCGTGGGGACGGTGCCCATCCTGACGGCGCTGCAGTCCGTGACCAGCCCGCTGGTGGCGTTCGTATTGAGCGTGCCGGCGCTTGCCATCATCAGTTTCCATCTCTCCATCAGCGGCATCGTCAAAGCCGAGATGTTTCCCGCGCAGATACGTGTGCTTGGTGTGGGCCTGGCGTATGCGGCGGGCAATGCCGTGTTCGGCGATCGGCGGAGTTCGTGGCGCTCACCTTGAAATCTGGAATCGGGAGCGCGCGTTCTGCTGGTACGTGACGGCCATGATGGTCGTTGCGCTGCTGGTCAGCTTGCGCCTGCACAAACAGGCCGCGTATCTGCGTAGCGATCACTGGGCGCACGGATGGCAAGGAGACAGCACGCACGAATTCGGATAAAAGTGACCGCTGCCCATTCCTGATCCCCGCAATGACGTCTCCCACTGATCACGATCTGCTGCAGCTTGCCCATTGCCTGAGCACGCAGTTGCGCGCGGCGCGCGAGCGTCTGGTGACGGCGGAAAGCTGTACCGGTGGCTGGATCGCCAAGGCCATGACCGATATCGCCGGTTCCTCGGACTGGTTTGATTGCGGCATGGTGGCCTATAGCTACGAGGCGAAACAGGCCCTGTTGGGGGTGCGCCCGCAGACCCTGGAAGTCCATGGCGCAGTCAGTCGGGAAACGGTGATCGAAATGGTGTCCGGCGCCCTGGTCACCTCCGGTGGCAGTATCGCAGTGGCAGTGACCGGCATTGCCGGCCCGGGCGGTGGCAGCGAGGACAAGCCGGTCGGCACGGTGTGGATCGGCTGGAAGCGACGCGGCGGTTACGCATCGGCGCAGCTGTTCCAGTTCGACGGCGACCGCGATGCCGTGCGTCGTCAGACGGTGGTGGCTGCGCTTCATGGGTTGAGCGCGTTGCTGTAGGGCGGCCAGCAGAACATCGCAACTACTCTTCGGGGCTGTAAAGGTCGTGCCCGGAAGCGCAGTGGCCGAGAGTCCATGCCTCTTCCGCATGCCGGTCGCGTCCGCCTGGCGGCTGCGCGGTCGTGTTTGTCAGCAGCGCTTGGTTGAGCGGGGCGGCTGGCCGCCAAAGGCTTGGATATGACGGCAAGCGTCTCGATTCTTACCGTCGCTGAGCCGGCCTGCTGCATGGCTCGCATACGCATTGGAGTGCAGTCGGGTTCGCCATGCGCACGGCGTGTTCGGCTCCTTGCAGTGCGTGGGCAGTGCAATTGAATGATGATGGAACCTCGTGCGCGCATGCAGTGTCGGTGGCACTGCCCTGGTCGCGCCTTCGCCGGGGGAAACGCATGAATCTGCATCAGCAACCTCGCGCCGTGCTGGCGCTCGCCTTGCTCATGGCGCTGCCTGCGCCTTGCCTCCATGCGCAGGTCGCCTTGTCCACAGAGCCGCCTACTACGGTGCCCTCCGGACCTGCCACCTTGGCGGCGCTGACGGTCACCGCGCAAAAACGCGAAGAAGCGCTACAGAACGTGCCGGTCGTGGTGTCGGTACTGCCCGAGCAACTGCTGCGGGACAGTGGCGTGCACGACATCAAGGATCTTCAGGTGCTGGTACCCGGCCTGATCGTGACCAGTTCGCAAAGCGCCGCGCAGACCACCGCGCGCATTCGCGGGATCGGCACAGTGGGTGACAACGCCGGGCTGGAATCATCGGTGGGCGTGGTCATCGATGGCGTCGCGCGTGCGCGCAATGGCGTGGGTTTCGCCGATCTGGGGGAGCTGGAACGCATCGAGGTGCTGAAGGGGCCGCAAGGCACGGTGTTCGGCAAGAACACCTCGGCCGGCGTCATCAATGTGGTCACGCGCCGGCCCAGTTTCACCCGCAGCGCCGATGCCGAGCTCACGGCCGGCAACTATGGCGCGCTGGGGGTGGCCGGTGCGTTCAACGACGCCCTGAGCGAAACCGCAGCGTTGCGCGTCTATGCCGCCAGACGGCAGCGCGACGGCTTCGAGCAGGTGGTGACCGGCGCCGGCCCGCGCACGGCCACCGATGACGGCGACCAGAACCTGCGCACCGCACGCGTGCAGGTAGTGTGGGAGCCGACCCCCGATCTGAAGATCAACTTGGCAGCCGATGCCACCACCCGCGAGGAAAACTGCTGCGTCACCGTCACCACCGGGCGTGGGCCCACCGCTGCGTTGATCGATGCGCTGGCGCCGGGCGGGCAGGGCACCAGCCCGCGTGCCGAGCCGCAACGCCGGCGTGCCTACAGCAACCGCGGCACGGCGCAGGACATTCACGACAAGGGCGTGTCGGCGCAGGTCGATTGGGCCACGCCCTGGCTCGACGATGCGGTGTTGACCTCGATCACCGCACTGCGCGACTGGAGGTCGGTCAACGGTCTGGACTTCGACTATGGCGCGGCCGACATCTTGTATCGCGACGCGCGCGAAAACGAGATGCTCACCAAGTTCAGGACCTTCAGCCAGGAACTGCGCTTTGCCGGTTCCACCGAACGCGTGGACTGGCTGGTGGGCGCGTTCTACGCCGATGAGACCCTGCATCGCAACGAGTCCTATCGCTTCGGTAACGCGTACGAACCGTACCTCTCCAGCGTACTGCTGGCGCGCATCAATCCGGCCTTGGCCGCACGTGCTGACGCGCCGCGTTTCCTCGCCGATGCCACCGGCCTGCCAACGGGAAGCCTGTTTCGCGGGCAGGGCAGCCAGGACCGCTTTCGGCAGGACGGCACCAGCGCGGCATTGTTCACCAACAACACCTGGCACGCCACCGACGCGTTGGATGTAGTGGTCGGCCTGCGCTACACCCACGAGCACAAGGCGCTGCGCTCGGCCTTTGCCAATCCAGACGGAAGCCCGGCCTGCACCCGCTATTTCGCACCGAACGGGCAGGTCGACCCGGCGGCGCTGCGCCGCATTGGCGCAGCGCTCACCGCACGTGGCGTGCCTGCTGCCGCAGTCCCGGCCATCGCGCCGCAGGTGACCGGCTTTACCTGCCTACCCTGGGCCAACAGCGCCCATGCCGGTCGCCTGACCGAACAGCGCCGCACGGAACGCGAGTGGTCCGGCACCGCCAAGCTGGCGTATCGCTGGAACGATGCGCTGATGACGTACGTTTCCGCAGCGCGTGGCTACAAGGCCGGTGGATTCAACCTGGATCGCGTGCAATCGTCCGACGGCCTGTCCAGCGGCGTGCAGGGCATCGTGCCGGTGGACGATACATCGTTCCCGGGCGAGTTCGTCGATAGCTATGAAATCGGCGCCAAGAGCACCTGGCTGGGCGGCGACCTGCTGGTGAACGCAGCGCTGTTCTATCAGAATTTCAGCGACTTCCAGCTCAACAATTTCCTCGGCACCAGTTTCGTGGTGCGCTCCATTCCCACCGTGGTGTCGCGTGGCATCGACACCGAGGTTCTATGGCAAGGCGCGATACCCGGCCTGATGTTGCAAGGCGGGCTCAGCTATGCAGACACCGCCTATGGCAACGACCCGTTGCCGGATGCAGAGCTGGCGGTGTTGCCCGGCAGTCGGCTGAGTTTTGCGCCGCGCTGGTCGGCCAATCTGTCGGCAACCTACGAACACGCGGTGGGCAACCGATTGACCGGTCGCGTCAATGTCGGCGCAAAATACACCTCCGAGTACAACGCCGGCTCGGATCTGGATCCGCAGAAGGCGCAACCGGGTTACACCTTGCTCAATGCACGCGTAGGCATCGGCGCCACCGACAAATGCTGGCTGCTGGAAGCATGGGCCGAAAATCTGGGCAACGAAACCTATCGGCAGATCGTGATCGACACGCCGTTGCAGGCTGGCTCATGGAATGCATTCCTGGGGGCGCCGCGCACCTATGGGCTTACCTTGCGCTTGCGCTACTGAGCATGGTGCGCCGCCTGTCTTCCAGGCGTGCGCTGCAACTGCGTCAGCATGCAGCCCACTCCGCGCTGAGTACGAATCAGGCCGGGGCGCGACATCGGCGGATGGATCGGCTACAAACAAGGTTTCATTGCTGACGCTGCGTGCCAATGTTTCCGTTTTCTGCTGTCGTGAACAATGCCTCGCCTTCCCCGATTCCCTGTGACCGGCTACGCGCGTCTGCGTCGCGTGGTTTAGATGCGACAGCGCGGCCCGCAGCGCGTCATGGCCTGGTCTCGGGCTTGCGCGATCCTGGTGCATCTTCCAGCCTGCAGGGGCGCGCTCATGGCATGTCGCGGTGGTACGTGCTGATTGCGCGGCTCGCCCTGGCCGTGTGCAGGCGGCCCCCGGCCTGTGCGCCCCAGCAGGCGGTGCGCTGATGTGGGAAGCGCTTGGCACCGTCCGTGATCTGGGGCGGCTGCAGGAAATCGCCTCCGTCCTGATTCGCTACGGGTTTGGCGATGTCGTGCGCCGCATCGGGCTGGCCGATGTGCTCGATCGCGCCGGCAGGTTGCTGCACTGGAACAACGTCGAAGGCCGCCTGCGCATGTCCGCCGCGATGCGCGTGCGGCGCGCCCTGGAGGAACTCGGCCCTACCTTCGTCAAACTGGGGCAGGTGCTGGCCACGCGCGTGGATCTGCTGCCGCCGGACTGGATCGAGGAGCTCAGCGAACTGCAGAATGCAGTGCCGGCCTTGCCGTTCGATCAAATACGGCCGCAATTGGTTGCCGCCCTGGGTGCGGAACCGGAGAGCGTGTTCGCCAGGCTGGACGAGAAGCCCTTGGCGGCCGCGTCGCTGGCGCAGACCCACCGCGCCTGGCTGGCCGACGGCACGCCGGTGGTGCTGAAAATCCGCCGCCCCGGCATCGGCGATACCATCGACGCAGATCTGCGCCTGCTTGCGCGGCTGGCTGACATCGTCGAAACCCGCGCTCCGGACCTCAAGCGCTATCGCCCCGCCGAGGTGGTGCAGCAATTCACGGTCTCGCTGCGACGCGAGCTGGATTTCGCTGCCGAGGGCCGCAACGCCGAACGCATCGCCGCCAACTTCACGCACGATGCGCAGGTGGTGGTGCCGGCGGTGTATTGGGAGTGGACCTGCGACGCGCTCAACGTGCAGGAATTCATCGACGGCATTCCCGGCCGCGACATGCTGGCGGTGGATGCCGCAGGCCTGGATCGCCAGGCATTAGCGCGCACCGGCGCCGGCATCGTGCTCAAGATGGTGCTGCAGGACGGCTGTTTCCATGCCGACCCGCACCCGGGCAACATCTTTTACCTGCGCGACGGCCGCATCGCCATCATCGATTTCGGCATGGTCGGGCGGGTGTCCGAGCAGCGCCGTCTCCAGGTCGCGCAGTTGCTGCACGGCATGGTGAGCTACGACGCCGAAGCCGTCATCGATGTGTTGCTGGAGTGGGCCGGCACCAGTGTGGACATCGACGAGGCGCGCCTGCAGCAGGACATCGGTGCATTCGTCGACGAGTACCGTGGCGTGCCGCTGAAGGAGTTGCGCATCGGTGCGATGCTCGGCGATGTCACCGCCATCCTGCGCGACCACGGGCTCACGCTGCCGTCGGATCTGGCGCTGATGATCAAGGCGTTTCTCACCCTTGAAGGCATGGGGCGCCAGCTCGACCCGGATTTCGACATGGCCACCGAGGCGCGGCCGTATCTCGAACGCGTGGTGCTGCAACGCTACGCGCCCAGCGCCATGCTGCGACGCAGCCGCCGTACCGTGACCGGAGCAATCGATCTGATCGGCGATCTGCCGCGCGACCTCAAGCGCCTGATCCAGGCGGCGCGTCGCGGCAAACTGCAATTGCAGGTGGAGACGCGCGCCTTGCGCGAGTTCGGCGAGCAGGTCGATCGCGCCGCCAATCGGCTCACCATGGGGATCGTGACCGCGGCCTTGGTGATCGGCTCGTCGATCGTGATGAACAGCGTCGGCGGCAGCGCCAGCCGCTGGCTGCTCGGCCTGGGCGTAGGCGGTTTCATCGGCGCCGGCCTGTGCGGCATCTGGATCCTGTTTTCGATCTGGCGCAGCCGGCGCTAGCCGGGTGTAACTGCTGGGCGTCGGGCTGGGCGGGCAGCAGCAAGAAAGGGATTGCACACCGTCCAGTTAGTAGTAATACTACTAACCATGGACCTGACCGATACCCAGCACGCCATCCTCGCCCTGATCGCAGAGCGCATTGACGCCGATGGCGTCCCGCCCTCGCAGACCGAGATCGCCCGTGCGTTTGGCTTCAAGGGCGTGCGCGCGGCGCAGTACCACCTCGAAGCCCTGGAGCAGGCCGGCGCAATCCGCCGTGTGCCGGGGCAGGCGCGCGGCATCCGCCTGGCGGGGCAGGGCGCGCAGGCGCGCATGCTGGCGGTGAGCGCGCCGGAGCGCGACGACGTGCTGCGGTTGCCGGTGCTGGGCCGCGTGGCGGCGGGCCTGCCGATTGGTGCCGACATCGGCTCGGACGACTTCGTGGTACTGGATCGGGTGTTCTTCTCGCCATCGCCGGACTATCTGCTCAAGGTGCAGGGCGATTCCATGCGCGACGAAGGCATCTTCAACGGCGATCTGATCGGCGTGCACCGCACCCGCGACGCGCGCTCCGGGCAGATCGTGGTGGCCCGGATCGATGAGGAGATCACGGTCAAACTGCTGAAGATCGGCAAGGACCGGATCCGGCTGCTGCCGCGCAACCCGGACTATGCCCCGATCGAAGTGCAGCCGGATCAGGATTTCGCCATCGAAGGCCTGTACTGCGGGCTGCTGAGGCCTAATCGCTGAGGGCTGTGCCGATGCCCGCGCTGGTCGTTTCCCCAGCCGGCATCGCAGTCTTTTCCGCTGCCCTGGACTGGATCGCATCGTTAATCTGAGTGTGTCGCCTGTAGTCTCAGCCTGTGCGATACACCGCCGCTACATTGGCTCCACCCCGAACTCACTGACAAGGATCACCCCGATGGATGAGAACAAGAAGCGCGCCCTTTCCGCTGCACTGAGCCAGATCGAAAAGCAATTCGGCAAAGGCTCGGTCATGCGCATGGGCGACCGCGTGATCGAGGCGGTCGAAATCATTCCGACCGGCTCGCTGATGTTGGACATCGCACTGGGGATCGGCGGTCTGCCGAAGGGCCGCGTAGTGGAAATCTACGGCCCGGAATCCTCGGGCAAGACCACCCTGACCCTGCAGGCGATTGCCGAATGCCAGAAGAAGGGCGGCACTGCGGCCTTCATCGACGCCGAGCACGCGCTGGATCCCATCTATGCCGCCAAGCTGGGTGTCAATGTCGACGATCTGCTGCTGTCGCAGCCGGATACCGGTGAGCAGGCGCTGGAAATCGCCGACATGTTGGTGCGCTCGGGCTCGGTCGATATCGTGGTGGTCGACTCGGTGGCCGCGCTGACGCCGAAGGCGGAAATTGAAGGCGAGATGGGCGACCAGCTGCCGGGTTTGCAGGCCCGCCTGATGAGCCAGGCGCTGCGCAAGCTCACCGGCAATATCAAGCGCTCCAATACGCTGGTGGTGTTCATCAATCAGCTGCGCATGAAGATCGGCGTCATGATGCCGGGCCAGAGCCCGGAAGTGACCACCGGCGGCAATGCCCTGAAGTTCTATGCCTCGGTCCGCCTGGATATCCGCCGCATCGGCGCGATCAAGAAGGGCGATGAGATCATCGGCAACCAGACCAAGATCAAGGTGGTCAAGAACAAGCTGGCACCTCCGTTCAAGCAGGTCGTCACCGAAATCCTCTACGGCGAAGGCATCAGTCGCGAGGGCGAGCTGATCGATATGGGCGTGGAAGCCAAGCTGGTGGACAAGGCAGGTGCCTGGTACAGCTACGGCGACGAGCGTATCGGCCAGGGCAAGGACAACGCGCGTGGCTACCTGCGTGACAACCCGCAGGTGGCGGCCAAGCTCGAGGCCGAGCTGCGCGAGAAGTTCCAGCCCGCCGAGGCGCCGCGCGAAGAAGGCGAAGACGCCGAGAAGGAATAAGCGGTCTTGGTGGCCGGGCACGCTGGCGACGTCTGGCGCGACCGGGATGCTGCAACGCGTTGTTCTCCTGGAAGGTGTGGCGGCCTCAGCTGCTCTGCTTCCGTCGGATGCGATTCGTTGATGTCGTTTCAGGTTTTTCTATCGCGGGAACGGCGGAGTCAGTGCCGTCGCGTCTCGCGGTAGATCTATCGAGGGCCAGGAGGGCAGGCGCCAGGGACGGCGCATTGATGCATAAATCGAGGGGCACGTCACGATGGACGAGCAAGAGCCCGCTCCCAAGCGGGGCCGCCGGTTCAAGGAGCAGACGCCGGTCCAACGCGCATTGGGGTTACTGGTGCGGCGCGAGCACTCGCGCAAGGAATTGAATCGCAAGCTGCTGGCGCGTGGGATCGAGCCGGGCGCCGCGCAGGCGGCCGTTGAACGCCTGGCGGGCGAGGGCTGGCAAGACGACACACGCTTTGCCGCCTCGGTCGTGCGAAACAGGGCCAGTTCGGGCTATGGTCCGTTGCACATCCGTGCAGAACTCGGTACCCACGGTCTGGACAGCGAGGCCATCAGCGCAGCGATGGCGACGTTCGAAGGCGATTGGACCGAAAATGCGCGCGACCTGGTCCGCCGTCGGTTCGGCGAACAGGGGCCGGTGGATCTGCCTCAGCGGCGCAAGGCCGCCGATCTGCTGGCCCGGCGGGGTTTCGACAGCAACAGCATTCGCAGCGCCACGCGCTTCGACCTTGAGGACTGAGGGCGTCAGGCCTGCTACCCTTCGTGGTTTCAGGTTGTTCCGCTCCTCTGCGCCCACATGTCATTGGGTGACCGGGACTGCCGCCCGCCCAATGCCAGCACATGAACGCACCTGCCAAATTCAGCACTTCCCAGATCCGTAGCGACTTCCTTGCGTTTTTCGAAGGCAAGGGTCACACCATCGTGCCGTCCGCACCGCTTGTCCCGGGCAACGACCCGACCCTGCTGTTCACCAATTCCGGCATGGTCCAGTTCAAGGACGTCTTTCTTGGCGCCGAGAAGCGCAGCTATGTGCGGGCCGCGGACGTGCAGCGCTGCCTGCGTGCCGGCGGTAAGCACAACGACCTGGATTCGGTGGGTTATACCGCACGTCACCACACCTTCTTCGAGATGCTGGGCAACTGGTCGTTCGGCGATTACTTCAAGAAGGACGCCATCGCCTGGGCCTGGGAGCTGCTGACCCAGGTCTGGAAGCTGCCTGCCGACCGCCTGCTGGTCACCGTCTATCACACCGACGAAGAAGCTTTCGCGCTGTGGCGCGACATGATTGGCATTCCCGAAAGCCGCATCGTGCGCATCGGCGACAACAAGGGCGCGCCGTACGCCTCGGATAACTTCTGGCAGATGGCCGATACCGGCCCCTGCGGCCCCTGCACCGAGATCTTCTTCGATCATGGCGACCATATCGCCGGTGGCCCGCCGGGCTCTCCGGACGAAGATGGTGACCGTTTCATCGAAATCTGGAACCTGGTCTTCATGCAGTTCGATCGCCAGCCCGACGGCACCCTGGTGCCGTTGCCGGCGCCGTGCGTGGATACCGGCATGGGGCTGGAGCGGCTGGCCGCGATCCTGCAGCATGTCCATACCAACTACGACATCGACCTGTTCCAGACCCTGATCGGCAAGGCCAGCGCGCTGACCGGCGTCAGCGATCTGGAAAACAAGTCGTTGCGGGTCATCGCCGATCACATCCGCGCCTGTTCGTTCCTGATCGTCGATGGCGTGCTGCCATCCAACGAAGGGCGAGGCTATGTGCTGCGCCGGATCATCCGGCGTGCGCTGCGGCATGGCTGGATGCTGGGCGTGCGCCAGCCGTTCTTCAGCAAGATGGTGCCCACCCTGGTCGAACTGATGGGCGAAGCTTATCCAGAGCTGGCGGTTGCGAAAGAGACCGTGGCGCGTGCATTGCTGGCCGAAGAAGAGCGCTTTGCCGAGACGCTGGACGCCGGCATGAAGATCTTCGACGACGTGGCGGCGCGGTCGCGGGACGTCATCCCCGGCGAGGATGCATTCCGTCTGTTCGATACCTACGGGTTCCCGGTCGATCTGACATCGGACATCGCGCGCGAGCGCGGTTTGCGCGTGGACATGGAAGGCTTCGAATTCGCCATGGAGCGCCAGCGTGAAACCGCACGTGCCGCAGGCAAGTTCGGTGGCGGCGTTGCGTTGCCGGCCGACCTGGTCGCCACCATGTCGCCGACCGTGTTCCTGGGCTACGAGGCGCATGATGCCGATGCCCTCAAGGTCGTTGCGCTGCTCAAGCAGGGCCGCCCGGTCGAGCGTGCCGAGGCCGGCGACGAGGTCATCGTGTTCACCGATCGCACGCCGTTCTACGCCGAGTCCGGCGGTCAGGTCGGCGACAGCGGGCAATTGAGCAACACCGATGTGTCGATCGACGTCACTGACACCCAGAAGTTCGCCGGCCAGTTCCACGGTCACGTGGGGCGCATCACCGAAGGCACGCTTGCGCTGGGCGATGTGCTGGCGGGGGGCATCGATTTACAGCGCCGCGGCAAGACCATCCTCAACCACTCGGCCACGCACCTGCTGCATGCCGCGTTGCGCGAGGTGCTTGGCACGCATGTGCAGCAGAAGGGCTCGTTGGTGGCGCCGGACCGGCTGCGTTTCGATTTCTCGCATTTCCAGCCGATCACGGCCGACGAACTGGCGGTGATCGAACGCAAGGTCAATGCCGAGGTGCGCACCAACCACAGCGTCGAAGTGCACAACATGGCCATGCAGGAAGCGCTGGATTTCGGTGCAATGGCACTGTTCGGCGAGAAGTACGGTGAGCGCGTGCGCGTGCTGAAAATGGGTGGTTATTCGACCGAGCTGTGTGGCGGCACGCATGTGAGCCGCACCGGCGACATCGGTCTGTTCAAGATCACTTCCGAAGGCGGCGTGTCTTCGGGCGTGCGTCGCATCGAAGCGGTGACCGGGCAGGGGGCACTGGAGTACGTTGCCGACCAGGAGCGGCGTTTGTCCGAGGCAGCCGGCCTGCTGGGCGGCAATGCCGGCGAAGTCGTCGACAAGGTGCGTGCGCTGACCGAGCGTCAGAAACGCCTGGAGCGTGAGCTGGAATCGCTGAAGGCCAAGCTGGCCTCTGGCGCGACTGCCGATCTCGGCGCCGGTGCCGTCGATGTGGCCGGGGTCAAGGTCATCGCCGTGCGTCTGGAAGGATTCGATGCAAAGGCCTTGCGCGAAGCGATGGACCGCCTGAAGCAGCAGCTGGGCGACTCGGTGATCGTGCTGGCCGGTGCATCGGCGGGCAAGGTCGCCCTGGTCGCCGGCGTGAACGGGAGCCCAACTGGCAAGGTGAAGGCAGGGGAACTCCTCGGCCATATCGCCAGTCAGATCGGGGGCAAGGGCGGTGGCCGTCCGGATCTCGCCCAGGGTGGTGGCGAGGACGGGCCCGCCCTTGCGACCGCTCTCGACGGTGTGTCCTCCTGGGTCAAGCAACACTTGGGCTGAACACTTGTCCTGCTATGCCTTGCTGGCTAGCAGGATGTCCCGCTACCATTTCTGGTCTATTCCCTTTACCTAGGGCGCGTCTCACTCAGGAGGCCGTCGATGCTGGTGGGAAACCCACCGGTTCCAGGAGATTTGCAAAATGTTGATCCTCACTCGCCGGGTAGGCGAAACCTTGATGATCGGCGACTCGGTCACTGTTACCGTGCTCGGCGTCAAGGGTAATCAGGTGCGTATTGGCATCACCGCACCGAAGGATGTTGCTGTGCACCGCGAAGAAATTTACCAGCGCATCCAGCGTGGGGACGAGCCGGTGGCTTCTGGCGCGTATCACGGCGACGATTCTTCGAATTGATCGTCATAAAGGGTTTACGTTAGCCCCTCTTACCCGGTATTCTTCGCGGCCTGCCACGGACATCGCGGCAGGACGCAAAAACTGGAGCGATGCCCGAGTGGCTGAAGGGGCTCCCCTGCTAAGGGAGTATAGGGTCAAAAGCTCTATCGAGGGTTCGAATCCCTCTCGCTCCGCCAGTGTTCTATACGCCCGCAAATGATTGATTTGCGGGCGTTTTTTTGTGTTCGATGTTCGATGTCGATTTGAGCACTCAGCACTCAGCACTCAGGCAACAAGCGACGAGCGGGAGCCACGAACAACGGCGGAGCATAGGGTCGTACTCGCGCCCGTCAGGAAGCGTCGACATTGCGAGCTTCGCTTGGCCTGCACAGCAGGGTGACTGGTGCCATCGTTGCTTCTGTGGCTGCAGTCGCTCAAGCGACGTTTGAAGGCGGGGTAATTGCTCCATGCCCATGACCCTGCTGCCGGCGTTGTCGTTCATGGCCACCGTCTGGTGACTTGCGTGTTCGCTTCTCCCTTCGCTGTCGCTGCACTCATCGCCTGGAGCACTGAGTGGTTCGGCTCGGTTGAAGGTTCCGGCATCTGATTCGCTCGGTGATACCGCGGGCGAACAGGTATCAAGTTGTGCGCACATGTGTCGCTAACGACGTAACCCATATCTCGGATTTCGACGCGATGCGCCTACCGCTGCTTGGACGCCTGTTCTCTTCCTCGAGTCGCGGCCTGCAGCACAAGGCCAATGCGGTAGACCGGGTGATGGCGGTGATCGAATTCGATCTGGATGGCCGCATCCTGGATGCGAACCAGAACTTCCTTTCGTTGATGGGATACCGGCTGGAGGAGGTGGTCGGCCAGCATCACCGAATGTTCGTCACCCCAAACGACTGCGACAGCGAAAGCTATCGCCAGTTCTGGGATGCGTTGCGCCGCGGGGACTTCAATGCCGGGCGCTTCTGCCGGGTGGACAAGCGTGGCCGCGAGGTCTGGATCAATGCCTCCTACAATCCCTTGCTCGATCGTTCGGGCAAGGCGTATCGCGTGGTGAAGTACGCCACCGACATCACCGAGCAGGTGCGCCAGACCGCCGATTTCGAGGGGCGGATCGACGCGATCGACAAGGTGATGGCCGTGATCGAGTTCTCGCTCGATGGCACGGTGCTCGATGCCAACCAGAATTTCCTGCAGGTCATGGGGTACCGGCTGGACGAGATCCGCGGCAAGCACCATGGCATGTTCGTGGATGCGGCCACGCGTCAGTCGGTGGCGTATCACGCGTTCTGGGAATCGCTCGGGCGCGGTGCGTTCGACGCCGGCCGCTACAAGCGCGTCGGCAAGAATGGCCAGGACGTCTGGATCCAGGCCTCCTACAACCCGGTGCTCGACGAGCACGGGCGGCCATACAAGGTGGTCAAGTACGCCACCGACGTGACCCGCCAGGTGATCGAATCGGCCGATGCGGATGGTCGCATCCAGGCCATCGACAAGGTGATGGGGGTGATCGAGTTCGATCTGGCGGGCCGGGTGCTGACTGCCAACGACAACTTCCTGGCGATCCTGGGCTATACGCCGGAGGAGGCGATCGGCCAGCATCATGGGATCTTCGTCGATGCGGCCTTTCGCGCGTCGGAGGACTACCGGCATTTCTGGGCGAAACTGGCGCGTGGCCAGTTCGACGCCGGGCGTTACCGCCGCCTGCGCAAGGATGGCAGCCCGGTGTGGATCCAGGCGTCCTATAACCCCATCCTGGATGTCTCCGGGCGGCCGTACAAGGTGGTCAAGTACGCTACCGATGTGACCGATCAGGTGCGCTCGGCCGAGCGCATGCGCGACCTCATGCGGCAGACCATGAGCATTGCGCAGAACGTGCAACGCGAATCGCACCATATTTCCGTCAGTAACCAGGAACTGGTCAAGCGCGTTTCTGCGCAGTCCGGCGCAGTGGCGCAGACCTCCAGCACCATCGATCAGCTGGCCGCCACTGTGCGCACCAACTCCGAGAACGCCGGCTCGGCGCAGCGTATGGCCGAAGAGTCTGCAGCAGTGGCGCGGCGCGGTGCCGATGTCATCGCCGCAGTGGTGCAGACCACCGCCGGCATACGTTCGGCCACCGACCGGATCGGGCAGATCATCGAGGTCATCGACGGCATCGCCTTCCAGACCAATATCCTGGCGCTCAACGCAGCCGTGGAGGCCGCGCGTGCCGGCGAACAGGGGCGTGGGTTTGCGGTCGTGGCCACCGAAGTGCGCAGCCTGGCGCAGCGCTGCAGCGTGTCGGCCAGGGAGATCCGCTCGTTGATCGACAATGCGACCGACCAGGTGGGCGATGGAACGCGGCTGGCCGAGCAGGCCGGTGTGGTGATGCAGGATCTGGTGACATCGGTGCTGCGCGTCACCGCGACGGTGGAACAGATTGCCGCTGCCAGCCATGAGCAGGCGCAGGATATTTCCACCGCCAACACTGCCTTGCAATCGATCGGCGTGCAGGCGCGTGACCAGGCGCAGATGGTGGATGACCTGGCGCGTTCGGCGCGCGTGCTGGAGGCCGATGCCGATGCGTTGTTCGCGCTGGTCAACGGCGATGCCGAGGGCGCCGTGCCGCAAGTCGCCAGTGCGGATGCCGCCGCGCAGCGGGTCCCCCCGCAGGCTGCATGACGCTGAGCGGCCTCGGTCTTGGTGTCGCGTCACCGACACGGCGCCGGAGCACTGCGCAAAGACAGGCCAATGGCCTGAAAGCCGGCATGGACGAATCGAGGCTTCACTCCATCCGCTCGGCCTGCCTGCGGGACGTGGGCGATCGGTCGCCTTCCCGGTACATCCAGCTCACGTGGTCGCCGCATCGCCACCGCCAATGCCGGGCGTGGGCGATGGCCGCAGGTCAGCGCAACCGCAAACGGCCAGGCAGGCCGGTGCCTGCGCAAGACAAGAAGACGGCGCCCCGCCGAAGCAAGGCGCCGCTCGTTCTCTGCTTCCCCCAGCTGTCGGCGAGGGGGGGGGCGCGTGTGTCCGGTTACTTGGGCAGATCGAATACCAGCACTTCGGCATCGCGTGCGTCGGCCAGGACGATCTGCGGCTCGCCGATGACCTGCGCCGCATCGCCGGCAGACAACACCTGCCCGTTGACGGTGAGGCTGCCGCGGGCCACTTGCACATAGCCGATGCGGCCTTCAGCCAGCGGTTGCTGCAGGCGGACGTCGCCATCGAGAATCGACGCATACAGCCGTGCATCCTGATGCAGGCGCAGCGAGCCATCGTCACCGCCCGGCGAGGCGATCAGGCGCAGCTGGTTGCGCTTGCTGTCGGTGTCGAAGTGCTTTTCTTCGTAGCTCGGCTCGATCCCGGCGCGTTCGGGCATCACCCAGATCTGCAGGAAGTGCACCGGCTCGCTGGCCGAATGATTGAACTCGCTGTGGGTGACGCCGCTGCCGGCGCTCATGCGCTGCACGTCGCCGTAGTGCAGGACCGACCCGGTGCCCATGCTGTCCTTGTGTTCCAGCGCGCCGCCCAGGACGTAGGAAATGATCTCCATGTCGCGGTGGGCGTGGGTGCCGAAGCCTTCGCCCGGGGTCACCTTGTCTTCGTTGATCACCCGCAGTGGGCCGATGCCCATGTGGCGCGGGTCGTGGTAGCTGGCGAAGGAAAAGGTATGGCGCGAGGACAGCCAACCATGCTCGGCGCGGCCACGGGTTTCGCTCTTGCGGACATTCAACATGCTGCTTCTCTTGGTAGATTCGAGTTGGCGCCGGGATGTGAATCGGTGTGCCAGCGGCTTGATGCGTAGTCTCCGCTTCTGCATGACGAAGAAAAAGCGAGTGGATTTGGCCAATATCATCGAAAAAATCGAACAATGAAAATCAGCCTGGAAGCGTTGCAGATTCTGGATGCGATCGACCGCCGTGGGTCATTCGCCGCCGCTGCCAAGGTGTTGTTCAAGGTGCCCTCGACCATCTCCTACACGGTGGCCAAGCTGGAAGAGGATCTGGGCGTGCAGCTGTTCGAGCGCTTTGGGCCGAAGGCGACCCCTACCCAGGCCGGGCGCGAACTGCTGCGCGAAGGCCGCCACCTGTTGCGTGCGGCGCAGGAGTTGGAAGTGCGGGTGCGGCGGGTGGCCTCGGGCTGGGAATCGGACTTTGCGATCGGGCTGGATGCGATCCTGCCTGCGGCACTGCTGCAGGCGCAGATCCTGGCGTTCTACCAGGTGGCCGACAGCACGCGGCTGCGGGTCCTGAGCGAATCGCTTTCAGGCGGTTGGGAGGCCTTGCTGGACCGGCGGGTGGACCTGATCGTGGCGGCAGGCGAGGGGCCAAGCGGTGGCGGCTATGTCGCCGAGCCGATCGGCAGTGTGCGGTTCGTGTTTGCGGTGGCGGCCGGCCATCCGTTGGCGGGCGCCCGCTTGCTGGGGCCGGCCGAGCTGGCCGACCACCGCGCGATCGCGGTGGCCGATTCGGCGCGGCGGTTGCTGCCGCGTACCGTGGGACTGTTGTCCGGGCGCGATGTGCTGACGGTACCGGACATGCACACCAAGCTGCTGCTGCAACTGGCCGGTGTGGGCTATGGCTTCCTGCCCGAGCCGTACGCGCGCGGTGCGTTGCAGGATGGTCGCTTGCAGGAGGTGCCGGTGGAGACGCGCAAGGCCGATGAAACCTTTTACCTGGCGTGGCGGCCGAGCGAGGAGGGCGAGGCCCTGAACTGGTGGCGCCAGGCGTTGCGTAGCGAGGGGCTGTTCGAGCACTGGTCGCAGTCGCTGGCCGAAACGTATCGTTCCGTTGCCGCCGGGCAGTCGCGCGGCTAGGCAAGCGCGGATAATGCCCGCTTGCCGTCGCGCAGGATCCCCGCATGCAAGGCTTGATCGAACAGTACGGATTGGCACTGGTGTTCGCCAACGTGCTGGCGTTGTCGCTCGGGCTGCCGGTCCCGGCACTGCCGACGTTGGTGCTGGTGGGCGCAGGCTACGCGCTGGCGGGCGGCAGCGATGCCTGGCTGGCAGGCCTGGCGGCGTGGGGTGTGTCGGTACTGGCAAGCCTGCTGGGTGATCTGGCCTGGTATCTGGCCGGCCGCCGCTTCGGCAACCGCACCTTGCAGTCGCTGTGCCGCCTGTCGTTGTCGCGCGACACCTGCATGAAGCAGACCGAGCGATTCTTCTCGCGCTGGGGCGTGCGCGTGCTGGCGGTGGCCAAGTTCGTGCCCGGCCTGTCGATGGTGTCGGTGCCGATGGCCGGTGCCAGCCAGGTACGGTTGGCGTTTCTGCGCTACGACGCGTTCGGCGCCGCCTTGTGGGCGCTGTCCGGCCTGAGCCTGGGGGCGCTGTTCGCCGATCAGGTGCAGGACGTGCTGGCGTTCCTGTCCGAGCTGGGGTCCGGCGCGGTGGTGGTGCTGGCGGCGCTGCTGGCCTGCTATGTCGGCTGGCGCTGGTGGCGGCGGCAGACCTTGCTGCGCTCGCTGGAGCACGCGCGTATCGCGGTGGACGAGCTGGTGCCGCTGCTGAATGGCGACGAAGCGCTACGGCCGACGGTGCTGGATATCCGTGCGCCGGGCCATCGCGATCTGCAGCCGTACACGATTCCCGGCGCGGTGTTTGCCGACGAGCGTCAGCTTGCGCAGATCCTGGCCAGCGTGCCGCGCGAGCGCAGTGTGGTGATTTATTGCGCGTGTCCGGACGAGGTGTCGGCGGCGTGGTTGGCCGGTCGGATGCGCGAGCGCGGATATCGCGACGTGCGGCCGTTGCTGGGTGGGCTGGATGCATGGCGCGACGCCGGGCATCCGGTGACCTCGCTGCTGCCGGTGGCGGTGGTTTCCCGGACCGATGTGCTGGGTGCGATGGCCTCGCCGCAGTGAGGCGCTGTTCTGCGGCGCGGGTGCTGATCTTGGCACTTGCTGCGTCGCGTTCGCCGCGTGGCAACAGCGCAGCCACGCCGTGCACTCGAACGACAGGCAAAAAAATGACCAGCAAGCTGGTCGTTTTCTTCAAGATTGGTGCGCCCGGAGAGATTCGAACTCCCGACCGCCTGGTTCGTAGCCAGGTACTCTATCCAACTGAGCTACGGGCGCATTATCTTGTTTTGACTTGCATTTCTGACTTGCAGATCCGTCGCGATGCGATCGGACCCCTGTAACTAAAAAGACAGCGGTTGAAGGCTGTCTCTTGTTGTTCTGAAGATGGTGCGCCCGGAGAGATTCGAACTCCCGACCGCCTGGTTCGTAGCCAGGTACTCTATCCAACTGAGCTACGGGCGCATCGTCAGGAGCGGAATTATGCGGATGCCCGGAGTCCTCGTCAATCCCTTTGTGACATTAGCTTGTCGCCACCCCCATCGCCAAGACGCCGCTGCAGCGCGGCGGCCACGGCGGCAGGCGTCTTCATCCATGCGAAGTGATCGCTGCGCGCGCCCAGTTGCGCATCGTCCAAGGCGACACGTTCGGCATGTGCCTGCGGCATTTTCTGCAGCAGGGCCTGCAAGGCGAAGGGCGGGCCGAAGCAGTCGCGTGCGAAGGTCACTGCGCTGATCGGCAGATCGAGTTGGCCCAGCGCCTGCTCGAGATCCCACGACGTGCCTGCCGCACGATAGCGATTGCTGCGACCGACCTGCGCCCAATCGGCGATCAGGCTGCGCGCCTCGGTGCCGCCAAACCCGAGGGCTCGCCCGTGCAGCACGCCTTGCGTGCGTGCCAGCCATGGCAGCAGCCGGAAGATCAGCGGCAGGCCGTAGCGCATCGGTACCGGAAAATTACGCCAGTACGGCGAGCCGCTGGCGACCAGCCACAGCTGTGCGATCCGGGCCGGCTGCAACGCGGCATGGCAGCAAGCCAGTTGGCCGCCCAGGCTATGACCGCCCAGCACGCACGGCAGCTGCGGGTCATGCAGGTCGAGCAGCGCGCGGCTGGTAGTGCCGCGCGGCACCGCCCAGTGCCGGCAGCCACAGCAGGCTGGCGATCGGCCGCGCCGGTGCGTGGCGCAGCACCTGCCAGGCATGTCCATCCGCGGCGGCCACGGCGAGCGTGCTGGCGTGCGCGCTCATGGGCTGGGCGCGGCGCCGAAATGGTCCAGTACCAGCACCTCGCCATGCCCCGGACTGTGGCCGAGGCGGATGGCGCGCGCGATGTAGTCGATGGCCGCTTCACAGGCGTTGAGCAGCGACAGGCCCTGGCACAGCTGTGCGGCAATGGCCGCCGACAGGCTGCAGCCGGTGCCGTGCGCATCCACCTGCAGGCGCGGATGCAAGAACACGTCCTGGGTGACGCCGTCATCGAAGCGATCGATCACCCGCGCGCCTTCGAGCAGATGGCCACCCTTGAGCAACACCGCCTGCGCGCCGAGGTCGAGCAGGGCGGCGGTGGCATGCTCGGCGGCATCGCTACCGTCGATACGGCGGCCGGTCAGCAGTTCGGCTTCGGGCGTATTGGGTGTGACCAGCGTGGCCAGCGGCAGCAGGCGCGTGCGCAGGGCCTCCAGCGCGGCGTCTTCGAGCAGGCGGGCGCCACTGGTGGACACCATCACCGGGTCGAGCACCACGAACGATGGACGGTGGATGTCGAGCAGATCGGCCACGCAATGGATGACCTCGGCGTTGGCGAGCATGCCGAGCTTGACCGCCTGAATCTCGAAGTCCGCAAAGCAGGCATCGATCTGCGCCCGCAGAAACGCGACCGGGGGGATATGCACGGCAGTGACGGCGCGGGTGTTCTGCGCGGTCAATGCGGCGATCGCCGACAAGCCGTGCACGCGGTGCGCGGCAAAGGTCTTGAGGTCGGCCTGGATGCCGGCACCACCGCCGGAATCGGAGCCGGCGATGGTCAGGGCGGACAGCGTGCTGGACGTGGTCATGGGGGGATTCTGCACTGCTGCCTGGCGGATGTGCGGATCAGCGCGTGCGCCAGCGACGCCATTGCAGGTAGCCAACGTAGCCGGCACCGGTCACTCCGGTGAGGCCGGCCGGCAGGTAGAGCGCGTCGTAGTGCCAGCGCTGGAACAGCCAGGTGCCGAGCATGCTGCCGCCGAGAAAGCCGCCGATGATCAGCCCGCTCAGCGTGAGCCGGCGCACCTGCAGCGGGCGCCCGCGCAGCAGATGTCCCAGGCCGATGCCCAGGTCGGTGAACATGCCGCTCAGATGGGTGGTGCGGACCGCCGCGCCGCTGAGGGTGGTGGCCATGGCGTTCTGCAGGCCGCAGGCGCCTGCGGCGACCAGCGCGCCGCCGACATGATGCAGCTTGAACAGCGGGATTGCGGCCAGCAACAGCAGCGCCTCGAGCAGCAGCGCCGCGCCGTAGCGCTGTCCCAGCCGCAGGACATCGTCCTGGATGATCAGGCCGCTGAGCATGGCGCCTGCGCAGAACGCGATCAGGATGCCCCAGAGAAAGCCGATCTCCGGTGCGCTGTTCTGCACCAGGGCCACGCCGAGCAGGCTGGTGGTGCCGGTGAGGTGGCTGACCACCTGATGCTCGGAGCCCAGGTAGCCGACCACGTTGACCATGCCGGCCACGCCCGACAACGCCACCGCGCCGATCCAGACCCAGCGCGGCAGCAGGATTCCCATCGCCGGTCAGGGCGTACCGTTGACGGCGATCTGCGAGAACGCGCCGGTTTGCGGATCGTACAGCGCCCCCCAGAAGGCACTGCCGCCATCGCACACCCGGATCGCTTCCTTGGCCGGTTTCACCGGCGGATCGTTCGGGAGTTTGAAGGCGTTGATGTAGATCAGCTGCTGGCCCTGGACCACCACGCCCACGTACTGGCGATCGAAATCGCGCGGCTCGGGGATGGTCGGCGTCAAGGCATCCTGCCTGGATTCGAGCTGTTCGATCTGCTGCTGGCTCGGTGTCCAGTAGCCGGTGACCTGGCCCGGATGCCGCGCCGGGCTGTCGCGCGAGCAGGTGTCCAGCACCTGCTCGGCGATGCCCTGGCGGGTGATGACCCAGGACTGCCCGTTCTTGAGGTTGGTCGGCACGCTCGCTGGCGGCGGCGCGGTCGCGCAGCCGGCCAGTGCCATCACGGCGAGTGCCGCCGCGCCGCGCAGCCTGTGCATCACAGCACCTCCGAGGCGAAGTCGGCCAGACGCGAGCGTTCGCCACGGCGCAGCGTGATATGCGCGCTGTGCGGCCAGGCCTTGAAGCGGTCCACTGCGTAGGTCAGGCCGGAGGTGGTTTCGGTGAGGTAGGGCGTGTCGATTTGTTCGACGTTGCCCAGGCACACGATCTTGGTGCCGGGGCCGGCACGGGTGATCAGCGTCTTCATCTGCTTGGGGGTGAGGTTCTGCGCCTCATCCAGGATCAGGTAGCGCGACAGAAAAGTGCGCCCGCGCATGAAGTTCATCGAGCGGATCTTGATGCGGCTGGCGAGCAGGTCGTTGGTGGCCGCACGCCCCCAGGCGCCGCCGTCCTGGTTGTGGGTGAGCACTTCCAGGTTGTCGGTCAGTGCGCCCATCCACGGGGTCATCTTTTCTTCTTCGGTGCCTGGCAGGAAGCCGATGTCTTCGCCGACGCTGACCGTGGCGCGGGTCATGATGATTTCGCGGTAGCGCTGCTGGTCCATGGTCTGGGCCAGGCCGGCAGCCAGCGCGAGCAAGGTCTTGCCGGTGCCCGCGGTGCCGAGCAGGGTGACGAAGTCGATCTCCGGATCCATCAAGGCATTGAGCGCAAAATTCTGCTCACGGTTACGCGCCGCAATGCCCCACACCGCGTGCTGGGTGTTGCGGAAGTCGTCGACCAGGCACAGCGTGGCCTTGCCGCCGCCGACCCGCGCCACCCGCAGTTCCACCTCGTCGTCGCCCGGCAGGTACAGGTACTGACTGGGATACCAGTCCTCGTCCTCGGCCAGCACGATCTCGTAATGGGTGCGGCCGCGCTCGTTCCAGCTGCGCAGGTCTTCGTTGTGCTTCTGCCAGAAATCCTCCGGCAGTTCGATCGCACCGGTGAACAGCAGGCTGAAATCGTCCAGCGCGCGGTCGTTCTGGTAGTCCTCGGCGACCAGGCCGCTGATATAAGCCTTGATGCGCAGGTTGATGTCCTTGGACACCAGGATGACCGGTACGTCCGGATTTTCTTCGCGCAGCGCCAGCACCGAGGCCAGGATCTTGTTGTCCGGCAGCATCGCGCCGAAGGTGCGGCCCGGCTCGATCGGGTGGATCTGGAAATACAGCCGGCCGATCGCGGCCTGGCCCTTGAGCTGGATGCCTTGCGGATGGCTCAGCAGGATGCCGGCCTGGATCTGCTCGGCATTGGTGTTTTCCAGCAGTTCGTCCAGGAAGCGGCTGACCTGGCGCGCGTTGCGGCTGACTTCGGAGGTGCCCTTTTTGGCGTTGTCCAGCTCCTCGATCACCTGCATCGGCAGGAACACATCGTGTTCCTCGAACTTGAACAGCGCGGTGGGATCGTGCATCAGCACGTTGGTGTCCAGCACGTAGATGCGCTTGCCTCGGGTCATTGGGTCTTCCAAGTGATGGAGCAGGGGCGAGCCATCACGCCTGCCGGGGCAGGGTGATGGAGGACGCGGGAAGCGAGGGGTGTCACTGTTCGGCGTGCGCCTTCAACGCGGCCAGCACGGCGTCGGCATGGCCGGCCACCTTGACCTTGCGCCATTCCTGCACGATGCGCCCCTCGGGCGAGAGCAGGAAGGTGCTGCGCTCGATGCCGAGCACCTGCTTGCCGTACATGTTCTTTTCCTTGATCACGTCGAAGGCGCGGCACAGGGCCTCGTCGCCATCGCTGACCAGCGGGAAGGCAAATCCCTGCTTGGCGCAGAAGTTGTCGTGCGACTTCACCGAGTCGCGCGAGACGCCCAGCACTGCGGCGCCGGCCTTCTTGAACTGCGGCAGCAATGCGTTGAAGTCCAGGCCTTCGGTGGTGCAGCCGGGGGTGCTGTCCTTGGGATAGAAGTAGATCACCAGCCACTTGCCGGCCTGGTCGCGCAGGCTGGTCTGGGTGCCGCCGGACAAGGCCAGCGGCAGGTCGAGGGTTGCGGCAGGAAGTTCGGTTGCAGCGTCGGTCATCGTTGCTCGGCCTGAAGGGGAGAGGCGGTCAGCGGCCGATCAGGCCGGCCCGACGTCCATCCCATCATAAGCAGCCACATGGAAACGGTTGGCGAGCGCGTCGAACTGCGCATTGCGCTGATTCAGCGATTCCAGCGTGTGATGTTCGCGCTTGTCCACATGCAGGAAGTACGACTCTTCATCGTCGCCATCGTCTTCGTCGCGTTCGCCGAGGAAGATGTCGATGACGCGGTAGCCGTCCTTGGTCAGCTGTTCGGCGAGCTGTTGCAGCGGTTGTTGCGCCGGGTCGGCGAAGAAATATTCCCAGCGCAGCGGGCCGTCCAGATTCCAGTCGGTCTCGGAGCGGATGTGGTCGAACATCTGTTTCAGCGCGGACATCGCGATGGCCATGGAGAACTCCTGCCTCAGAACTTCATCGGGTCCATGATCGCGTCGAGATTGAGGTGATCACAGAATTCCAGGAAATCATCGCGCAAGGCGGCGATGTGCATGTTGGCCGGCACGCCGATGGTCACCTGCGCCGAGAACATCTCCGCGCCGGTCTGCATCGCGCGGTAACGGGTGCTCTGCAGGTTTTCGATGGTGATGCCCTGGCGGTCGAAGAAGTCGGCCAGCTGGAACAGGATGCCGGGCTTGTCGGCGGCGATCACCTCGACGATGTACGGCAGCAGGTTGGACTGCGCCTGCTTGGGCCCGGTGCGGTACCACACCAGCTTCAGGCCTTCCTCGCGTTCGAGCCGGGTCAGCATGGCTTCGAGCTTGGCGACCGAATCCCAGGAGCCGGTGGCCAGTGCGGTGACCGAGACATCGCGCCCCACCGTGGCCAGGCGGGCGTCCACGAGATTGCAGCCGCTGTCGGCGATGCGGCGGGTGACGGGCAACAGGGGGGACTCCGGATGCGTCGTGTAGGCGTTGATCAGGAGGTGGTTTTCGGTCGGCGAAGGCCGGGGAGTCGAGTCGGTCAAAGGGGCTTCCGGCATTGCATCAGGCTGAATGGCCGCCGGGGCAGTCGCCCTGGCGGTGACCAGCATACTTGCCCGTGCTTTCGCGCCGCAAGTAACATGCAGGCGGTTTCAACCCGCGTGCGCGCGGGCCTTTCCTGTCACGTAAGAGCAGCAGAATCTTGTCCCTTTCCGGCATCATCACCGCGCTGGCAACCCCCTTCGGTCCCGATGGCGCACTCGACCTGGATGCCTGGCGGCGGCTGCTGGAGCAGCAGCTGCACGGTGGCGTGCAGGGAGTCGTGGTCGCCGGCTCCACCGGCGAAGCGGCCGCCCTGAGCGACGACGAATACGACACGCTGCTGCGCGCAGCGGTGGCCCAGGTGGCCGGCCGCGTGCCGGTGCTGGCCGGTACCGGCCTGTCCGGCACGGCCAAGACCATCGCGCAGACGCGGCGCGCCGCGGCGCTGGGCGCGCAGTACGCGCTGGTGGTGACGCCGCCGTACGTGCGCCCGACCCAGGCCGGATTGAAAGCGCATTTTGAGGCGGTTGCCGATCAGGGCGGGCTGCCGGTGGTGCTGTACAACGTGCCGGGCCGCACCGGTTGCGACCTGCTGCCGGAGACGGTGGCCGAGCTGGTGTGGCATCCGAATATCGTCGGCATCAAGGAAGCCCGCAGCGAATCCGAGCGCGTGGCCGCGCTGGTTGCGCTGCGCAGTGCCTCCTTCGTGATGCTCAGCGGCGACGACGGCAGTGCAGCGCAGGCGATGCTGGCCGGCGCCGATGGCCTGGTCTCGGTGGCGTCCAATGCCTTGCCCTCGGCCTACCGGCGCCTGTGCGATCTGGCGCGGAACGGCCAGCGCGAGGCCGCCCTGGCCTGGGACGCACGCCTGAGCGAATACCACAGCTTCTGCGGGATCGAATCCAATCCCATCCCGGTCAAGGCGCTGCTGCAGCGCGCCGGGATCGGGCACGGCCTGCGCCTGCCGCTGCTGCCACTTTCTGCGGCGCACCAGCCTGCCGCCGACCGCCTTGCCGCCGACGCCGCTGCGTTGGAAGCGCTTTCCAGCCGCGAAATGCTCGCGGCCTGACCCAGGAGATCTATCGATGCGTCATTCCGTTTCCCCCGTCCGCGTGCTGTCGCTTGCGTTGCTGGCGACCGCCACTGTCGCCGCCACGAGCGGTTGCAGCTGGTTCCACAAGGGCGCGCGCGGTGACTATGCGCTGGCGCCGGAAGCCCGTCCGCTGGAAGTGCCGCCGGACCTGAACCTGCCCGACACCTCCGGTGCGATGAAGGTGCCGACCCTGGCCTCCACCACGCAGCAGAACAGCAACATGCCGCCGTCGGCGAGCGCCAACAGCGGTTTCACCGTGCCGGGCGAGCGCGACGAGGTGTTTGCCAAGGTGGGCGCGGCGCTGGCCGATATTCCGGGCCTGACCATCGCCAGCAAGGCGCAGATGCTCGGCTCCTACGACGTGAGCTACGAGGGTTCCAGCTTCCTGGTGCGCGTGGTCAAGGTCGACGCGGGCAGCTATGTGTCGGCGGTGGACCCGCGCGGCATGCCGGCCACGGCGGCAGCGCCGGTGGCGGTGATCTCCTCGCTGAAGAGCAAGCTCGGCGGCTGAGTGGTTGCAGCACGGCCGGACAGCAAAACGGGCGCCTGAGGCGCCCGTTTTCTTTTGCAATGCTTGCGGTGAGGGGCTGGCAGAGTACGCCGACGGCGGCCTCAGCGCTGCAGCAGCGGCAGCTTGTTCGGCTTGCCATCCCACTCGGCGGCATCGGGCAGTGGTTCCTGGCGCACGGTCAGCACCGGCCAGGCCTTGGCGAGCTCGGCGTTGAGCGCAACGAAACCTTCCTGGCCAGCCGGCACGTCGTCTTCCGGGTAGATCGCGTTGGCCGGGCATTCCGGCTCGCACAGGGTGCAGTCAATGCACTCGTCCGGGTCGATGACCAGAAAGTTCGGGCCGACGTGGAAGCAATCCACCGGGCAGACCTCGACGCAGTCGGTGTATTTGCACTTGATGCAGTTTTCGGTGACAACAAAAGGCATGGCGAAATCCGGCGTTTAGCCTGTCGATTCTAAAGCAGTCGGGGGATGGGTGTGGAGTTGGTGATCTTGAATCCCTCTCCCGCCGGGAGAGGGGCTTTCAGTTCCTTCTCCCTTCGGGAGTAAGGTGGCGCGCAGCGCCGGATGAGGGGCGCCTCGGACGTTGTCGCCGCCTGCGACGTCAAACACGTCGCCACGCGTCTTCGCAAGTGACATACCAAGTGGGGTCGTGGCTTCGCCCCGTACCCTCATCCCGATCCGCGCTTTGCGCCGGCCCACGCGTGCGGCGCGTGCTTTCTCGCCCCGGCGGGAGAGAGGCTTACCTCAAACCAGCCCGCGCTGTCTGGCCAGCGCGAACAACCCTGTCGCAGCCAGATCTTCCGGGTGCAACTGGCTGTCAACACCGACATGCTGCAACGCCAGCGCGTAGCGCTGCGCCAGCGCAGGGCTGCCGACCAGGTGCACGGTGGCGTGCGTGCCGCGGTGCTCGCGTAGCTCGTGGCCGATCAACAGGCCGGACAGGTACGAGGGCAGGGCCTGCGCGTCCAGGCGGTCGAACAGGCCCAGCGTGCGGGTGCCGAACAGGTGGTGGCTGAGCCCGCCCGGTCCGGCGCTGCGTTCGATGCCGAGCAGGAACGCGGGCGCGTCGAGCTCGGCGTGGGCGTCGGGGATCAGCTTGCCGAGGATGCTGTGCTGGCACAGCACTGCATACAGTTCGCCGGTCATGACGGTGGCGAAGTCGGTCAGCTGGCCGTCGGCGAGCGTGGCCCATTTGCTGTGCGTGCCCGGCAGGCAGGCCACGTGATCGCCCTGGCCCAGGCTGGCGAGCAGGCCGACCAGCTGGGTCTCCTCACCGCGCATCACGTCGGGCACGCCGGTCCGCTCGCCGGTGCTGACGCCGGGCACGAACCACAGCGTGCGGCCGGGCAGCAGGTCGTCGTAGCGGCGCATGGCCGCTGCCAGGGCCGCAGCGTCGGTGGGGCAGGGCAGGTAGGCCTGTTCGACCCAGCCATTGCGGCTGCCGATCATGCCCGACAGCAGTACCGGGCCCTCCCAGCCATCGATCAATGCGCTCAACACGTCGGCGAAGCGTCCCTGGCAGGCGAGGATGCCGTCGCTGCCGCGACGCTGTTCCAGCACGGTGCCGCTCGCGTCGAGCAGGTAGGCGCGCAGGCTGCTGGTCCCCCAGTCGACGGCGATCATGCGCTGGTCACCCGGCTTTCGGGCAGGCCGGCGATGGCGAGGTCGCACACGAACAGGCTGCCGGCTTCGGGCATGCGCGCGAGTTCTTCGGCGCTATGGTCCAGGCGCGAGGAGATCACGTGCAGGCGATCCAGCGCCGCGCCGCCGAACGCGCTGCAGGTGGGGTGCTTGATCGGCAATTGCACGATGCGCTCCACGCTGCCGTCGGGGCGGTAACGCACCACGCGGCAGGCGCGCCACTGCGCATTCCACAGGTGGCCTTCGCTGTCGATGATCGAGCCATCCGGTTCGGCGTCGTCGCGATCCAGGGTGGTGAACACGCGCGTGTTGCTGGTCTGCGCCGTCTCCGGGTCGTAATCGCAGCACAGGATCTGCGGGCGCACCGAATCGCAGTAGTACAAGGTGCGGCCGTCGAGGCTGAAGCAGATCGAGTTGGGAATGGACACACCCGGCAACGGCAGCGCACGCAAGCCGTGCCGCAGCGAAAACTGGTAGAACGCGCCGCGTGCGGCCTTGCTGTCGTGTTCGTCCATGGTGCCGAACACCAGATTGCCATGCCGGTCGACGCGGCCATCGTTGCTGCGGGTGAGCGGGTTGTCCGCCTCCACATCGGCCAGTTTTTCGAATGGCAGCGCGTCGGCGTCCGTATTGTCCGGATCGACCACCCCAACTGTCTTGGCCAACGCGACCAGCACGCGGCCATCGTCCATCAGGCCCAGGCAGCCCGGTCGATCGGGCAGTGTCCAGTAGCGCGATTGCGCCGTGGCCGGATGATGCCGCCACAGGCGCTTTTCAACGATGTCGACCCAGTACAGCGCCTGGCGCTGTTGGCACCAGATCACGCCTTCGCCGTGCGTGCAGCGGCTGTCGACCGCCAGCGCGGCGGTGTGTTCGGGCGTGCTCACCATTCGGCGATGCTGCCATCGGCGTGACGCCACACCGGGTTACGCCAGTCCGGCGGATTTTCGTTGGCGCGCTTGAGCATGGCTTCGTCGATCTCCACACCGAGCCCAGGCTTGGGCAGGGCAGCGATACTGCCATCCGATGCCGCCGGCGCACAGCACGTTCTTGAATTCGAAGCGCGAGAACATGCGCTCGCCGGCCGCCAGCGGAATCGAGGTGCTCGCGGCCAGGCGCGGGTAGTACTCGGCCTGCTCGGCCAGCACCGGTTCCTCGACGAACAGCGGCTTGAACGGCTCCAGCTCGCGCAGCAGCGCCTTGGCCATCGGCGCGCCGACGCGGCCGTGGAAGTCGATGCCGAAATCGATGGCGTTGCCGAAGGTTTCGCGGATTTCGGCGACCTTGACCACCGCCGCATCGACTGCGCGCGCACTGTCGATCAGCTTCATTTCCTCGGTGCCGTTGAACTTGAAGGTGTCAAAGCCCAGCGCGCGGTAGTCGGTAATCTGCTGGATGATGGCGCCGGGGCGGTCGCCGCCGACCCAGCGGTAGGTCTTCATGCGATCGCGTACCAGCCCGCCCAGCAGCTCGTACACCGGCACGCCCAGCGCCTTGCCCTTGATGTCCCACAGCGCCTGGTCGATACCGGCGATGGCGCTCATCAGGATGGCACCGCCGCGATAGAAGCCGGCGCGGTACATGGTCTGCCACAGGTCGTTGATGCGTGCCGGATCCTTGCCGACGATGTAGCCGGCCAGTTCGTGCACGGCCGCTTCCACGCTGCGCGCGCGGCCTTCGATGACCGGCTCGCCCCAACCGGTGATGCCCTCGTCGGTTTCGACCTTGAGGAACAGCCAGCGCGGTGCAGCGTGGTAGGTGGTGAGGCGGGTGATCTTCATCCTTGCAGTTCCTGGTAGGCCTGCACGAACATGCGTGCATGCGTCTGGGTTGTTTCGAGGGATTGGCCGGGCTTGTACAGTTCGCCGCCGATGCCCGCACCGGCAGCGCCCTGGGCGATGAAGCCGGCCAGAGTCTGCGGGCTGACGCCGCCGACCACGTAGACCGGGATGTGGGTGGGCAGCACCGAGCGCAGGGCGCGCACATGCGCCGCGCCATAGGTGGCTGCCGGAAACAGCTTCAGGATGGTGGCACCGGCGTCGATGGCGTCGAAGGCCTCGCTGGCGGTGGCAAAGCCGGCCACCACGGTCAGCCCGCGCGCCACTGCATGGCGGATCAGGCTGGGGCGCGTATTCGGGGTGACGATGAAGCGCGCACCGATCTCGGCCAGGGTGTCCACGTCTTCGTTGCGCAGTACGGTGCCGGCACCGATCCAGGCGCGTTCGCCATAGGTCTGCTGGGCCAGGGCGATGCTTTGCTCCCAGCGCGGCGAATTGAGCGGAATCTCGATCGCATCGAAGCCGGTGTCGATCAGCGCGCCGACATGGTCGGGCGTCTCTTCCGGCGTGATGCCACGCAGGATGGCGATCAGCGGTAGGGCGAACAGGCTGGCGGTGGTGTCTGAGGTCATGCGGTTACTCGCGATAGAGCGGAAAGCGGCCGTTGGCGACCGAGTGGCCGGCAACGTCGGGGGAGCTTGCGCAACTGCGCAGACGACAGGTTGCCGCCAATGCGCAATCCGGGGAGAAAAACGAAGTGCAGTGGCAGCGCCGCGATGCAATGCCGATGGGCATGCCCGGCATGCACACGCATGCCGCTACGGCCCGCAAGTGGCCGGCAAGTTGCGGTCATCGTCGTCCACCTCCGCGTTCATGGCGTGCGTGTTATCGCCTGGTCGAGGCGGGTCACGTCTGTTCTGGCCGCGCCCGGGAGGTAGGGGCTCCTGCTGCGGCGAGCGCTAGCCTCGCGCGGTGAGATATGTGCTGCAAATGAAATTTTCGGCATATTCTATTCCTCCGACGAATACACGGCCGCAACCGCACCCCATGGCAAATTCCGGTACTCCCTGGTTCAACGCAGCCCGCCTGAAAACCCGTCAACTCTTGCTGCTGCTGCATCTGCACGAACAGCGCTCGGTACTGCGCGCGGCCGAGGCCGCCAGCATGACGCAACCGGCCGCCTCCAAGCTGCTGGCCGAGATGGAAGAGATGCTGGGGGTGAAACTGTTCGAGCGGCATGCCCGCGGTGTCGAGCCGACCTGGTACGGGCATGTGCTGATCCGGCGCGCGCGCGCGGCGATGTCGGAGATCGGCCGTGCCCAGGAAGAAATTGCGGCGCTGCGTGCCGGGCGGATGGGGCAGGCGTCGATCGGCACCGTGGTCAACCCGGGGACCAATCTGGTGCCGCAGGCCATTGCCGAGGTCAAGCGCGAGTTTCCGGACATCCTGGTGCGGGTGGAGATGGACTACAGCCGTCCGCTGGTGGCCAAGTTGCTGGATGGCCAGTTGGACATCGTGATTGGCCGCATTCTGGGGCCGGAAGGGGTGGGCGAGCTGGAGTTCGAGCCGCTGGCCGACGAGCCGCATTCGGTGATCGCGCGTGCCGGCCACCCGCTGGCCAGCCGCGCCGGCCTGCAGCATGCGGACCTGGTGCGACATGGCTGGATCCTGCCACCGGCCGACAGCGTGCTGCGCGCGCGGCTGGACTCGATGTTCATGGAGCACGGCGTACAGACGCCAACCAATGCCATCGAAACCTCGTCGCTGCCGGTCACCTCCACGCTGCTGCGCGGCACCGACATGCTGACCGCCTTGCCGGTGGAGTCGGTGGCGCCGCTGATCCAGGCCAAGCTGCTGACCGTGCTGCCGATCGAGCTGGGCGTGCGGATGGAGTCGTTCGGCATCATCCGTCGGCGCGATTACATCCTCCCGCCGGGTGCCGAGCGCATCTTGCAGGCGCTGCGCACCACTGCCAGGCGGCTGTACCCGGCCCTGCGCGGGCCGGAATCCCTTGCTTAACAGACTCTTCCATTTCTATTCCGTGGGGTAATACCAGTCTGTGAATTTTTCATTGGCTGGCGCTAGACCGTGCGCCTATATCTGTGCGCCAGATCGCACGCTGAAGCGCACGTGAAGTCGGGCAGGCGATCGGCGGCCAAGCCGCCATGCAGCAGGAAAAACGGAATGGGCGCCAGCGCCTGTTCCGCACCATCACACGGCGCGCCTTGCGCCGCGACAACCAGTCTTCAGTCGTCTTGCGTCCTGGGAGGGATTCAGATGTCCAAGTTTTCAAGCCATGCCTCGGCAGGAACGGGCGTGCGCGCGCGTTGTCTGCCACCGTTGCGTCGTTCGGCCATGGCCATCAGCATCGGGCTGCTGCTCGCTGCGCCGGCATATGCCCAACAGGCCGCGTCCCAGCAGAACGCACCCTCAGGCAATGCCAGCAGCGCGGTCGATCTGGACACGGTGGAGGTGCGCGGCGTGCGTGCCAGCCTGATCAAGTCGCAAACGATCAAGCGCGACGCCGCGCAGATCGTCGATTCGGTCAGTGCCGAAGACATCGGCGCGCTGCCCGATCGCAGCGTCACCGAAACCCTGCAGCGCGTCAGCGGTGTGACCATCGACCACTTCGCCGCACGCAGCGACCCCGATCACTTTTCGGCCGAAGGCAGCGGCGTGATGATCCGCGGCCTGACCCAGGTGCGCGGCGAACTCAATGGCCGCGACATCTTCAGCGCCGCCAGCGGCCGTGGGCTGAGCTTCGAGGACGTGCCGGCCGAACTGATGGCCGGCGTGGACGTGTACAAGAATCCTTCCGCGGAAATCATCGAGGGCGGTCTGGGCGGTACGGTCAACCTGCGCACGCGCATGCCGTTCGACAATCCGGGCCGCATCGTCGGCGGCAATGTCGACGTCAACTACGGCGACATGAGCAAGAAGTACAAGCCGTCGGCGTCGTTCCTGTTCAGCGACCGCTGGCAGACCGGTGTCGGCGAGATGGGCTTCATGATCGATATCGCCCATTCGGAACTGGCGACCCGCTCGGACGGCATCCAGGTCGAGCCGTATGTGCGCCGTACCGACGATGCAGTGCTGGCCGGCAGCGGCCGCAGCGAAGTGTTCGTGCCGGGCGGGGTCAACTGGCGCCAGCTGGATTTCGAACGCAAGCGCGACGGTATTGCGGCTGCGTTCCAGTGGCGGCCCAGCGACCAGACCGAGATCTACGCGCAATACCTGCGCTCGCGCTACGACATGAACTGGCAGGAGCGCGCGGCGTTCTTCAACGACAGCAACAACAGCATCAGCCCGGCGCCGGGGACGACCTTCCAGTACGACCAGGACGGCGTGTTCCAGCGCGGTTCGCCGGTGTCCAACTCCTGGCGCGGCCTGCTGACCGGCGACGGCGTGCGCTTCAATACCGACAACCGCTATTCGGATCAGCAGACCACCACCTCCGACCTGTCGGTGGGTTTCAGCCATTACTTCAACGACAACCTGCAGATCAAGGGCGATGTGCAGCTGGTGCAGTCGGAGAACGACCAGCTGGACTTCACCGTGTTCAGCGCGACCTATCTGCCTGGCCTGACCTATGACGTCTCGGGCAAGTATCCGACCGTGCAGATCGCCAACCAGGGCTTTACCCAGGACCCGTCCAATTACTTCTGGGCGGCGGCGATGGACCACCTGGGCCACAACCGCGGGCGTCAGCTGTCCACCCGTGTGGATCTGGAATACACCTTCCAGGACAGCAGCTGGCTGCGCTTTGCGCGCTTCGGCATGCGCGCCACCGACCGCAACCAGACCAACAAGAACTCCGGCTACAACTGGGGCGTGCTGTCGGACAACTGGGCGGCCATCCCTGGCAGCGCCAATGGCCTGGCCAACATGTCGCAGTACCTGCCGAACGAGTCCTCGCAGTTCACCTTCTCCAACTTCTTCCGTGGCGGCGTGAACGTGCCGACCACCCTGATCGTGCCCAATGGCGGGCTGGTCAGGAATTACGGCCGCGCATCGGACCTGCTGCAGCAACAGATCGTGGCGCTGCGTGGGTGGGGCTGGGCACCGGATACCTACCAACCGCAGGACACCAACCGGCAGTTCGAGCGGACCCAGGCCGCCTACGCGGCGCTGTACTTCGGCAACGATGAAGCGCTGGGCGTGCCGGTGGACGGCAACGTCGGCGTACGCATCGTGCAGACCAAGACCCAGGCCGAAGGCTTCGGTCAATTCCAGAATCTGTCCGGCCTGAACGTCTCGCCCGAACTGCAGGCCCGCTATACCGGCCAGTATTTCGACAACAACTCGCAGGGCAGCTACACCAACGTGCTGCCCAGCCTGAACCTGCGCGTGCGTTTCACCGACAACCTGCAATGGCGCTTTGCCGCGTCCAAGGCGATGGCGCGCCCGGATTACACCCAGCTGCAGCCGTATGTGCTGCTGAACGTGGAAACCGACGACGCCGGCAACGCCACCAACTTCGTCGGCACCGCGGGCAATCCGACCCTCAAGCCGATGCGCGCCAACCAGTTCGACACCGCGCTGGAGTGGTACTTCGACAGCAGCGACATGCTCTACACCACGCTGTTCTACAAGAAGGTCAAGGACTATTTCTCCACCCAGACCCGCGCCGAGACCTACGACAACCGCCAGTGGCTGGTGACCCGGCCGTACAACACCGACGAAGGCACCATCCGTGGCGCCGAAGTGGGCTACACGCAGTTCTTCGACAGCCTGCCGGGCTGGCTGAGCGGCTTCGGCGTCAACGCCAACTTCACCTACGTCGATAGCGAGGGCGGCGCCAATACCGCCATCGATCCGTACACCCGTTCCACCGTGGACGGCGTCGACCTGCCGCTGGAAGGCCTGTCGCGGCGGAGCTACAACCTGGCCGGCATCTACGAGAAGGGTTCGTGGTCGTTGCGCCTGGCCTACAACTGGCGTTCGCGCTACCTGTTGACCACCAGCGACGCGGCGACCCGCCTGCCGACCTGGGCCGACGACTATGGTCAGCTCGATGGCTCGTTCTTCTACCGCTTCAATGAGCATCTGCAGCTGGGCGTGCAGGCCAACAACCTGACCAACACCGTGACCAAGGTGCTGATGGGCCCGACCTCGTACGAAGGCGGCGAAGTCGACCCGCGGCTGTACACCCGCTCGTCGTTCGTCAACGACCGGCGCTACTCGCTGGTGCTGCGCATGAACTGGTAAGTGCGCGCAGTCACGCCTCGACTGTGAAGCGAGTCGCACAGTCGAGGCCGTTTCCTGCAGAGTGGCAGGGGCGGCCTGTAATGCCGGACCGGCCGGGTTTCACGCGATTGCTATAGTTTTAACGAATAGCTTTCCAGGAATATTTCATTGGTGTGGCATGACGACCGCACCCTATGCTCCCGCCGCAGCCGCAGGTCTGCCCGCCAGGGCGACCACGCATCCGCACTCCCGGCAACGTCCGGATGGCAGATGCGGGCCAGCAACAACGACGGGCAGGGCGTTCGCGCACCGGTCCGCTAAAACAAGAAGTACATGCGTCCTGGGAGGGAGCACTATGTCAGTGCAACATCGCCACATTCCGGCAGGCCGGGCTGTGGGTCAGCGTTCGATCCGTGATTTCCGCCGCTCCGTGATGGCCATCAGTGTGGCCACGCTGCTGAGCGCGCAGGCCTATGCGCAGGATGCGACCACCACCGCTGCACCGGCATCGGATGCGACCACCCAGCAGCTGGACACGGTGCAGGTCACCGGTACCCGCAGCAGCGTCACCAAGGCGCAGCTGGTCAAGCAGAATGCCGAGCAGATCGTCGATTCCATCGTTGCCGAAGACATCGGCAAGCTGCCCGACAACAACGTCGCCGAAGCGCTGCAGCGCATCTCCGGCATCCAGATTTCGCGCAACTACGGTGAAGGCAGTTCGATCGCCATTCGCGGCCTGACCCAGGTGCGCACCGAGCTCAATGGCCGCGATATCTTCACCGCCAACGACGGCCGTGGCCTGAGCTTCGAAGACGTATCGGCCGAGCTGCTCGGCGGCGTCAACGTCTACAAGAACCCGTCGGCCGACATGATCGAAGGTGGCCTGGGCGGCACCGTCGACCTGCGTACGCGCTTGCCGTTCGATTACGACGGCCGCAAGATCGCCGGCAGCGTGCAGTACAACTATTACGACCTGGCCGATGACGGCAAGCCGGCGTTCTCGGGCCTGTTCAGCGACCGCTGGCAGACCGGTATCGGCGAGATCGGCCTGCTGGTGAACTACTCGCAGCAGAAGAGCCCGTTCCGCCAGGACACCATCTCGATCGAGCCCTGGTACACCCAGACCGATCTGCCGGGCTACGAAGGCCAGGGCATCTCGGTGCCACACGGTGCCGGCATCAACACCACCGTCGGCGAGCGCGAGCGCAAGACCGGCGCGTTCGCGATGCAGTGGCGTCCGAACGATGCAGTCGAGGTCTACACGCAGGTACTGCGTTCGGAATACGACTTCAGCTGGCACGATTATTCGTTCTTCGCGCTGACCGGTGCCAATCCGATGCAGGGCACCCCCGGCATCCAGGTCAACGACCGCAACGAGTTCGTCAACGGCACTTTCCAGAACGTGCCGGCCGATTCCAACACCAGCCTGACCGAGCGGCATTCGGTGACCACCGATTACTCGCTGGGCGCCAAGTGGACGGTCAACGAGAAGCTGACCCTGAGCACCGACTTCCAGTACGTCGATGCCACCACCACCGGCACGCGTTACATCGTGGCGACCGGCCTGAACAACACGCCGTTCTTCAACGTCGACTTCCGTGGCGACCTGCCGAAGCTGTCGGTGACCGATGCCAGTGGCGCTGAAGGTTTCCTGGCCAATCAGGACAACTACAACGGCTGGCGCTGGCACCTGGACAACAAGGACGACAACACCGGCACCGAGTTCGCCTGGCGTTCGGACATGGATCTGGCGTTCGACAGCGATTTCGTGCGCAGCTTCAAGGCCGGCGTGCGTTATACCGACCGCGATGCCGAGACCAAGGGCAACGTTTATCGCTTCATGTGCATCAACGGCTGCGCCGGCACGCCGTTCTCGCAGTTCCCCACCGTGGGCGTGGTGACCAACCCGATCACCGATTTCTTCCGTGGCAAGAGCAGCACCTTCGGCCCGACCCTGACCGCTTCCGATGCGGCCGTGGCCAACTACGAGCAGACGCTGGCCACCTTCGGCGGCACGCCGCTGGAATTTGCGCCCAACAACATCAACACCCAGAACGAGAAGACCTACGCGGCCTACGGCGTGCTGCGCTTCGGTGTGGATGGCGACATCCCGTTCGACGGCAACATCGGCGTGCGCGTGGTACGGACCGAAGTCGGCTCGCAGGGCGTGCGCACCGGCACCGATGCCGAAGGCGGCGGTCTGATTCCGGTGGATGCGCAGCAGACCTACACCGACGTGCTGCCGAGCTTGAACCTGCGCTGGATGCTGAGCGATCAGCTGCAGTGGCGGTTTGCGGCCTCGCGTGGCATCTCGCGTCCCACCTTCGACCGCCTCAATCCCAACCTGAGCCTGAGCACCGGCACCTCGTCCAGCGGCGCCTCGACCTTCACCGGCACCGCGGGTAACCCGAGCCTGGAAGCGGTCAAGGCCGACCAGTTCGACACCGCGCTGGAGTGGTACTTCGGCCAGGGCTCGATGATGTACGGCACCGTGTTCTACAAGAAGGTGGAAGGCTTCATCGCCAACGCCGTCTTCAACGAGGTCTACGACGGCCAGGTGTGGCAGATCACCCGTCCGGTCAACGGCGATTCGGGCAAGATCCGTGGTGCCGAACTGGGCTACACGCAGTTCTTCGACTTCCTGCCGGGCTGGCTGAGCGGCTTCGGCCTGCAGACCAACTACACCTATGTCGACAGCGAGGCGCCGAGCCCCACCGCGACCGACACCAACGGCCAGTCGTTGACGGTGCCGCTGGAAGGCCTGTCCAAGAACAGCTACAACGCCATCGTCAGCTACGAAACGGCGCGCTTCCAGGGCCGTGTGGCCTACAACTGGCGCAGTGACTGGCTGGTGACCACCGCGGGCAACGGCACCGGCAACCTGCCAGTCTACAACAAGGGCTTCGGCCAGCTGGATGCCTCGCTGCGTTTCAACATCAATGATGTGTGGTCGATTTCGCTCGATGGCGTGAATCTGCTCGATACCCGCCGCGAGAGCTACCTGGGTGTCGAGTCGCGCTACCGCGACTTTGTGATCAACGATCGTCGGTATGGCCTGACCTTGCGGGCCAGCCTGTAGAACGCGCCGTAGGAAGTGCGTCTCCGGTCCGGCGAGCTGTGCAGGCAGCTCGTCGGGCCGGTGTTTTTCCTATCGATGGCGCTGCCGTCGATCGCGAGGGGAGCCGGAGGAATGATCGCCATGATCGATCCGCCTACTAAGCGCCGCGTTTCCGCAGCACACGCGTGGCTGACTGCCGTTTGCCTGACGCTGGTGTTGCCCTTCATGACGCCTGACGTGTCTGCGGCCGAGCCCGGCACGCCAGGGCCGTATCACTGGCGCAGTGTCGCCATCGGCGGCGGCGGCTTCGTCACCGGCGTACTGTTCCATCCCGCCGAGCGCGATCTTGCGTACGCACGCACCGATGTCGGTGGCGCGTATCGCTGGGATGCGCGTGCGCAGCAGTGGATTGCCCTGACCGACTGGCTGGGTGCGGACGACTGGAACCTGATGGGGATTGATGCATTCGCCATCGACCCCGCCAATCCCGAGGCCATCTATCTGGCAGCGGGCACCTACATGCACGAGCGCGCCGGCAATGCGGCGGTGCTGCGCTCGTTCAACCGCGGCCGCAGCTTCGAGCGCGCCGACCTGCCGTTCAAGCTGGGCGGCAATCAGCTTGGGCGCGCCAACGGCGAGCGGCTGGCGGTGGACCCGCACGATGGCCGTGTGCTGTTGCTGGGTTCACGTGATGCAGGCCTGTGGCGCAGCGACGATCGCGGCGCGCACTGGGCGCGGGTGGAAGGATTTCCCGCCGATGCACTGGCCGGTGCCACCGCGCGCAACCATGTCGGACGCGAACAGGCGGTGGGGATCGCCTTCGTCGTGTTCGACGCCGCCAGCGGCCGCGCTGGCAGTCCGACACCGCGCATCTATGTGGGCGTTTCCACCGCGCAGACCAGTCTGTATGTCTCCGAGGATGCCGGCCGCACCTGGTCGGCGGTGGTCGGGCAACCCAGGGGGTTGCGTCCAAGCCACATGGCCGGTGGCAGCGATGGGCAGTGGTATCTGAGCTATGGCGATCAGCCCGGCCCGGACCTGATGGCCGGCGGTGCGCTATGGAACTACGACGCGGCGCAGCGCCGCTGGCGCGAGATCAGCCCGATCCCGCAACCGGCCAACGGCGATGGTTTCGGCTGGGGCGCGGTGGCGGTGGACTCGCAACAACCGCAAGTGTTGTTGGCCAGCACATTCCGCCGCCGCACGCCGCGCGATGAGTTGTTCCGCAGCAGCGATGGCGGGCGTAGCTGGACGCCGCTGTTGGCGAACGCGCAGTTCGATCACAGCGCCGCGCCGTGGACGGCGCACGCAACGCCGCACTGGATGGGCGCGCTGGCGATCGATCCGTTCGACAGCAACCACGCGCTGTTCGTCACCGGCTACGGCATCTGGGCCTCGCGCAATCTGCGCGAGGCCGCGCGCACGCAGCAGCCGTTGCAATGGTGGTTCCAGGACCGCGGGCTGGAAGAAACCGTGCCGCTGGATCTGCTCAGCCCGATGGCCGGTGCGCATCTGCTCAGCGCGCTCGGCGATATCGATGGCTTTCGCCACGACGATCTGGACAGGGCGCCGCTGCAATATGCCGGCCCGCGCCTGACCAATGGCGAGAGCATCGATGCCGCCGGCCAGGCGCCGCAGTGGGTGGTGCGCAGCGGCACCGTGCGCGATCGCCGCAACGACGAAATCCGCGCGCTGTATTCGCGCGATGGGGGCGCGCACTGGCGCGCATTCGCCAGCGAACCGCCGGCCGGGCAGGGCGCCGGTACGATCGCCATTGGCGCCGGTGCGGCGCAGGTGGTGTGGGCGCCGGCGCAGGGCGGCAACTGGCGCACTGCGGATTTCGGTACGCACTGGCAGCGCGTGCAGGGCTTGCCCGACACCGCCGTGGTGGTGGCCGATCGCGTCGATGCGCAGCGTTGGTACGCCGCCGATCCGCTCAGTGGGCGCCTGTACGAAAGCACCGATGGTGCGGCCAGTTTCCGCGATACCGGGCAGTCGCTGGGAACGCCGGCGCGCGATGAGCGCACGCGTCCACAGTTGCGGCCCGACCCATGGCGCGCCGGTGTGGTGTATCTGGCCAGTCCCGCACGCGGCGTGATGCGCTGGCAGGACGGCCGCCTGCAGACCCTGTCGACACTGGACGAGGCACACTCGCTCGGCATTGGCAGGCCACTGCGCGAGGGCGCGCCACCGGCGCTGTATCTGGCCGGTCGCGTGGCCGGCGTGGAAGGGGTGTTCCGCTCCGACGACGAAGGTGCGCACTGGCGACGCATCAACGACGACGCGCACCGGTTCGGCAAGCCCTACAGCGTCACCGGCGATCCGCGACTCCCCGGGCGCGTGTACTTCGCCACCGGTGGGCGTGGCATCTTCTACGGCGACCCGCGATGAGCGTGCCGTCCCTTGGCGTGTCATCGCGCTGTCCTACCGTGTCCATCTTCGTCCCCCGTCGCCTCGTTGCGCGCCGACCGGCCGCGCCGACCCTGGAGATCACTGCATGACTGTCACCTTCGTTCGCCGCGCCTGTCTGCTGGGTCTGGCGCTGGTTAGCCCGTTCGCAGCGGCGCAGCCGACCCTGCCACTGTTGTTCAGCGATGGCGCGGTGCTGCAGCGCGACCAGTCGATGCCGGTATGGGGCTGGGCGACACCGAATGCATCCATCAGCGTGAGCCTGGATGGCAAGCGCGCCACCACCAAGGCCGATGTGCAGGGAGCATGGAAGGTCAGCCTGCCGGCGCACACTGCTGGCGGTCCCTACGTGCTGAGCGTGCAGGGCGACGGGGGGCAGCTGCAGGTGCGCGATGTGCTGGTTGGCGATGTCTGGCTGGCCAGCGGGCAATCGAACATGGAATGGCCCTTGGCGCAGGCCAGCGACGGCCCGCAGGCGGTAGCGGCGGCCAACGATCCGCAGCTGCGTCACTTCAAGGTTCCCAAGTCGTGGTCGGTGCAGCCGCAGGCGCGCCTGAGCGGTGGCGACTGGAAAACCGCCATGCCCGCCAACGCCGGCGAGTTCACCGCGGTGGGCTACTTCTTCGCCAGGGAGCTGCGCGCCAGCACCGGCGTGCCGATCGGCATCATCAACAGCAGCTGGGGCGGCAGCGCGATCGAGGCATGGATGGACGCCGCCTCGCTGGGCTTGAACGCCACCCAGAACCAGGGCGCCATCGAGGCGATCAAGCAGCGCGATGCCGCGGCGCAAGCCGCCACCGGCAAGCGCATCGCGCGCTGGCCCAAGGTGGATGGCGACATGCCGCAATGGCGCGAAGCGACATTCGATGACAGCGATTGGGACAGCATTCCGGTTACCCAGCAATGGGAATCCAGCGGCTATGACGGCATGGACGGGATCGCCTGGTACCGCACCACGGTCACACTGAGCGCTGCCGAAGCCAAGGCCGGCGTAGCGCTGGGTGTCGGCCAGATCGACGACTCGGACATCACCTACGTCAACGGCCAGCAGGTCGGCAGCACCATCAAGCAATGGAACCTGCCGCGCGTCTATCAGGTGCCGGCAGCGGTACTTAAGGCTGGCGTCAACCACATCGCCGTGCGGGTGGAAGACCTCAGCGGCGGTGGCGGCATGCATGGCCCGGACGAGCAGCGCTTCGTGCAGACCAGCGCCGGTGCCAAGCGCGCGCTGAGTGGCTGGAAATTCCGCCCGGCTGCGGTACGTGTGTCGTTGGCCGACAACAAGAATCAGCTGCCCACGCTGCTGTACAACCAGATGATCCATCCGCTGCAGCCGTTCCCGGTCAAGGGCGTGATCTGGTACCAGGGCGAAACCAATGCCAGCGAGAGCGGGGCGGTGAAATACCGCGAACAGTTTGCCGCCATGATCCAGCAGTGGCGCGCCGAGCGTGGCCAGAAGGCCCTGCCGTTTTTATGGGTGCAGCTGGCCAACTTCAAGGCCGGCGGCGACAAGGGCGAGCTGAGCCCGTGGGCGCTGCTGCGCGAATCGCAATCCAAGACGCTGGCACTGCCGGCAACCGGGCAGGCGGTGATCATCGATATCGGCAACCCCACCGACATCCATCCCACCAACAAGCGCGATGTCGGGCATCGTCTGGCGCTTGCGGCCCGGCACGTGGCCTATGGCGAAACATTGGTGTACAGCGCGCCGGTATTCAAGCGCGTGCGCTTCGACGGCGACAAGGCTGTGCTGACGTTCGATCTGCAGGGCAGTGCGCTGCAGGTGCGCGGCGGCGGTGCGGTGCAGGGCCTGCGTATTGCCGGCGCCGATCAACGCTTCCACCCGGCCACCGCGCAGATCGACGGTGACCGCATCACCGTGCACAGCGACGCGGTGAGCGCGCCGGTTGCGGTGCGCTATGGCTGGAGCGAGAACCCCGACGACGCCAACCTGATTAATCGCGAGCGGTTGCCCGTTTCCCCCTTCCGCACCGATACCTGGTGACACGGAGTCTTATGACCATGCATTGCCCCGTTACGCCCGCAGCCTCCCGTTTCAACGCGCGTCGTTGCCTGCGCCCGCTGCTGCTGTCCGCGCTGACGCTGGCCCTGGCGGCCTGCCAATCCGGCCAGCAGGACAGCGCTGCCAAGCCCGACGCCGCCACCCCTGCGGCGAACGCGCCAGCCACCCCGCCTGCCTCTGCGCAGGCGCCTGCCACGCAGACGCCGATGCCGCAGTTCGTCAGCAAGGACGGCACGCATGCGTTACTGGTCGATGGCGCGCCATTCCTGATCCTGGGCGCGCAGGTCAACAACTCCAGCAACTATCCCGGCGTGATGGACAAGGTGTGGCCGGCGATCAAGCTGATGGGCCCCAACACCGTGCAGGTACCGATCGCCTGGGAGCAGGTGGAACCGGAAGAAGGCAAGTTCGATTTTTCCTTCGTCGATACGCTGCTCACCCAGGCGCGCGAACACAAGGTGCGGCTGGTGTTGCTGTGGTTCGCCACCTGGAAGAACAACGGCCCGGCCTATGCGCCGCTGTGGGTCAAGGCCGACAACCAGCGCTTCCCGCGCGTGGTGACCCGCGAAGGCAAGGCGATCGGCTCACTGTCGCCGCATGCGCAGGCCACCCTGGATGCCGACCGCAAGGCATTCGTCGCTTTCATGCAGCACCTGAAGCGGGTCGACCCGCAGCACACCGTGATCATGATCCAGCCGGAGAACGAGGCGGGCACCTACGGCAGCGTGCGCGACTTCTCGCCGATGGCGCAGAAGCTGTTCGACGGCCCGGTGCCGGAAGAGCTGCTCAAGCGCTTGAACAAGCAGCCGGGCAGCTGGGCACAGGTGTTCGGCGCCGATGCCGATGAAATCTTCCATGCGTGGTCGATCGGCCGTTATATCGACCAGGTAGCCGAAGCCGGCAAGGCCGAATATCCACTGCCGATGTACGTCAATGCCGCGCTGCGTGGTCCCTTCAATCCGGGTCAGCCCGGCCAGTACGCCAGCGGTGGCCCCACCGACAACGTGCTCGATGTGTGGAAGGCCGCCGGCCCGCATATCGACCTGCTGGCGCCGGACATCTACATGCCCGAATACCGCCTGTACACCACGGTGCTGGAGCGCTACGCGCGCCCGGACAATGCCTTGTTTGTAGCCGAAACCGGCAACCGTCCGGAATACGCGCGTTACCTGTATCCCACGCTGGGCCATGACGGCATCGGCTGGTCGGCATTCGGCATCGACTTCACGCGTTACTCCAACTATCCGCTGGGCGCCAAGCACGTCAACGAAGAGACGCTGGCACCCTTTGTGCTGGGGTTCCAGGCGGTGAGCATGGGCATGCGCCCGTTCGCCAAGGCTGCGTCCGAAGGCAAGTTGCACGGTACCGCCGAAGAACCCGGCCAGGCCGTGCAGGAGCTCAAGCTCAACGACCGCTGGAGCGCCACCATCACCTATGGCGTGCCGCAGTTCTGGTTCAAGGGCGAGCCGCCAGGCAACCCCGAGCCGATCGGTGCGGCTTTGATCGCCGAGCTGGGTCCGGACGAGTTTCTGGTCACCGGCTACCACGCACGCGTGACCCTGCACCCGGCCAGCGAAGCGACTGCCAACATGTTCTACGACCGCGTCGAGGAAGGCGTGTACGAGGGCACGCAGTGGCAGTTCCAGCGCAACTGGAATGGCGACCAGACCGACTACGGGGTCAATTTCTCCAGCGTGCCGCAATTGCTGAAGATCAAGCTCGCCACCTACAAATAATCGCCACGCGAGACGGCGCCGCTTTCGAGCGGGCCGCCAGTGCGCGGAATCGACACGCTGTACGTCGATTCCGCCGCATCATCCTTGCCTGCCAGACCACCGCTGCCACGCGTGCTGCTACATCAATAACACCCATGCGCTGCCGCCCCCGCGGCAGCGATTCGACATTCAAAGGGAGTGACCATGCAAACCACCATCCGTTCCGCCGGCCCCGCGCCTGCCAACCGACGTACACCGCTTGCCCATTGCCTGGCGTTGTCGCTGGCCCTGCTGGCCAATGCCGCGCACGCGCAGGACGTGCGCAAGGCCGCCGATGGCGTCACCGTGGTGCCAAGCGCCAAGGGCGCCGCACCGGTGCGCCTGCAGGTGGTCGATAGCGGCATCATCCGCGTCAGTGCCGACCCGGACGGTGACTTTGCACGCAGCCCCAGCCTGATGCGCGTGCCGGTGCAGGGCGACACCACCTTCCAGGTGGCCGAGGAGGGGGGCAGCGTGCAGCTGAAGACCGGCAAGGTCACTGCCACCGTGTCCACCGTCGACGGCCATGTCAGCTTCGCCGATGCCAACGGCAAACCGGTGCTGTCGGAAGTGGTGGGCGGGCGCAGCTTTGCGCCGCTGAAAGTGGAGGGCAAGCAGTACCTGAGCGTGCGTCAGCGCTTCCAGTCGCCCGACGACGAAGCGCTGTACGGCTTCGGCCAGCACCAGCAGGGCTGGATGAACCAGAAGGGCCGCAATGTCGAACTGCAGCAGAACAACATCGACATGGCGGTGCCCTACCTGGTATCCAGCCGCAACTACGGTCTGTTGTGGGACAACAATTCGATCAGCCGCCTGGGCGACCCGCGCGGCCTGCAGCCGTTGCCGAAGACGCTGAAGCTGTACGACGCCAAAGGCAAGGCCGGTGCGCTGACCGCACGCTATGCGATCAACGGCAAGCAGGTGCTCGAGCGCCGCGAGAGCGAGGTGAACTACCAGTACCTCAGCGACCTGACCAAGTACCCGAAGAAGGCGATCACCAAGGACAAGGACAGCCGCATGCAGGTCACTTGGGAGGGCGAGATCGAAGCGCTCACCGGTGGCGAGCACACCTTCTCGCTGTATTCGAGCGAGTACGCCAAGTTGTACGTGGACGGCAAGCTGGTCGTCGATCGCTGGCGCCAGAACTGGAACCCGTGGAATCACGAGTTCAAGCTGGATCTGCAGCCGGGCACGCGCCACACCGTCAAGGTCGAGTGGGACCTGATCGACCCCAGCTACATCGCGCTGCTGCACCGCGACCCGCTGCCGGCCGCCGAAGCGAAGGACCTGTCGCTATGGTCCGAAGCCGGCCAGATGATCGACTACTACTTCGTTTCGGCCGATTCGTATGATCAGGCCGTGGCCGGCTACCGCGAGCTCACCGGCAAGTCGGTGATGCTGCCCAAGTGGGCCTATGGCTTCTGGCAGAGCCGCGAGCGTTACAAGAGCCAGGACGAGTTGGTGGGCGCGGTGGCCGAATACCGCAAGCGCAAGCTGTCGCTGGACAACATCGTGCTCGACTGGTCGTACTGGCCGGAAAACGCCTGGGGCTCGCACGATTTCGACAAGCAGCACTTCCCGGATCCGGACGGCATGGTCAAGGCCGTGCACGACATGCACGCCCAGATCATGATTTCGATCTGGCCCAAGTTCTATCCCACCACCGCCAACTACAAGGAACTGGACGCGGCCGGTTTCATGTTCAAGCGCAACGTGGAAGTGGGTGAGCTGGACTGGATCGGCAAGGGCTACAAGAACTCGTTCTACGATCCGTATTCGGAAAAGGCGCAGGCGATCTACTGGCGCCAGGTCAACGAAAAGCTCAACAGCAAGGGCTTCGATGCGTGGTGGATGGACGCCGACGAACCGGACGTGCATTCCAACCTGGACATCGGCGAGCGCAAGGCACGCACCACGCCCAACGCGCTGGGCTCGTCCACCGAATACTTCAACTCCTACCCGCTGCCGCACACCCACGGCGTGTACGTGGGCGATCGCGCGGCCGACGACAAGCGCGTGTTCATCCTCTCGCGCAAGGGCTATGCCGGCACCCAGCGCAATGCGGTGGCGGTGTGGAGCGGCGACATCGTCTCGCGCTGGGACGACATGCGCGACCAGATCTCCGGTGGCGTCAACATGGCGCTGTCGGGTCTGCCCAACTGGACCTTCGACATCGGCGGCTTTGCGGTGGAGAAGCGCTACGAGAACCAGGACCCGGCACACCTGCCGGAATGGCGCGAACTCAACACGCGCTGGTTCCAGTTCGGCGCATTCGTGCCGATCTTCCGCTCGCACGGCCAGTTCCCGTACCGCGAGATCTGGAACATCGCCCCGGAAGGCACGCCGTTCTACGACAGCATGGCCTACTACAACCGCCTGCGTTACGCGCTGCTGCCGTACATCTACAGCCTGGCTGGCGATACCTATCAGCGCGATGGCGTGATCATGCGCGGCATGATGATGGACTTCCCGAACGACCCCAAGGTCCGCGACATCAATGACCAGTACCTGTTCGGCCCGGCCTTCCTGGTCGCACCGGTGACCCGCTTCGGCGCCACCTCGCGCCAGGTGTACCTGCCGGCCGGCACCAGCTGGCTGGATTTTTCCACCGGCAAGCGCTACGAAGGCGGCCAGAGCATCGAAGCGGCCGCGCCGATCGAGCGCATGCCGTTGTTCGTGCGTGCCGGCTCCATCGTGCCGACCGGCCCGGTGCAGGAATACGTGGATCAGACGCCGGATGCACCGCTCACCGTGGTGGTCTACACCGGTGCCGACGGTGCGTTCTCGCTGTACGAGGACGACGGCAAGGGCTACGGCTACGAGAAGGGCGAGTTCAGCCGCATCCCGCTGGTGTGGAACCAGGCCAAGGGCGAGCTGAGCATCGGCACGCGCGAAGGCAGCTGGACCGGCATGCAGGCCAAACGCACCATCAACGTGCGTTTCGTCGATGGTCCACGCGCCGACGCCGGTGCACTGGAGCCCAAGTCCGACACCAGCATCCAGTACGACGGCAAGGCGGTCAGCGTGTTGCAGCGCAAGATTGCGTCCGGCAAAGCGCGTCGTCGATGATCGCAGGCTGTCTTCAGTCGATGAGCGAGCAGATGCCGGAACGCCGCAAGGCAGTCGCGGGCGGTTCCGGTGAGGCAGCACGGCGGTGGCCGTGCTGACCCGGCGCGAACTATGCAAGGCCACCGGGGCCGCGCTTGCGGTCCTGGGCGCCGCACCGGTAGCCGCGCAGGCCGCACGTTCCGGCAGCGACACAGGATTGCCGGCCGTAGCGCCGGCAGACGCCCTGCAGCTGTGGTATCGCGAACCGGCCAACGAATGGGTGGAAGCCCTGCCGGTCGGTAACGGGCGATTGGGCGCGATGGTGTGGGGCGGTATCGCCCACGAGCGTCTGCAACTCAACGAAGACACGCTCTACGCAGGCGGCCCCTACGATTCCACCAACCCGGAGGGATTGGCCGCGTTGCCGCAGGTACGCGCGCTGATCTTCGCCGGCCGCTATGCCCAGGCCGAGCAACTGGCCGATGCCAAGCTGTTGTCGCGCCCGCTCAAGCAGATGCCGTATCAACCGCTGGGCGATCTGTTGCTGGATTTCGATCGTGCCGACGGCATCAGCGAGTACCGTCGCCAGCTCGATCTGGACACGGCGGTGGCCACCACCACGTTCCGCTCCGGTGGTGCCGTGCACCGTCGCGAGGTGTTCGTGTCGGCACCGTCGCAGTGCATTGTGGTGCGCCTGTCCTGCGATCGGCCGGGCGGTATTTCGTTGCGGGTCGGCATCGACAGCCCGCAGAGCGGCGAGGTCACGGTGGAGCAGGGCGGCCTGCTGTTCAGTGGTCGCAACAGCGGCTTTGCCGGCATCGACGGCAAGCTGCGTTTTGCCTTGCGCGTACTGCCGAAGGTCACCGGTGGCACCGTCAGCCAAGTGCGCGACCGGCTACGTATCGAGGCTGCCGATGACGTGGTGTTGCTGCTGACGGCCGCAACCAGTTTCCAACGTTTCGACGCGGTGGATGGCGATCCGCTGGCGTTGACGGCGGCAAGCCTGCAGAAGGCCGCCACCTCCGATTACCCCGCATTGCTGCGTGCCCACCTTGCCGATCACCGGCGCCTGTTCCGGCGCGTGGCGATCGACCTGGGCACCAGCGAGGCGGCACGCTTGTCCACCGACGAACGCGTGCAACGGTTCGCAGCCGGCAACGATCCGGCCATGGCGGCGCTGTACCACCAGTACGGTCGCTATCTGCTGATCTGCAGTTCACGGCCCGGCACCCAGCCGGCCAACCTGCAGGGCATCTGGAACGACCTGATGCAGCCGCCGTGGGAAAGCAAGTACACCATCAACGTCAACACCGAGATGAACTACTGGCCCAGCGAGGCCAACGCACTGCACGAATGCGTGGAACCGCTGGAATCCATGCTGTTCGACCTGGCCCAGACCGGCGCGCACACCGCGCGCAAGCTGTACGACGCACCCGGCTGGGTGGTGCACAACAACACCGATCTGTGGCGCCAGGCCGGGCCAATCGACGGTGCGCAATGGAGCCTGTGGCCGATGGGCGGCGTCTGGCTGCTGCAGCAGCTGTGGGACCGCTGGGACTATGGCCGCGACCGCGCGTATCTGAGCAAGATCTACCCATTGTTCAAGGGCGCTGCGGAGTTTTTCGTCGCCACCTTGGTGCGCGACCCGCAGACCGGTGCGATGGTGACCAATCCGTCGATCTCGCCGGAAAACCAGCACCCGTTCGGCGCGGCCGTGTGCGCCGGGCCGACCATGGATGCGCAGCTGCTGCGCGACCTGTTTGCGCAATGCATCGCCATGAGCAAGCTGCTGGGCGTCGATGCAGCGCTGGCACAGCAGTTGGCGAGCCTGCGCGAGCAATTGCCGCCCAACCGCATCGGCAAGGCGGGGCAGTTGCAGGAATGGCAGCAGGATTGGGACATGCAGGCGCCGGAGATCCATCACCGCCACGTCTCGCATCTGTACGCCTTGCATCCTTCCAGCCAGATCAATCTGCGCGATACGCCCGAGCTTGCCGCTGCAGCAAAACGCACGCTGGAAACGCGTGGCGACACCACCACCGGCTGGGGCATCGGCTGGCGGTTGAATCTGTGGGCACGGTTGGCCGACGGCGAGCATGCGTATCGCATCCTGCAATTGCTGATTTCGCCCGAGCGCACCTACCCGAACCTGTTCGACGCACACCCGCCGTTCCAGATCGACGGCAACTTCGGCGGTACCGCGGGCATTACCGAAATGCTGTTGCAAAGCTGGGGCGGCAGTGTGTTCCTGTTGCCGGCCTTGCCCAAGGCGTGGCCCCGCGGCAGCGTACGCGGCCTGCGTGTGCGTGGCGGTGCCAGCGTGGATCTGCAATGGGATGGCGGTCGCTTGCAGCAGGCACGCCTGCACAGCGATCGTGGCGGGCGCTATCAGCTGTCCTACGCGGGGCAGACCCTGGACCTGGAACTGGGCGCGGGCCGCACCCGGCAGGTGGGACTCAACAACAACCGATTGGTGACGCAATGAGCTTGTACGTAGGACTGGATGTGGGCACGCAGAGCGTCAAACTGGTGGCCTACGATCCGCAGGAGCGCGCCGTGGTCGCCACCATCGCCGCGCCGATGGAGCTGATCAGCCGCGACGACGGCACCCGCGAGCAGCAGGCGCAGTGGTGGGTCGACGGCATCGTGCATTGCTTCGCGCAGCTCGATGCCGATCAGCGTGCGCAGGTGCGCGGCATCTCGGTGTCCGGCCAGCAGCACGGCTTCGTGCCGGTCGCTGCCGACGGCAGCGTCACCGCACCGGTGAAGCTGTGGTGCGACACCAGTACCGCGCTGGAATGCGATGAAATCATGGACGCCGTGGGCGGCGCGGCAGGCAGCGTGGCGGTGGCAGGCAACCCGATCCTGGCCGGCTACACCGCATCCAAGCTGCCGTGGACGCGCAAGCATCGTCCCGACGCCTATGCGGCCATGACCACGGTGATGCTGCCGCACGACTACATCAATTTCTGGCTTACCGGCGAGCGCTTTGCCGAAGTCGGCGATGCCTCCGGCACCGGCTGGCTGGATGTACGCACACGCCAGTGGTCCGAGCGCATGCTCGGCGCGGTGGATGCGCAGCGCGATCTGCGCACCGCACTGCCGCCGTTGGTGGAAACCGGCGCGGTGTATGCGTTGTCCGACGCGGCGGCCGAGGCGCTGAACCTGCCGGCCGGCGTGCGCGTGACCACCGGCGGTGGCGACAACATGATGGCCGCCATCGGCACCGGCAACGTGGTGCCGGGCCGCCTGACCATGAGCCTGGGCACCAGCGGCACCTTGTTCGCCTACGCCGATCACCCGGTGGTGGACGACGATGCACGCTGGGCCGCGTTCTGCTCCTCCAGCGGCGGTTGGCTGCCGCTGATCTGCACCATGAACTGTACCGTTGCCACCGAGGCGGTAATGCGCATGTTCTCGATCACCCGCGAGCAGACCGAAGCGATGATCGCCGAGACCGCGCCGGGCGCCGACGGGCTGGTATTGCTGCCGTTCTTCAATGGCGAACGCACGCCCAATTTGCCCGATGCACGCGGCTGCCTGTTCGGTATGCATCTGCACAACACCACCGCCGCGCATTTCTATCGCGCCGCGATGGAAGGGGCCACCTACAGCCTGCGCAATGGCTTCGACGCCTTCGTCGCTGCCGGTCTGCAGTTCGATACCATCCTGCTCACCGGCGGTGGCAGCAAGAGCGCACAGTGGCGGCAGATGGTCGCCGACGTGTTCAACCTGCCGGTCGTGGTGCCGACCCAGCCCGAGGGCGCTGCCTTCGGTGCCGCGCTGCAGGCCTTGTGGGCCTGTGATCGCGATGACGGCGGTACGGACGCGTTGTCGGAGGTGGTGCTGGAGCACCTGCAGGTGGACGACGCGCTTGCCGCGCAGCCCGACCCGCAGCGCGTGACCCACTATCAGCAGCACTACCAGACCTTCCTCAAGCACCTGCACGTCGTCAGCCCGCTCTACGCCGGCTGAGCGACACGCGTTTTTTTCATACTTCCCCCAGCAGCAAGGACTTCACACCCCATGAGCAACACCGTTTACATCGGCGCGAAGGAATATTTCCCCGGCATCGGCAAGATCGGCTTCGAAGGCCGCGACTCGGACAACCCGCTGGCGTTCAAGGTCTACGANCACCCCATGAGCAACACCGTTTACATCGGCGCGAAGGAATATTTCCCCGGCATCGGCAAGATCGGCTTCGAAGGCCGCGACTCGGACAACCCGCTGGCGTTCAAGGTCTACGACGCCAACAAGCAGGTCGGCGACAAGACCATGGCCGAGCATCTGCGCTTTGCCGTGGCCTACTGGCACAGCTTCTGCGGCAATGGCGCCGATCCGTTCGGCCCGGGCACGCGTGCGTACCCGTGGGATATCGGCAACACCGCGTTGAATCGCGCCGAAGCCAAGTCCGATGCCGCGTTCGAGTTCTTCACCAAGCTCGGCGTGCCGTATTACTGCTTCCACGATATCGATCTGGCACCGGATGCCGACGACATCGGCGAGTACGAAAAGAATCTCAAGCACATGGTAGGCATCGCCAAGCAGCGCCAGGCCGACACCGGCATCAAGCTGCTGTGGGGCACCGCCAACCTGTTCTCGCACCCGCGCTACATGAATGGTGCATCGACCAACCCGGACTTCAACGTGGTCGCGCGTGCGGCGGTGCAGGTCAAGGCCGCGATCGATGCGACCGTTGAACTCGGTGGCGAAAACTACGTGTTCTGGGGCGGCCGCGAAGGCTATGCCTGCCTGCACAACACCCAGATGAAGCGCGAGCAGGACAACATGGCGCGCTTCCTGACCCTGGCGCGCGATTACGGCCGCGCGATCGGCTTCACGGGTAATTTCCTGATCGAGCCCAAGCCGATGGAGCCGATGAAGCACCAGTACGACTTCGACAGCGCCACGGTGATCGGCTTCCTGCGTCAGCACGGCCTGGACCAGGACTTCAAGCTCAATATCGAAGCCAACCACGCCACCTTGTCGGGCCATAGCTTCGAGCACGACCTGCAGGTGGCCAGCGATGCCGGGCTGCTCGGCAGCATCGATGCCAACCGCGGCAACCCGCAGAACGGCTGGGACACCGACCAGTTCCCGACCGACCTGTACGACACCGTCGGCGCGATGCTGGTGGTGCTGCGCCAGGGCGGGCTGGCACCGGGCGGCCTGAATTTCGATGCCAAGGTGCGGCGCGAGTCGTCCGACCCGCAGGACCTGTTCCTGGCGCATATCGGCGGCATGGACGCGTTCGCACGCGGGCTGGAAGTGGCCAATGCGCTGCTGACCTCCTCGCCGCTGGAAACCTGGCGCAAGGAGCGCTACGCCAGCTTCGACAGCGGTGCGGGCGCGGACTTTGCCAATGGCACCAGCACGCTGGCCGACCTGGCCACCTACGCTGCCGGCAATGCACCCACGCAGCTCAGCGGCCGCCAGGAAGCCTACGAGAACCTGATCAATCAGTATCTGACGCGTTGATNCACCAGCACGCTGGCCGACCTGGCCACCTACGCTGCCGGCAATGCACCCACGCAGCTCAGCGGCCGCCAGGAAGCCTACGAGAACCTGATCAATCAGTATCTGACGCGTTGATGTCCCGTGGCCGGCGGCGTACTGCGTCGCCGGCCGATGGCGCCCACCCCCGTGGCCGCTCCCTTGCATGTTCCCAGGTGAACCCATGTCCAGTGTTTCCATTGACGGCGCCCCCGATGCCGGCGAGAACACCCGTTTCATCATCCTGATCAGCTGCGTGGCCACCATCGGCGGCTTCCTGTTCGGCTTCGACAGCGGCGTGATCAATGGCACCGTCGACGGCCTGAAACAGACCTTCCAGTCCACCGCCGCCGAGACCGGTTTCGAGGTCGCCTCGATGCTGCTGGGCTGCGCCATCGGCGCCTTCTTTGCCGGCCGTCTGGCCGACCGCTGGGGCCGCCGTGCGGTCCTGATCATTTCCGCCGCGCTGTTCCTGCTCTCGGCCATCGGTGCCGGCGCCTCGCATAGCTCCGGCTTCTTCATCTTCGCCCGCGTGATGGGCGGTTTTGCGGTGGGCGCCGCCAGCGTCATCTCGCCGGCCTACATCGCCGAGGTCGCCTCCGCGCGCTATCGCGGCCGGCTCGCCACAATGCAGCAGATCGCCATCATCAGCGGGCTGTTCTGCGCCTTCCTGAGCAACTATCTGCTGGCCAACGCCGCCGGCGCCTCCACCGAGCCGCTGTGGGCCGGGCAGGCTGCGTGGCGCTGGATGTTCTGGATGCAGGCCATCCCGTCGCTGTTGTTCCTGGTGCTGTTGCTGGTCATCCCCGAGAGCCCGCGCTACCTGGTGGTCAAGGGCCGCCGCGAGCAGGCGCTGGTGGTGCTCAAGCGCCTGTACGGCAACGCCGCCGCGCAGACCAAGCTGGCGGAAATCTCCGCCTCGATGTCCGCCGACCAGCACAAGCCCAAGTTCTCCGACCTGGTCAACAAGGCCACCGGCAAGATCCGCCCCATCGTCTGGATCGGCGTCGGCCTGGCGGTGTTCCAGCAGCTGGTCGGCATCAATGTGGTGTTTTATTACGGCGCCGTGCTGTGGCAGGCGGTCGGCTTCTCCGAGCAGGATGCGCTGCTGATCAACGTGCTCTCCGGCGGCCTGAGCATCGGCGCCTGCCTGGTCACGGTGATGCTGGTGGACAAGATCGGCCGCAAGCCGCTGCTGTGGATCGGCTCGGCCGGCATGGCGGTCTCGCTGGCGCTGGTGACCTATGCCTTCGCCACTGCTTCGCTGGACCCCAACGGCAAGCTCGCCATGTCCGACGCCATGGGCATGCTCGCGCTGGTGGCCGCCAACGTCTACGTGGTGTTCTTCAACGCCTCGTGGGGCCCGGTGATGTGGGTCATGCTGGGCGAGATGTTCCCGAACCAGATCCGCGGTTCGGGCCTGGCCATCGCCGGCGCCGCGCAGTGGACTTCCAACTTCGCCATCACCGTCAGCTTCCCGATCCTGCTCGGCAGCATCGGGCTGGCCGGCGCCTACGGCATCTACACCGTCGCCGCCTTCATCTCGGTGTTCTTCGTACTCAAGTACGTCTACGAGACCAAGGGCAAGGAGCTGGAGCAGATGGAGGGCTGATTCCGTCAGTTATGCTGACATCGGCATAGAAAATGAAGAAGGCCGCGCAATGCGCGGCCTTATTTCTTGGGATGACTCATCTTTATCGCAATGTGTGCGCCATCGCCATACTCCGTCGAGCAGTTCCCTCCAGACTAGGAAGCATCGTGGAACCAAGGAGTGGTGGTATGGCGGTAGCCAAAGAAGTCCTCAGGGGCATGCTGATCAGCGTGTGCTACTGCTTGGCGTTTCTGATCCTCTGGCGCTTCTCCCTTGACCAGTGGTATCTGCCAGTTGGCTTGCGGGTCGTCACGTTGCTGTTTCGACCATATCGCGAATGGCCGTTCCTGTTAGCAGGGGATGCTGCAGCCATGTTGGTCTTGCGTATTCCGCTAGGCGAGTTGCAGGGGTTCAGCCCGCTATGGGCTTACCTGACTCCGTTCTTGCATGCGCCTTTGATCGCCAGCGGAATTTTCCTGCTTCGTTACCATGTCCCTAAGATCGTCAAGAAGCAGCACTGGCTTATTCCTTCCGCACTTGCGCTAGGGCTTTGGAATGCAGTCTGCAGTATGTTGTTAAATGAAACGCTCGGTGGTCCGCCGATTTATCCCGTCATTGATCTTCTGCTGCGCTACTCTTCGGGTAGCTATCTTGGAATACTGGTCTTGCTGCTTCCAACGATGTTGTGGACCAGTTGGAATGACGGCCCAGTGCACTCTAGTCTTTCCAGAGATCTTGCTGCTGCAGTCGTTTTAATTCTTGGGTTGTTCTTCGGTCTGGGTGTCTTGGGCAACCAAACGATTCGAAACATTTTGATGGTCGCGATGCTTATGCCGATGATCGTCATGACCTTCAAGCATGGGTGGAGAGGCATTGCGTTGGGAGCGCTACTTGCGAGCTTTGGACTTGAGTTCTCTCTTCCCAGGGTCTATCAGGCAGGATTTTTTGACCAGCACGTTTTTAACATTCAGTTGCTCTATGGACTAATGACGACCGCTCTTTTTATTTTTAACGCTCGTCTCCGTGAGTTCGATCGCGATGGTTTTTCGAGCCCAGCGAAAGACGACCCATTTCTATTCGCTCGCGCGAGCTATTCCAGTGCAGAACGTCTGTTGCGCAACCGCGTACTTGAATATTCTGATGTCAACGTGCAGATAAATAGGATGCGCAAAGACGTCGTGGCTGACTTGAGGGCGAAGGGGCAGCACGCGGTTGCAATGGAGATGACACGAATTAGCGTGATTGAGTCGCAGTTGTTGCAACAATATGTGGCCGGACTTTATCCTTTGGAAATCGAGACGCACGGGCTCTATCAAGCGTTGCGTTCCCAAGCACTTGAGCGTTTCTGCCAATCTCAGTTTCAATGCGTGTTTCGCGGAGATTGTAAGAATCTGTCGTTGGAGCTACAGCTGAGCGCGTATCGCAGTGTGCTTAACTGTGTCGAGATTTTGCCGTCAGCTAGGAAGCATTTCATCCAAGCACGTGCGTGGACGGGTAAAGGGGCGAAGGGGATTGTGGTGCGTGTAATCGCGGATTCTTCCTCAGCTGAACTGGTTGGGCGCGAGTCGAAGGACGTCGAGACTGAACTTGAAGCACGAGTAAAAGCGCATGGCGGCACGCTTCGCCGCCGCCATGCATTAGTTGTGACATTCCTTGTTGCTGAGGCTGACTCTGTGGAAGTTAGGGGGAGACTATCCACTGATCCCCAGTTGCTCCGCGCCGGGCTAGTACCGTGAAATTCTTTGTTTTATAGATGAGTCGTCCTTGATCGCGTTGGATTGCATCACGTGTCGCCGGGTCATCTAAACTCGTGCTCGGAGAAATCCTGTTTGCTACAGGCAATATAACGCGCTCTACATCCTTGCCCATTGGTAAAGTCCAGAGAGCGCTGTCAACTCTGGCGACGACCGCGCGGACCTCGCCTGTCACATCGTTGATCTGCAGATATGTGACTCCATCGCGATAGAGCTCATATCCGGCAAACGAGGGGTCAATGGCTAGGTTAGCGGCTTTGGGGTTGCTGTCGCCAAGTCCTGTCATTGCATGCGCACCGACACCGCCGCTAGAGGGGCAGCATTGAGCCGTTGCCGCGCTCGATGCGAAAAATCCGGCGGTTAAACAAAAAATCTTTAGCCAATTGTTTGCGTTTTTCATGATTTGCCTTCCCCCTGCGCGGGGCAATTTCGCCTGCGATTCAGGCCCTAGTACGGTACGTCCTGCCGGGAAAGTTTTGTTGATTGTTTGTCGCAGAAAACTGAGTGCACTTGCCCCAGCGACGCAGGAATTGCTGGGTGAACCGCCCCGCCTTTCCCGGAGACTCCTTGGTTTGAGTCACGCCGACATAGCGGACTCGTTGGGTTGCTTGTGTTTGGAATAATAGTTGGCTTCGGCCTCGGCGGGTGGGATGCTGCAGATCGGCTCAAGCAAGCGGCGATTGTTGAACCAATCGATCCAGGTGAGCGTGGCCCACTCGACCTCCTCGCGCGTGCCCCAGGACGACTTGCGGTGGATCACCTCGGCCTTGTACAGGCCGTTGATGGTCTCGGCCAGTGCGTTGTCATACGAGTCGCCCACACTGCCCACCGAGGGCTCCAGGCCGGCCTCGGCGAGCCGCTCGGTGTAGCGGATAGAGACGTACTGCACGTCCCGGTCGCTGTGGTGGATCCGACGTCCCACCAAGAATGCTGCGCGCGCTGAGGTGTTCGACTACATCGAGATGTTCTATAACCCCAAACGCCGTCATGGTTCAACCGGCGACCTGTCCCCTGTAGAGTTTGAACGGCGCTACGCGCAACGAGGGTCTTGAGTGTCTACGGAACCCTGGGCGTATCACTGGGCCTATCAAGCAGCCTGTGGTCGCCAGCTACGAGAAATCCCAGGAACTGGGCGCGCTCGCCAACGCCAAGGCAGTGGAGTTGGCACTGGGCAAGGCGCCCGCACCACAGGACCCGTTCAACCTCCCTGCACGGGCCAGCGACCAAGTCGGATTGGACAACCAGAACTGGCGGCGCAATCCCGAGAGCCAGACCTGGGAGCGTCAGGTCAAATATGCAAAAGAGCGGACAAAGCACTACCGTTGTACTGTCTGCCCGGAAATGCGACGGCGGTGGCTAGACTCTGCGCAATGATCCCGGCGACATAAATCAATGACGGATGTAAGCCATGGAAACGAAAACAGCCAATCAGCCTGAGGCTGGTGAATACTTCATCCTCGAAGCGGGTACGATCAACGGACCGGTGAACGGAGTTGTCTTTGAGAACGTCAAGGATCTGTTGTCACCCCCGCGCTTGATTCTGAGGCCTGAAGGCGGTGGTTTCCCTCCGTTACACGAAACGCCGCGTTTGGTCTATTGCCCCAGCAAGGGCCCGCCGCCCAAGGACTTGGAGCCGGGCTTCAGTGGCTACTGGCTCGTATCCGAGCGACTCTACCAAGTCATGGTCGCGATTGATCCCGAAGCGTTCGCTTTCGCCGAGGTGGACTATCGGTTGGCTGATGGCTCGAAGGGACCACGCCACTTGCTCTGCGACGTAGTCCGGGAGATTGACGCACTGGACGAAGATGCGTCAAAACTCTTCATCGATACGACGGAAGACTTCGTCAATGGCAAGTTCTACGATCTGACCGGTGGCGCCAGTGTCACGTTTGATCGCGAGCGTGTGGGCACGGCGCATGTTTTTAAAACGCCCTACGCCATCGAAGTCTTTTGCGACCGAGTATTCAGAGATGCAGTCGCTGCGACAGGAATTGAGACCGAAACTGACTCCGACGGTCTTTGGCTCATCGACGCTTCGGATGCCTAACGTCTAAGCAAACGTTGCCAGGTAGGAGTCTGATCCATGCCCCGCACGTCGCGCAAATTCAGAGCCTGAAGGGCTACGCGTCAGGAGATCATGGCTGGGCTGCTGTCACCCACACCGAAGGCCGCGTAGTGACCACGCTACAGCACATCCATAGCGTGTCCAAGCCGTTGACCCGCGGTGTTGCGGTCGAACTCCAGCGGCATGGTCTGTCTCAGGCCATTTCAAACGCTTACCACGGCGGACGTTTGACCGTATCGCCGGCCGGCGTGGCGGTAGTTGAAAATATTTTGGGCGAAGAGGCAGCCAGACCTCTGCGAGTTCCTCGCGGTCAAAGCGGCGCGGCGTCCATGGAAGTATTGCTGGGTAACGCGTCGGCCAGCACCGTGGTGCGTTCGGGCGGTTTGCTGGCGACCGGCGCCGACGCAGTGCTGACTGCTCGCCGTTCGGCCGAACTGCTGGAGCAAGGCAATGCCACGGCCGCGCAGTCCGAGGTCACCCATGCCTTGGCCCGTAACGTCGGCGGCTGGGCCGGTGGTGCGTCCACAGCCGCAGCGCTGGGCGGTAGCGGCTTCGTGCCTGCGGCGTTGGTGGTCGGCGACGCGCTGTTGATAAGCAAGGCGTTCGACAAGGGCGCCGATCTGCTGGACAACCGCGCCATCTACCACCAGAGCGACAAAGCGGGCGTAGACTGGCAGTTCAATGGTCGCAACTGGCAACGCGAAGCGGCCATCGAGCTCGCCCAGGATGACCGCCGCACGACCAACGAGCAGCCCGTGGTCGCCAGCTATGAGAAATCCCAGGAACTGGGCGCGCTTGCCAACGCCAAGGCAGTGGAGTTGGCACTGGGCAAGGCTCCTCCCCCGCAGGACCCGTTCAACCTCCCTGCACGGGCCAGCGACCAAGTCGGATTGGACAACCAGAACTGGCACCGCAATCCCGAGAGCCAGGCATGGGAACGCCAAGTCAAAACCGCCGTGTCCGGTGCCAACGACCGGGGCAGCTACGAACACCAAACCGCCTCTCCGGAACGCGCGCAACAGCTCAACCAAGAAGCCCTGGGCCGCATCGAAAGCAACATCGCCACCGGGCACGAAGCCATCGCCGCCGCTTATCTGGAAAACCATGCCGCGCAACGTGCCCAGGCCTATGGAGTGGAAGTGCCGGCGGCAGTTGAAAGTGCCCTCGCCAAGCAAGGTCAGGTGCAGGGACACGACGGGCAGGTCTACCAGCGGAACGAGGCTGGGCAGTGGGCTGGGAAGAACGGGGTGGCTATTGGCAACCTGGCGGTCGAACTGGAGCTGACGAATCAGGTGCGCCAGCCGTCGTTGGAGCGTGCCCAGGAGGCCCTGGCAGCCATTCAGGCGCTTCCCGCGCCCACGGCGGCACAGATGGAGCAGAACGAGCTGCTGCACCGTTACCGGGCCGCAGGCGTCGATTTGAGCTTCCATCCAGACATTCAGCAGGCCGTGGAGTTGGCTTCGCAGCGGACCATGGAGGCCAACGGCATCACCGGGCCGACCATGCAGCAGCTACAACGCAACGAGTTGGGGCAATACGGGTATGACAGCCCCATCGCGCACCTTCAGCGCGGCAGCGATGGGATCACTCGTGTGGTGGCCGTGACCAGCAGCGAAGAGATCCGGCAGGCGTTGAGCGAGGCGCAAGGCAGCAGGCGAGAGCCGCCAACCCTCGCACGGGCGCCCGAAGCGACAGGGGAAACAGACAGCTCTACGTCTGACTCTTCCAATCCGCAGCAGAAGCTCGACATTCAGGCGCGCATGCAGGCCTCTGTCGCGGCACAGGCGCGGCAAGAACACGAACAGCAGGATCGTCTCGCGCAAGAGCAACACGTCGCGCAGGTGCGCGAGCACCTTCAGCAGGCACAGCCTCAGCTCGAAGAGAGGTCGCAAAGCGAACGGGCGGTCCAGGCCCACGCGGTGTTGGAAGGTCAGCGACAAACAGAGCANGCGCAGGTGCGCGAGCACCTTCAGCAGGCACAGCCTCAGCTCGAAGAGAGGTCGCAAAGCGAACGGGCGGTCCAGGCCCACGCGGTGTTGGAAGGTCAGCGACAAACAGAGCAGCAGCGTGAGCTAGAAGAGCGCCAGCTACAGGAGCGGCAGGCACAGACCAGCCAGCAACGCGAGCTACAGGAGCGTGAGGAAAGGGACGTCCAGGAACGTCAGGCGCAGGAGCGCCAGGCCCAGGACAACCAGCAGCGGGAGCAACAAGTCCGCCAGGCTCAAGAAGCCATGCAGGTTGAGGTCCAGCAACGCCAGGCTCAGCAAGCGCAGCAGCAAGACCCCGGCCAGCACGCCTCGCAACAAGCCGATCCTCAGCCGCACGCTCCGGATGCGGCGCTGGCTCAACAAACGCCGCAGCCCGAGTTGCAGCAGGCAGATGCCCACCAGCAGCTAGAGGGGCATAACCAACAGGTAGGCGAACGCGCGGCTCACACTACGCCCGACCCACGGTCGCAACCGCTTGGTCCAGGCGACGCGCAACCGCATCAAGCACAAGAAGCGGCACGCGCGCTGGAAAGGCAGGCGTTGGAGAGTCGCGATGCTGCGCACCTCCAAGTGCCTCCCTCTGGGGGCCGGGAATCCGGCGACCAACCTGTGCAAAGCGTGCAGGCCGATGCGGTATCCCCGGCGCTGTCTCGCCACGTGCAAACGCAGCCGATGGAGATGGAGCAAGCGTCGGTCCGCCAGCAAGACATGGCACGTGAGCAGGAGGCGGCGCCGGTTCGTGTCATGGCCCCAACGACGCCTGCGTCAGCAGACCCGTTGATTGCATCGCAGGCCGCGGCGCTCACAAATCCAGAGCAGGAAACCAAGGCCGAGCAGGCCCATCCCTCCGATGGCTCGCCCACTGAGCGTGGCGCGGCTGTGCCGCCAGCAGCACACTTTGCGCAAACGAGTGAACAGTCATTGGCAAGCAGTGCCAACACTCGCCTGCCCATCGGGTCTGCTGACGCAGAAAACCGACAAACGCAATCAACCCCTGCACAGGATCGCAGCGCCGCAGACCCGGGCGGTGCTCTGTTCCTGGAAGAGACCATGCGCGCGCTGCGCCAGCTGCAACAGGAAATTGAGGCGGCGGATCGGGAAGACGAACGCTTCCACCAGGAATGGAGGGAGTATCGCGAGCGCGGAGAACCTTATCCCTTCGCTCAAAAGAGGGCGCTAGACCAGGAGGGTGGAAGCATGGATGCACTCAGCGCGCACCAACCAAGTGGCCGCTCGCCTAGTGAAGCGGCTGAGCAAGCCGATGCCTTCCCATCTCCAGTTCAGCGCTTTGCCGGTCCAGGGGAAGGGAATGCGCCAAATGACGCGTCGAAAGCTGAGCGCAAATCGATCACGGGCGACCCNCAGCGCCCGGAAACGGGCATGGAAGGACGGCTGATCGTAGATCCAAGTGCGTCATGAGCCGGATCGGCCAGTTCGCTGGCCGTTGCGACTACTTGATCAGCGTTGCCCTAAGGAGTATCGCGAGCGCGGAGAACCTTATCCCTTCGCTCAAAAGAGGGCGCTAGACCAGGAGGGTGGAAGCATGGATGCATTCAGCGCGCACCCACCAAGTCACCGCTCGCCTAGTGAAGCGGCCGCGCAAGCCGATGCCTTCCCATCTCCAGTTCAGCGCTTTGCTGGTGCAGGGGAAGGGAATGCGCCAAACGACGCGTCGAAAGCTGAGCGGAAATCCATCACGGGCGACCCGGACGTGGACGAAGTGCTCTACGCGCTCGAGAGCAAGAAGGAACTGGCGATCGAGCAGGCTCTGAATCGAGTGGCCAACAGCGCAGCGACGCAGGCGCTGATCGAAAAAGGCAACGAGTTCCTGGAGGCACAGGCCCAGCAGGAGGCCCAGGAGCTTGCCGCCACACGTCAGGCGCTGGGGATGGATGTCTCAGCGGAGATCAACACCAGCCGTGGGCCGGTGATGGTGCTGACCTTGCCAGAGTTCGCCAAGGGGCCGATGCAGAGCGGTCCCCAAGGGGACGGCGGTGGGGGTGGAGACGGCGGTGGTGGTGGAGGGGGCGGCGGTTAGTCAAAATCGCTTCCGTGACCAGCCGAGCTCAGGAAACCTCATGGACAGGCAAGACGCCGCCGCGATGGCGGAAATGATGGCCACGTTGAACGCGTCGAACGCCTCGTTGCAGGAGACGGTCAAAGTGCTGACGACGCTGGTGGCATCCATGCAGCAGCGCGAACAACGGCTGCGCGATGTGGTCGCCGAGCAACTTCAGGTAGTCCAACACGCGGCCAGCAGCGCCGATGCCAAGGTCAATCGGGTCTTAGAAAACGCACTGCCGCGGCTGACGCAGCTGACCAATCAGGCGTTGACGCAAACGCTGGAGCCAGCCGCCAAGCGATTCAACAAAGAAATGGCCACTGCGGATGAGACATTGCAGCAAGCCACTCGACGTTACGCGCAGGCCCAGCAGTCCTTGGAAACGCGGAGCACGCGGCGCATGTGGATCGCATCGGCCACGATGCTCGTGGCGGGCGTGTTGGGACTGGGGGCGGTGGCTTACTCGGTGGACATCATCAACGAAAAGCGCAGCGAGCTGGTGCAGCTCCGCACCTCAATCGACTATTGGGAGCGGGTTGCGCGCGCTGATCTGGCTCCCTGTGGCGAAGGGAGGATCTGCGCCACGCTCGAAAAGAACAGCACACGTTTCGGCAGTCAGAAGCAATACCGTGCCGTTAGCCTGCGCACCGTCTCGAATGCGCGTTGATGCCCGTCGACCTATGGGCCTGGTGCACCGTCGAGCTCCTGACAGCGCCGGGCGTGTTCTCTCAGATGGTGGGGATTGGGGTGGTTCTTCGTTGATTCCGGCTGACGCACGGTCTGGCCTTTGAGAGCAAGGTAGTCAATGGCAATCAACGATGGGGCCAACGCGACCTTGTTCTCTGGGGTGATCCAGAGCAGCAGGCAGTCGAAAAGGATACTTGATTAGCCCCATTCCTCAGCTGTGGAAATTGCTCGCCATGCGCAGAACCGGCTCCGGGCAAGGCTTGCAGCTCATCGGCGCCGTTGCCAGTCGCGGCAACATCTGGTCCAGGTGAAATCGGCGGTTGAAGCGGTAAGCCGCCTCGGCCAGATAGCGACGCGCATGCTTGGCCTGTCGCACGGCATGGTAGGTGCCGCTGATGGCGCGTTTGACGTTGCCAAGCACCACGTTCATCCAGCGTGCCCCTTGGACCTCGGTCGCGGCGCGGCCGCCACCAGTCACCAGCGTGGTGTGCGCATGCCCGGCATCTTCAAGACGACGAAAGCAGGCCAATCCGTCGGAGTACACCTCGCACTCGGGCGCAAGGCGCCGTGCGATTCAGTCTTCCAGCGAGGCGTTGTCGAATGCTCTGACCGGCTCGATCACCGCCAGCGCAAGGTGGTCTGGTGGCGGCACGCGCGACACTGGTAGTAGGTTTGACCCTCGCGCCGGAAACGCGAGCACCCCGACCCTCACATGCAGGGCACCGGAAGCCCTTGGGCCAACGCCAGCGATACAGCGCCCGCTAGCACATGGCCTCGGTCCCGTAGCGATCCATGAACTCGCTCATCGATATCCCCCGGCTGGAACTGCACGGCATTGATGCTCCTGACCTACTCCCATCGACTTCGGACCGGGGCAGTCTGCGAGCACGCCTTCACAAATCTTGCGACTGGCGACTGAGGAATAGGGCCAGTCAGGTTCTTTTTTTATGGCCTGAGTGACGGCGTCGCGGAGAGTTTTTTCGAGTAATTTCACTGGATTCTTTGCGGGCCGGCATGTGGGTTGTCGAAGATAATTTGATTGATGAATTACGTTGTCATCCCTCGACTCCGGCCAAGCATTAATGCGTGCTGCGCGGCTTGAGCGTGCTCGAACCATCCGATTACCTGCCGATAATGCGCTTGACCCCAGCAACGCAGGAATGGCTGGGTGTGGTGATCGTCTGGGTCGTGGAGCGCTGCGAGGCGCTGGGCGATGAAGTTCGCTGTCAGGGGCTGGGCGCAGTCGATCTCGGTGCAGTGACGCCAGCCGGCATAGCTCTCGCGGGACAGAGTGGGACATGGGCGGCTTCTGGACGAGGAGATGAACGCGGGAGCGCAGGACGGAAGTGACGGGCTTGCTTTTTGTGAATTTATGTTACTTTATAACAACTCATCTGCTGCGCAGTCTTTCCTTTCGTGTCCCGCCTTCCCCCATCCTGTGTCTGCCTTCCGGAAACGCGCCGCGTTCTGTGCTGCCGTTTTCTGTGGCGCGGCGGTTGCTCGCCTTGTGAGGGGAGGGCATGTTGAAGCGTCGGCACCTCATACATGGCGGAGCTGGCGCATTGCTGCTGTCGCCTGCGCTGGGATCTGCGCAGGGGCTTCCAGTCTTGCGGGGATGCAGCGTGCAGCGGCAAGGCACGCTGTTGCGCCTTCGGCTGGAGCTGGGTACGCAGGTTGCCTACCGCAGTTTCAGGTTGTCCGATCCCGAGCGTTTGGTCATCGATCTTTCTGGCGTGTCATCGCGGGCGCCGCGCATCGACCCGGTGCCCGCTGGCACTGCGGTGACCCGCATACGCAGCGCGCCGCATCTTGATGGCCAGCGTGTCGTGTTGGATCTGCAGCAGCCCTGTTCAGTCAACACGCGCTGGGAAGGCAGTGCGCTGGTACTGGAGCTTGCCGCCATGGCCGGCACTATGGCGCTGTCCGCAAGCGACGGTGCGGCAGCGGCAGCGGCAGCGACAACGCCAACAGAGCCTGCCCGCTCGCACCTGCACCCCTATGTCGTCGCCATCGATGCCGGCCATGGCGGCAAGGATCCGGGTGCGGTCAGTGCCGATGCACGTTATGAAAAGCACGTGGCCATGGCAGTGGCCGGGCGGCTGCATCGGCGGCTGGCCGCCGATCCGCGCTACCGGCCGACCATGATTCGCAGCGACGACCGCTTCGTGCCGCTGCACGAGCGGGTGTTGATTGCGCATCGTCGCAACGCCGATCTGTTCGTCTCCATCCATGCCGATGCGGCGCCGAATGCGCAGGCGCGCGGTGCCTCGGTGTTCGCGCTCTCGCAGACCGGTGCCAGCTCCGCACTGGCGCGCTGGATCGCCGACAGCGAGAACGCTGCCGACGACATGGGCGACACCGCGCGCCGGTTGCGGGTTCCCAGCAATCCGGTGCTGTCGCAGGTGCTGGCCGATCTGTCGTTGAGCGGCACCATCGCCAGCAGTGTGGCGTTCGGCAAGTTGATGCTCGGGCGCTTGCAGCAAGTCACGCACCTGCATCAGAGCGAGGTCGGGCAGGCCGGTTTTGCGGTGCTGAAATCGCCGGATATTCCGTCGCTGCTGGTGGAGACCGGCTTCATGAGCAATCGCGACGACTGCCAGCGCCTGTGCGGCGACAACCATCAGGACGAGCTGGCGCAGACGCTGCACGCCGGCATCGACGACTACTTCGCCCTCAACGCGCAGCACATCAGCCGCTCTTAGACATTCCCCGGTCGCGCACGACGCGTACTCCCACTTTCCGATCAACGAGTTTGCGATGTCCGCCACGCTTCCCGATGTTGCCGTTTCCGAACCGTCCACGTTGAGCGCACCGCTGCGCTGGGTGGGCATGCACGACATTGCCATTCCTGTGCGCCTGGACGAGGCCGAGCCCGGTGCAACCGTGGGCGCGCGCGCCAGCGTGCAGGTGGATCTGCCGCGGCCCGAATTGAAGGGCATCCATATGTCGCGGTTGTACCGCTTGCTGGACCGGCAGCTGGAACAGCCGGTCTCGCCGGCGATGGTGTCGCAGTTGCTGCAGGCCTTGATCGACAGCCATGCCGATTGCGGCAGTCGTGCCGCGCGGGTCTCGCTGGCGTTCGAGGTGATGCTGCGGACCCCGGCCCTGTTGAGCGAGGGCCTGGCGGGGTGGCGCGCGTACCCGGTGCGTCTGGAGGCGCAGTGCAGGGCAGGGCAATGCCATCTGCAGGTGCAGATCGATGTGCTGTACGCCTCCACCTGCCCATGTTCGGCCGCCTTGTCGCGGCAATTGCTGAGCGATGCCTTCCTGCAGCAGCATGCCGGACGCGAGACGCTGAAGCGAGAAAACGTGGCGCAATGGCTGCGGGTCAATGGCTCGCATGCCACACCGCACAGCCAGCGCAGCATCGCGCAGGTGCGGGTGGACCTGCTTGCCCGCCAGCAGCGTCTGGAGATTCGCGAGCTGATCGGCGTGTGCGATCGCGCACTGGCCACGCCGGTGCAGGCAGCGGTGCGGCGCATCGACGAGCAGGCCTTCGCCCGCTTGAATGGCGCCAACCTCATGTATGTCGAAGATGCTGCACGACGTCTGCGTCAGGCGCTGGCCGAGCGCTATGCGGCATTTCATGTGGCGGTACGCCATCTCGAAAGCCTGCATGCCCACGATGCGGTCGCCGAAACCGGCAGCGACGGACATGACACGCATTCGGTTGCCAGCTGAGGAGAGGTCATGTACTGCAAGTGTCCAGGACGTGGTGCACACAGGGCGCGCAAGCGTGTTGTCGCGCCCACCCGAGAAGGCTTGCGCCGCCAGTGTGGCGCGCGCTACGTCGATCCCTACGTGTTGTTGTCGCTCATGTGGCTGATGTGACCTGCGTTGCGGCCGCGACGGACCGAACGGCGCGCCAGCGTCCGGTGCTGTCGCAGCAGCAACAGGCGCCGACAACCGGTCTCGACCAACCGCCACGCCGCGCCTTCCGATCACGTCGGAAGGGGGGCATGTCCGTATCGGCCTTGCCATGTGCCGCGCAACCGCGGCAACATCGCGCGCCACAACGCAAAAACCCCGCAATGCGGGGTCTTGGCGTGTTCTGCGATCCGACGACGGTGGTGCTCCCTAGGGGACTCGAACCCCTGTTTTAGCCTTGAGAGGGCCACGTCCTAACCATTAGACGAAGGGAGCGTTTTTGTCGCGTCTTGTGCAGCGCGCTAGTATAGTGAGGTAATAGCCGTTGGGCAATCCTGCAACACAAGACGGAAGCGCCATCATCGAACCCTCAGTTACATCTCCGTTCACGCTGCGCGTCATTCCGCGCGATCAGCACACCATTTCGCGCAAGGACATCAGCCCCAACGCACTGCGCGTGCTGTACCGCCTGCGCGAATCGGGCTTCGGTGCCTACCTGGTCGGCGGCGCAGTCCGCGACCTGCTGGTCGGCGGCCATCCCAAGGATTTCGACGTGGCCACCAGCGCCACGCCGGAAGAAGTCAAAGCGCTGTTCCGCAACTGTCGCCTGATCGGCCGCCGCTTTCGCCTGGCGCATGTGGTGTTCGGCCGCGAGATCATCGAAGTGGCCACCTTCCGCGCCAACAGCGACGACGGCAGCGGCGACCGCGAACTGGATAACGGCCGGCTGGTGCGCGACAACGTCTACGGCACCATCGAAGACGATGCGATCCGTCGCGACTTCACCTGCAACGCGCTGTACTACGCCATCGAGGATTTCTCGGTACGCGACTACTGCGGCGGCTTCGAGGACGTGCAGGCGCGCCTGATGAAGCTGATCGGCGACCCGGAACTGCGCTACCAGGAAGATCCGGTGCGCATGCTGCGCGCGGTGCGTCTGGCGGCCAAGCTCAACTTCGAGATCGAAGCCGGCACCGCCGAGCCGATTCCGCGCCTGGCCGGGTTGTTGTCCGAGGCAGCGCCGGCGCGTTTGTTCGAAGAGATTCTCAAGCTGTTCCTGTCCGGACACGGCGTGGCCAGTTTCGAAGGCCTGGAGCGTTATGGCCTGCTCGGTGAGCTGTTCCCGGAAAGCGCGGCAGCCCTGAAATCTAATCGCAGCGGTGCGCTGCGTGCGATGGTGCTGGAAGGCCTGCGCAATACCGATGCGCGCGTGGCCAACGACGAGCCGGTGTCGCCGGCGTTCCTGTTCGCGCTGCTGCTGTGGCCTGCGTTCTGCCGCACCCTGATGGGGTTGCAGGCGCAGGGCGTGCAGCCGGAGGATGCGCAGCGCCGTGCCGCCGACCGCGTCACCTTGCACCAGCTGGAGCGGGTGGCATTGCCGCGTCGTTTTTCGCTACCGATGCAGGAGATCTGGCTGTTGCAGACGCGCTTCTCCTCGCGGCAGCGCAAGCGCGTGTTCCGCACCTTGTCGCATCCGCGCTTCCGCGCGGCCTACGATTTCCTGGTGTTGCGCCAGTTCGCCTCGGCCGCTCACGCCGCCGATGTGGAGTTCTGGCGCGAGGCGCAGAAGTCCTCCGGCCAGGAACTGGTCGATGCGATCGAAACCGCGCAGGCCGATCACGAAGGCGAGGACGGTGCGCCGCGCAAGCGTCGCCGCCGCCGCCGCCGCACCGGCGCACCGGCAGGCGAGTAAGGCATGCACACCGCCTTTGTCGGCCTGGGTGCCAACCTGGGCCCGGCCGAGGCCAGTGTCCGTGCGGCCATCGCCGCGCTGGAGGCCGTGCCGCAGTCCACGCTGGTAGCGGCCTCGCGCCTGTATCGCACCCCGGCCTGGGGGCGCGAAGACCAACCCGATTTCATTAACGCCGTGGCCCAGCTGCAGACCGGGCTTGCCCCGCTAGCGCTGCTGGATGCCTTGCTGGGCATCGAACGGGCCTTTGGCCGCGAACGTCTGGCTGGCGAGCGCTGGGGGCCGCGCACGCTGGACATGGATCTGCTGCTCTACGCCGACCAGGTGCTGGATCTGCCGCGGCTGCAGGTGCCGCATCCGCATCTGCATGCGCGCGCCTTTGCGCTGCTGCCGCTGTCCGAGCTCGCTCCGGAGGCGATCATCCCGGGCCATGGAACAGTGCGGCACGCCCTGCAGGCCATCGATGTCTGCGGGCTGGAGCCAATTGGGTAGATAATGGCCGGCTCATCACCCCACGTAATGACTTCATGAGCAGCCATACCGACAGCAAGCCCTGGACCGTGCCTGCCTTGGCGCAGGCCAAGCGCGAGGGTCGAAAACTGGTCATGTTGACCGCCTACGACGCCGGCTTTGCGCGGACCTTCGATGCCAACGGCGTGGACCTGATCCTGGTCGGCGATTCGCTGGGCATGGTGGTGCAGGGGCACGAGTCCACCTTGCCGGTGACCACCGCCGACATGGTCTACCACACCGCCGCAGTGGCGAGGGTGCTGGAGCGGGCGTTGCTGGTGGCGGACCTGTCGTTCCAGGCCGATGCCACGCCCGAACGCGCACTGGACGCTGCCACCCAGCTGCTGCAGGCCGGTGCGGAGATGGTCAAGATCGAAGGCGCCGGGCACAAGCTGGAGGTCATCCGCTATCTGGTCGAACGCGAGATCCCGGTCTGCTCGCATCTGGGGCTGACCCCGCAATCGGTATTGCGGTTTGGCGGTTACACGGTGCAGGGGCGCGGCGAAGCCGGCGAGCAGTTGCGCCGCGACGCGCAGGCCGTGGTCGATGCCGGTGCCAGCCTGGTCGTGCTGGAATGCGTGCCCACGCCGATCGCCACCCAGATCAGCACCGCGCTCGGCGTGCCCACCATCGGCATCGGCGCAGGCCCCGGCTGCGATGGCCAGGTGCTGGTGATGCACGACATGCTGGGCCTGGACAGCGGCCACCGCCGGCCCAAGTTCGTCAAGGATTTCCTCGCCGAAGGCGGCTCCGTGGCGGGCGCGGTGCGCGCTTACGCGCAGGCCGTGCGCGACGGCAGCTTCCCCGACGCAGCGCACGCATACGCCGCATGATCCAGACCCTGACCGATCTTTCCGCCCTGCGCGCCCTGGTCACCGGCTGGAAGCGCGAGGGCCTGCGCGTGGCGCTGGTGCCGACCATGGGCAACCTGCACGCCGGGCATTATTCGCTGGTGATGCTGGCGCGCCAGTACGCCGACCGCGTGGTGTCCAGCGTGTTCGTCAACCCGACCCAGTTCGGCCCCAACGAAGACTTCGCGCGTTACCCGCGCACGCCCGAGGCCGACCTGCGCGGCCTGGAAGACGCCGGTTGCGATGCACTGTGGCTGCCCGACGTGGACACCATGTATCCGCTCGGCACCGCACTGGCCACACCGATCCACGCACCGGGCGTCAGCGACGTGCTGGAAGGGGTGTGCCGGCCGGGGCATTTCGACGGCGTGTGCACGGTGGTGGCGCGGCTGTTCAACCAGGTGCAGCCGGACGTGGCGGCGTTCGGCAAGAAGGATTACCAGCAGCTGGCGGTGATCCGTCAGATGGTGGCTGACCTGGCGTTTCCGATCGAGCTCGTGGGCGGCAGCATCGTGCGCGAGGCCGACGGCCTGGCGATGAGCTCACGCAACCAGTATCTGTCGGCCGGCGATCGCCCGGCTGCCGCGCAGATCCGCAAGGTGCTGCTGCAGATGCGCGACAGCTACGCGGCCGGCACGCCGCGTGCGCAGGTTGAGCAGGCCGCCGCCGGCGCGCTGCAGCAGGCCGGATTTCAGGTCGATTACGCGGTGGTGCGGCTGCCCGACCTGAGCGAGCCGGGCGAAGGCACCGCCGGCGCGCGCGTGGCGCTGATCGCTGCACGGCTGGGCAGCACCCGTCTGATCGACAACCTGGAATTCTGAGCCGGACGAGCGTGCGCCAGCACCTGGTGTGGTGGCCGGCATCGGTGACCGGGCCTGGGCGACGTCAGGTCGTCGGCTTGGCGCGGGCCTGAAGCCCTCACGACCGGCCGCAGCGCAAACCGGTAGGGACGGGCGCTTTCCGCTAAAATGCCGGCTTTCCTTTTGTCGTTGCCTGCGTCCATGCATCTGTCCCTGCTGAAAGCCAAGATCCACCGCGCCACCGTCACCCATTCCGAGCTCAACTACGAAGGCTCCATCGCCATCGACGGCCTGCTGCTGGAAGCGAGCGGCATCCGTGAGTTCGAACAGGTCCATATCTGGGACGTCACCAACGGTGCGCGCTTTAGCACCTATGCCATCCGTGCCGAAGACGGCAGCGGCATCATGTCGCTCAACGGCGGTGCTGCGCGTCACGTGCAGGTGGGCGATCTGATCATCGTGGCGGCGTTTGCCAGCATGAGCGAAGACGAAGCCAAGACCTTCAAGCCCAATCTGGTATATGTGAACGCGCACAACGCGATCACCCACACCAACCACAGCATCCCCACGCAGGCCGCATGACACAGACCAACGGATTCGACGCGCTTCACGCCCACGCCCAGCGCCTGCGCGGCGCTGCCATCCCCGCATTGCTTGCCGCCGAGCCGCAGCGGCCCACGCAGTACGCCAGGCAAGTCGGTCCGTTGTATTTCAATTTCGCGCGGCAGAAGTACGACCGCGCCGCGCTGGATGCCTTGTTCGCCATCGCGCGCGCGCGTGACCTGGCCGGTGCGTTTCAGCGCCTGTTTCGTGGCGAGCAGGTCAATGTCACCGAACAGCGCGCTGCCTTGCACACCGCATTGCGCGGCGACCTGACCGATGCGCCGGTGGCCTCCGAAGCGTATGTCACCGCTGCGGAAGTCCGCCAACGCATGGGCGCGCTGATCCAGCAGCTCGAAGCCACCGACGTGACCGATATCGTCAGTGTCGGCATCGGTGGGTCGGACCTGGGCCCGCGTCTGGTGGCCGATGCATTGCGTCCGGTGAGCGGTGCGCGGTTTCGCGTGCACTTCGTCTCCAACGTCGACGGCGCCGCCATGCAGCGCACCCTGGCGACGCTGGACCCGGCGCGCACCGCCGGCATCCTGATTTCCAAGACCTTCGGCACCCAGGAAACCCTGCTCAACGGCAGCATCCTGCACGCCTGGCTGGGCGGCAGCGAGCGCCTGTATGCGGTGAGTGCCAATCCCGAGCGCGCTGCCAAGGCCTTCGACATCGCACCGAGCCGCGTGCTGCCGATGTGGGACTGGGTCGGTGGGCGTTATTCGTTGTGGTCGGCGGTGGGGTTCCCGATCGCGCTGGCGATCGGCTTCGAACGTTTCGAACAATTGCTGGAAGGTGCTGCGCAGTTCGACGCGCATGCGCTCGACACGCCACTGGAAGAAAACGTCGCCGTACTGCACGGCCTGACTGCGGTGTGGAACCGCAACCTGCTCGGCAGCGCCACGCATGCGGTGATGACCTACGACCAGCGCCTGGCCCTGCTGCCGGCCTACCTGCAGCAACTGGTGATGGAGAGCCTGGGCAAGCGGGTCAAGCTCGACGGTTCTGCAGTGGACAGCGACACCGTGTCGGTGTGGTGGGGCGGTGCGGGCACCGATGTGCAGCACAGCTTCTTCCAGGCGCTGCACCAGGGCACCAGCGTGGTGCCGGCCGATTTCATCGGCACCGTGCACAACGACGATCCGTATGCGGAGAACCACGTCGCGCTGATGGCCAACGTGCTGGCGCAGACCGAAGCGCTGGCCAACGGCCAGGACAGCAGCGATCCGCACCGCAGCTATCCGGGCGGCCGCCCGAGCACGGTGATCCTGCTCGATGCGCTGACCCCGCAGGCGCTGGGTGCGCTGATCTCGATGTACGAGCACAGCGTCTACGTGCAGTCGGTGATGTGGGGCATCAACGCGTTTGACCAGTTCGGCGTGGAGCTGGGCAAGCAGCTGGCCAGCCAGTTGCTGCCGGCGCTGAAGGGCGAGTCGGCCGACGTGGCCGACCCGGTGACGCGCGAACTGCTGAGCAAGTTGCGCGGCTGAGCCTGTCGCGCATCGATGGTGTCAGACGGCGGGGCCTGCGGGCCCCGTTCCGTTTCTGGAGCTCCTGCCTGGCAGTAAATTTGGACTTAATGGCCAAATTTCCCAAAATGGGACGTATGGGAGTAGGCTAAGGCCACCACAGCGCGCAGGACCGTCCCATGTCTCGCTTCCAGGATCTGCCCGAGCTCGAAAAATCCCCCGCCGCCGACATCAAGGTGAAGGGCTGGCCTAACCTGATGCGCAAGGTGCGCTCGCATGGCGCGGTGGTCATCACCAACCACAATCACCCCGAGGCGGTGGTGGTGGACGCGGAGGAATACCGCCGGCTGGTCAGCCAGGCAAGTGCAGCGACGGCCGCCTCGACGCGCGCGCAGTCGTTGCAGGCACTGCAGGCCAGGTTCGATGCACATCTTGCGGCGGTGACCGATGGCGCAGGCCTGGCCCAGGCGATCGGCAAGCCGGCACGCCGTGGCAGCAAGATCGCCCTGGGGCCGTCGCTCTAAATCGTGGGGAACATTCTGGTGCTGGCCGGCGTCAACGGCGCCGGCAAGAGTTCGCTGTTGGGCAGCCTGCTGCGGGAGGACGGCGCCACCTGGTTCAACCCGGATGCGTTCACCCGGGACCTGGTGGAGCGGGGCTGGTCACCCGGAGACGCCAATGCGCAAGCCTGGCAGGAAGGTGTGCGGCGGCTGCGTCAGGCCATGGACGCCGGCCACGACTATGCATTCGAAACCACCCTGGGCGCGACCACCATCCCGCGGCTACTGCGGCAGGCCTGCGCGACGCACACGGTGGCGGTCTGGTTCTGCGGCCTGTCCAGCGTCGAGCTGCATATCGCACGTGTGGCAGCGCGCGTGGCCGCCGGCGGGCACGCCATCCCCGAGCACAAGATCCGCGAGCGTTACGCTGCCTCGCGTGCCAACCTGATCGCGCTGCTGCCGCACCTGTCGGTGCTGCATGTCTACGACAACAGCGCGCCGGCCGACGCGACCGGGCAGGTCGCGCCGCTGCTGGTGCTGGAACTGGACCGCAATGGCCTGCAGTACCCGCAAACGTCCGAAGAGCTGGCGCAGGTGCCCGATTGGGCCAAGCCCATCGTGATGGCGGCGCTGGAGTTGCGGCAGTCTTGAACCGCGCGCTCGGGCACGTGCGGTCTGATCTGCTTCTCACCGACGCGGCCAGACATCCATCGACCTCACCCGTAGGAGCGCCCCCGGGCGCGACAGGCAACCGGCAACGCTCCTCGCGCCCGGGTGCGCTCCTACCGGCATTGCGACAGCAGCAAGACGCCACGCTGCACGTATGAGCTGTCGCGTCACGCAGCGCTGCAGCTGCAACGGCGGCGCTTACGCCTTGCCCAACTTCACCGCCACCGGGTCGCCAGTGAGATATCCCACGGCCGCGCCGAAGCGGTTCTTGTAGTTGGCGCGTACCAGCGGATCCAGCGTTGCCTTGACGGTGTCGTGCAGCGGGCTTTCCCAGTCGCCGGGGTGCTGGAAGTTGCTCATCACGTAGGTCCAACCGTGAATCTGGTCCACCGCATGCAGGCCAGTGGATTCTGCGCCGGCCGGCACCGACAACACCCGCGTCAGCGTGCCGCTGTCCACGTGGTAGGCCCACAGGAAATTGTTGACGTGCAGGCTGCTGTCTTCGCCGATGAACAAGGTGCGCAGCGATTCGGAGAACTTGAGGTTGTCCGGGTTGGCCAGCCGGTCCGGATCGGCCAGATTGCCCAGCGCGTCCGGCTGCGCCAGGTCGTGGCCGGTGAGCGCGGCCGGTGCGGCCATGTCGATCGGCACCCAGTCGCTGTGGATCGGCGCACCGCTGCTGTCGCGGCGCCCGCCGCGCAGGTTCAAGGCATACACCGCGCCCGCATCCGGACCTTCCACCTTCACATCGCCCGAGCCGTTGCGCATGCTGGTGACGATATAGGACATGGCCATGTAGGCGATCTTGTCCCTGGCGTTGACGGTCGTGCCTTCCAGCTTGGTGAAGCCCAGGCTGCCGCCCGCCAGCGCGGCATAGCGGTGCGTTTCCAGATAAGTCGCCGCCTTTTCCATGCCAGGCGTGATGCGGATCCAGTTGAAGGTGCCGTTGAACGGGATCTTGGTGAAGCTGGCATCGCCCGGGTCGCTCAGATGCACATCGAGGATATCGGCAGCGGTGAGGCGGTCGGCCAGCGCTTCGATCTCGGCGCTGGTGGCGTGGCCCAGCTTGATCCAGCTCAGCGTGGCAGCGCCCGGGCCGACGCCGGAGGTCTGGTGCCACTTGCCGACATATAGCGTGCCGGCGGAAAGGTCCGCCTTGCGGTCGGCGATGAACATGAACAGCCCGCCATTGGTGGCATCGTCGCCCATCAGCACGGTGCGCTGGTCTGGCATCACCTGCACCAGCTCGTGCGAGATGCGGCCCAGGCAATAGTGCTTGCGCACGCTGCCGGTGCCGTCCGGATGCACGGTGATTTCCGGCAGGTGGCCGTAGTGATACGGGTTGGCCTTGTCCGGGTCGCCGTACAAGTGCGTGCTGTAGCTGCGGAACTGGGTGTTACCGGCCAGCGCGGTGGCGTCGGGTTCGTACTCTTCGCTGGACAGGTGGGTATTCCACGGCGACAGGCTGGCGCCGCAGGTGGTCCATAGTCCGTGTACCGGCGCGGTGTCGACGTTGTGGTATTTCACCAGCGACAGCTTGCCGGTGGCGGGGTCCTGGTCCAGCGTCAGCACTGCGATCGGCGCGGGCAGGTGGCGGTTGGTGTCGTTGCCGGCCTGGTCGCGGGTGGTGTATTCGAACTGCACCACCGCAAACACATGGTTGCCCTTGACCCCGGGCACCTTGGCATCGCGCAGGGTCAGCAGGGAGGAACCATCCGGGCAATCGGAAAAGAACGGCCGTTCGGCGCCGGGCTTGGAGCGGTCGATGATGGGGCGATGCTGGATGTCGTAATAGCCGCCGGCCAGCACGGTGCCGCCCTTGCCGTCGGGCACCTGGTCGCCGGTGACGAAGAAGGGGTGGTAAGCCAGCGCATAGCGTTGGGTGCTGCCGTCGCTGCGGGCCACGCTCAGCGACGAGCCCACCGTGGTGGTGGCCATGGCGGCAGGGTCGGCCAGGCTGGGAGCGGGCATGCCATGGAAGGTGGCCGAGACCAGGCGGGCCGGGGTTTCCGAAGGTCGCAGCGGGCGCGCGGCCAGCGCGGCGCTGCCCAGCTGCTGGAACGTGGCGGCGCTGGCGCTGCCGAGCGGCAACAGGGGAACGGCCGCCATCAATTGCATGAGGCGGCGACGGGAGGGGTCGGGGGAGGCGGACATCGAAACTCCAGGCAAAGACGACGATCAACGATGGGCAACGGCGCATCGGCGAGCGCTCACGCTAGGCCCCGGATATGACAGTTGTCTGACGGCGAGCTCACCTGTTGGCATCGGTTCGGATGCCGCCCGAAAAGCGGGCGCGACCAGTGCGCCGCGAGGCGCAACACTGCGCAGTGCGCCTCGATCCCGGTGGTGCAATGCAGCAAAGTGCGGAGTCGCGCAAGGCCAAGCAGCGCGCCGGATTCAGCGAATTTCCGTGGTTTGACAGGTGCTGCCGGTATTCCAAGCCTATAGCTCCGGCCAATAAGTTGACCGCGATTTGGCATACGGGCGAGCGCGGTTGACAGGGTAGCTGAATCACGTGAGCGTACGCCGCCTGAAGGCCTGCGGCGCATGCATCGCGGCGGGAGACACCCCTGGAGACCCGGATCTTGGACAAGCTGCTTCGCCGTACTGCCGCGCCCGTCGCGCGCCGCGCTCTTTCTCTTGCCACCGCTGCGGCGGTGCTGATGCTGGCGGCCTGCCAAGGCAAGGACACCACCACCGCCGAAGCTGGCAAGACCGCGCCGGCTGCAGCAGCTGCCGAGGCCTCCACCACCATCCATCCGGACCAGTGGCCCTCGCCGACCTGGCCGTTCGCGCAGGACGCGGCGCTGGAGCAGCGCATCACCGATGTGATGGCCAAGATGAGCGTGGAAGAGAAGGTCGCGCAGACCATCCAGGGCGACATCGCCAGCATGACCCCGGACGATGTGCGCAAGTACCGCATCGGCTCGGTGCTGGCCGGCGGCAACTCCGATCCCGGCGGCAAGTACGATGCCAGCCCGGCCGAATGGCTGAAGCTGGCCGACGCGTTCTATGAGGCGTCGATGGATACCTCCAAGGGCGGCAACGCGATTCCGATCATCTTCGGCATCGATGCGGTGCACGGCCAGAGCAACATCGTCGGCGCCACGCTGTTCCCGCACAACATTGGCTTAGGGGCCACGCGCAACCCGGACCTGATCAAGAAAATCGGTGAAGTCACCGCCGCCGAAACCCGGGTCACCGGCATGGAGTGGACCTTTGCGCCCACCGTGGCGGTGCCGCAGGACGACCGCTGGGGCCGCAGCTACGAAGGCTATTCCGAGTCGCCGGACGTGGTGGCCAGCTTCGCCGGCAAGATGGTCGAAGGCGTGCAGGGCACGCCTGGCACGCCGCAGTTCCTGGACGGCAGCCACGTGATCTCCTCGGTGAAGCATTTCGTCGGCGACGGCGGCACCACCGATGGCAAGGACCAGGGCGACACCAAGGTGTCCGAAGCCACCATGCGCGACATCCACGCGGCCGGGTATCCGCCGGCGATCGCGGCCGGCGCGCAGACGGTGATGGCCTCGTTCAACAGCTTCAACGGCGAGAAGATGCATGGCAACAAGGTCATGCTGACCGACGTGCTGAAGGGCCGCATGAACTTCGGCGGCTTCGTGGTCGGCGACTGGAACGGCCAGGGCCAGGTCAAGGGCTGCACCAACGACAACTGCCCGGCCTCGTTCATTGCCGGCGTCGACATGGCGATGGCCGCCGACAGCTGGAAGGGCATCTACGACACCGAACTGGCCGCAGTAAAGTCCGGCCAGATCAGCACCGAGCGCCTGGATGATGCGGTGCGCCGCATCCTGCGCGTCAAGCTGCGCCTGGGCCTGTTCGAAGCCGGCAAACCGTCCAAGCGCCCGCTCGGTGGCAAGTACGAATTGCTGGGCGCGCCGGAGCACCGCGCCATCGCCCGTCAAGCGGTGCGCGAGTCGCTGGTGCTGCTGAAGAACCAGGCCGGCATCCTGCCGCTGGATCCGACCAAGCGCGTGCTGGTGGTCGGCGATGGCGCCAACGACATGGGCAAGCAGTCCGGCGGCTGGACGCTGAACTGGCAGGGCACCGGCACCAAGCGCAGCGACTTCCCCAACGGCAACACCATCTGGGAAGGTCTGGACAAGCAGATCAAGGCCGCCGGCGGCAGCGCCGAGCTGGCTGTAGACGGCGCCTACAAGACCAAGCCGGATGTGGCGGTGGTGGTGTTCGGCGAAAACCCGTATGCCGAATTCCAGGGCGACATCGCCACCCTGTTGTACAAGCCGGGCGACGAGAGCGAGCTGGCACTGCTGAAGAAGTTCAAGGCCGACGGCATCCCGGTGGTGGCGGTATTCCTGAGCGGCCGTCCGCTGTGGATGAATCAGTACATCAATGCCTCCGATGCGTTCGTGGCGGCGTGGTTGCCGGGCTCCGAAGGCGAGGGCATTGCCGATGTGCTGTTGCGCAAGGCCGATGGCAGCGTGCAGAACGACTTCAAGGGCAAGCTCAGCTTCTCCTGGCCCAAGACCGCGGTGCAGTTCGCCAATAACGTGGGCCAGAAGGATTACGACCCGCAGTTCAAGTTTGGCTTTGGCCTGACCTACGCCGACAAGGGCGACCTGGCGGCGCTGCCGGAAGACTCGGGCGTGTCCGGTGAGCAGTCGGTGGGCGGGGTGTACTTCGTGCGCGGCAAGCCGGCGCTCGGCATTGCGATGCAGCTGTCCAACGCGGGCCAGGCCAACATGCCGGCGACCACGCTGCCGGTGGGCCTGTCCGATGGCAGCCTGAAGATGACCGCCGTCGACCACAAGGCGCAGGAAGATGCGCGCCGCCTGGTGTGGTCCGGTGCCAAGACCGCCAGCGTGCTGCTGGTGTCCGGCAAGCCGGTGGATGTATCGCGCGAGAGCAACGGCGATGTGCAGCTGCAGCTGACCGTGCGCCGCGACAGCGCAGTGAGCGCGCCGGTGTGGCTGGGCGTGGGCTGCGGCGACAAGTGCAGCGGACGCGTCGATGCGCAGAAGACCCTGGCCGCACTGCCGCAAGGCCAGTGGAAGGTGGTGGGCATTCCGCTCAAGTGCTTTGCCAAGGCCGGTGCCGACGTGACCAAGCTGACCCAGGTTGCCAGCATCGAAAGCGGCGCAGCACTGGATCTGTCGGTGTCGAAGGTGGCGCTGGGTGCGCTCAACGAAGCCGAAGTCACGGTGGATTGCCCGGTCAAGTAATCCTTTATGCCCGGAGGCACGCTTCCGGGGCACGGTGCAGGTCAAGCGAAACAACTGCGTCGCCGGGTCCGGCGACGTGTCAAAGCGGCCACCGATCGCGGTGGTGCCATCAGCCGCCGCGGGGGCGGTGTTGTCGATCGGCCGGGATGGCCTGCAGATGCGGTTCGCCGCGCCTCCATTGCGCACCGGGTGCGCGGCGGCGGCCTTCTGCAGCCCTGCCTGATCGTCGGCGCATACCCCAGAGCCAGACAGGAGAGTGCAGTGGGTTTGGCGACGTTGGATATCGTGATTGTGCTGGTCTACCTGACCGGCATCTTCGTGCTCGCGCAGTGGGTGTCGCGCGAGAAGGCAGGCCACAGCAAGAGCGCCGAGGATTACTTCCTGGCCAGCAAGTCGTTGCCGTGGTGGGCGATCGGCGCATCGCTGATCGCGGCGAATATTTCTGCCGAGCAGATCATCGGCATGGCCGGTTCCGGCTATGCGATCGGGCTGGCGATTGCGTCCTATGAATGGATGGCGGCATTGACGCTGCTGATCGTCGGCAAGTTCTTCCTGCCGATCTTCCTGCGCAACGGCATCTACACCATGCCGCAGTTCTTGGAGCAGCGCTACGGCAAGTGGATCCGCACGCTGATGGCGGTGTTCTGGCTGATGCTGTACGTGTTCGTCAATCTCACCTCGATCCTGTGGCTGGGATCGATCGCGGTCAGCCAGGTCACCGGCATGGACCAGACCCTGGCGCTGGCGTTGATCGGCGTGTTCGCGCTGGTCTACCAGCTGTACGGCGGGCTGAAGGCGGTGGCGCTGACCGACATCGTGCAGGTCACCCTGCTGGTGCTGGGTGGGCTGCTGGTGGCCGGGTTGACCCTGGCGCGCATCGGCGATGGCGCCGGCGTGCTGGCCGGCTTCAAGCATCTGTGGAGCGCGCACCCCGAGCATTTCCACATGATCCTGACCAAGGACAACCCGTTCTACAAGGATCTGCCGGGCCTGAGCGTGCTGTTGGGCGGGCTGTGGGTGATGAACATCAGTTACTGGGGTTTCAACCAGTACATCATCCAGCGTGCGCTGGCGGCCAAGAACATCGGCGAGGCGCAGAAAGGCATGGTGTTTGCGGCGTTCCTGAAGTTGCTGATGCCGCTGGTGATCGTGGTGCCGGGCATTGCCGCGGTGGTGCTGGCGCCGGATCTGGCCAAGCCCGATCAGGCCTATCCGACCATGATGCAGCTGCTGCCGACCGGCATCCTGGGACTGGTGTTCGCGGCCCTGGTGGCGGCGATCGTGGCCTCGCTCGCATCCAAGATCAACTCGGTGGCGACGATCTTCACCCTGGACTTCTACGCCAAGTTCCGCCCGCAGACCGAACAGAAGCAGCTGGTGCGCGTGGGCCGTATCGTGGCGGCAGTGTCGGTGCTGATCGGCATCCTCACCGCGCGGCCACTGCTGGGCAACTTCGATCAGGGGTTCCAGTTCATCCAGGAATTCACCGGCTTCTTTACCCCGGGCGTGGTGGTGATCTTCATGCTCGGCCTGTTCTGGAAGCGCGCCAACGAAGCCGGCGCACTGACCGCGGCGATCGGCTCGGTGGTGCTGTCGTTCGCGCTCAAGTTCGCGTGGCCGGAGCTGCCGTTCATGGACCGCATCGGCGTGGTGTTCCTGGCCGCGCTGGTGCTGGCGGTGATGGTGTCGCTGGTGACTGCACCCACCCAGGCACGCGACCTGATTCGTACCACCGATGTGGCCTACGGCACCACGCTGGGCTTCAAGGTGGGCGCTGCCGGCGTGATCGCGATCCTGGTCGTGCTGTACACGGTGTTCTGGTAAGCGCAGGCACCACGACTGCGCGGTCGCGCCAATACGCCCGTCGCGCGATGCTTTGTTGTCGCGCGGACTGGCCAGCGGAGGATGACATTTGATCCCTGATGGATTGACCGATGGTCATCGGCCCAGGAGAGCAATGGCATGGCCAATCCAAATCCGCAACTCGAAGCTGCCTTGGCGCAGTCCGCCGCGCAGCCTGGTACCACGCCAGCGCAGGAAGCGCAGCGGCGTGCTGCGGTCATTGCCGACGCCGACCGGCTCAACCGGCAGGCCGCGTCCGGCCAACGCAGGGGCGTTGCGTTGGAGGTGCCGGGTGGGGCGCCCAACCTGACCGGTTGCGGTGACAAACCGCTGCGGAAGGTGCAAACGTCGATTGCGCGATGGCTTGCGCTATCGTGCATCCTGGCGATGACAGCCTGCGCGACCGCGCCGAACGGCACCCATCCGCCAAGGCGACCACCACGATGCATCCGGTTGCCCGTACCCAGAATCCGACACTCAGCGCCGAAGAGATCGGCAAGCGGTTCCTGAAACTGATCGAGGGGTTGGAATCACGCAACGACTTGAGCGTGGAGCGGATCAAGGAAGTCACGGGAATTACATTGTCCTATGTGCCAAAGGGTGAGCGTTATTCGTACGGTGAGCCGCTTGGGAATGGGTGGTACTACATGTTTTGGTACAACCCTGAATCTGACTCCTTGAAGAATGGTCTCAGTCTAATGTTCATCAATTCGAAGGAAGAATTTGGTGACATGACCCCTGTGTGCCCCCTTGATTTCGATCATTACCATAACGCACTGGTCGCTATGGGATTCTTGGCCGAGCCGAATTATGGGGAAATTGGTGAGCTGCGAAGCTGGCATTACACGAAGTTCAAGAAGAGTGATGGGACGGTGGATATGACACTGTCGATCATTCCGCAAAACGTGATTTCCGGGGAAGCCGGTCGCTTGTGCGTCAAATCCATCGGCACATTGAACGGTCGTTAATCGAACCAGGAGATCGATGACATGGTCAATCCGAATTCTCAACTCGAAGCCGCGCTGGCGCAGTTCGCTGCGCAATCTGGCACCACGCCGGCGCAGGAAGCGCAGCTGCGTGCCGCAGTCGTGGCCGACGCCGACCGGCTCAACCGGCAGGCGGTCAGCCACCAACTCAAGGGCTTTGAGTTGGAGGTGCCGGGCGGCTCGCTCGACCTGATCGATCGCGATGACAGACCGCTGCGGAAGGTGAAAACGTCGATTGCGCGATGGCTTGCGCTATCGTGCGTCCTGGCGATGACAGCCTGCGCGACCGCTGCCGAACGGCACCCACCCGCCAACGAGACCACCACGATGCATCCGGTTGCCACCACCCAGAATCCGACCCTCAGTGCCGAAGAGATCGGCAAGCGGTTCCTGAAGCTGATCGAGGGATTGGAATCGCGCCAGGACTTAAGTCTTGAACAGGTTCAGTCGGTCATGGGGCTTAACCTTGCGCCTGTAGAAGATGGTTCCCTTTTTGGGCATCGCCAAGATCTGGAAGGTAGTTGGTTCTATCTTTTCACCTATATTCCAGAGTCACTTGCTGCCAAGAAAGGCGTTGGGCTGTACTTCGAACATCGCAGCGATGGCTTCTCGGACATGTCGGCGGTGTGCGGTCTTGATTTTGATGACTACCACAATGCATTGGTTGCCATGGGTTTCCTGGCCGATCCGCATTACGGTGAGATCGGTGAGCTGCGAAGCTGGAATTACACGAAGTTCAAGAAGAGCGATGGCACGGTGGACATGACGATTTCGCTCGTTCCGCAGAACGTGGTTGCCGGGCAAGCAGGCCGCGTGTGTGTCAAATCCATCGGCACCTTGAACTGAAATTGATCGCCTAGGGAGGGGGTTGCATGGCCAATCCAAATCCGCAACTCGAAGCTGCCTTGGCGCAATTCGCCGCCCAGCCTGGCACCACGCCGGCGCAGGAAGCGCAGCTGCGTGCCGCAGTCGTGGCCGATGCCGACCGGCTCAACCGGCAGGCCGTGTCCGGTCAACTCACGGGCTTTGCGTTGGAGGTGCCGGGCGGCGCGCCCAATTTGACCGGCCGTTACGACAAGGCAACAGGTGTTGTGACGCTTCCGGCCGCGAGTTTTCAGCCGGGCGGCAGCGCAGCGAATGGCGATCTGAAGGCGGTAGTTGGGCTGCAGGGCATAAGCGTCGATTTCGCCCACAAGACCTGGCGGGACCCGGCCGGGCAGACGCATACCGTGGACCAGGACATGGTGAGCAATCTGCAGGCCACCCTGAATGGCTCGCCGCTGCTGGCCTCGCAAATCAAGGCGGCGGTGACCCAGGGGCATGTGCAGCATGTCAGCCTGCTGGGCAACAGCATGGCGGCTGGCGCCACCTATGATGGCAGCACGGTGCAGCAGGACGGCACGCCCAAGGGCATCAATCTGCCGCCGCTGGGATAGCAAAGCAGAACCGCTGCGCATCCGCAGGGCAAATACGATGCGCGGGACATGACCTTCGTGCTGGGCCACGAGATCCAGCATGGCTTCAACGATGTCGCCAAGGACCGGGCAACGCAGGCGTTCATGCAGAGCATCGCGGCGCAGGCCCGGGTGCAGGGGCCCGTACACGACTACACCGACGAATTGCGTGCCTACATTCAGGCCGGCCGCGACGATGAGGCCAAAGCAGAGATAGCGGGTTGGAATGCGTTGCTGAGCCGGGAGCAACAAAGTGCCCCCAACGCTAACTTGCGTCATATGTTGTTTACTACCAAGAACGACAGAGTTCTGGATTTCGTGGAGCCAGACCGCAATGCTGCTACTCCGCGGGCACACGCCAGACCCGGCCTCACCTTCAACCAAGACGGCAGTCTCTCGCAGACCCCGGCCAATATTGCCGCCATGGGGCAGCATTACTTCGACCGCCCCTCTGCGCTCCATGCCCAGCCCAATCAACGCCCGGTGCATCTGGGCGAGCACAAACCGACCCCCACCGCCGACTACACCAATTTCTACGGCACCTGGGCGCTGGAACAGATCATCGCCGTCGAGGACCAAGCCAAGGTGCGCTACCAGGGCGCCAAGCCGCAGATCGCCATCGATATGGCGGCTCTGGGCCTGAAGGAGGACCTGATCGAAATGGAAGGTCTGGACCTTGGTGCGAACAAGGCGTCGCGTCCCTATCTGGATACCGGCCAGACACCGGCCGCGCTGGGCCATTTCCACCACACCCAGGACGGCACCCGGGGGCACGACCATCAGTACGTGCCGGTCGCTCCGGCAGCCCCGCCGCCAGCCACGCACTCGGTCTCGGGGCAAGCGGTCTTGCGCCACCAGGATCCGTTGGTCGAACGCTTCTACGCTGCCCTGCAAGCCGGCGACGAACAGGGCGCGCGGACGGCGTCGATGGCCTATGCCACCCCCGAGCGCTGGCAGCAGACACTTGCCGCCGCAGAGGAGCGGGTGCTGGCCAGACAACAGCAATTGCCTGGCCGGGACAATCCGCTCTTCGATCAGGCATTGACCCAGCTGGAGCGGCTGGGGCCGCAGGCCGGCGGCTATCGGGATCGGGTGCAGATGGAGCAGGTTGCCGGGGCTGTCGCCTATCAGGCCGGGCTGCACCAGCTGCCCCGCATCGATGCGCTGACACCGAGCCAGCATGGTGGTGCGCTGCTGGCGACATCGGGCAACCCGAACCTACCTGCGTTCATCGACCGCGTCAGTATCGATACGACGCAGGCCGCCACGCAGCCGCTGGAGCAGAGCCTGCAGCAGCTGGTTGCGGAAACGCGGCGGCAGCAGGATCAGGCGATGTTCCAGGCGCAGCAACAGATGCAGACGCAGCAGCAAGGGTTTTCCTACTGATGTAAGCGGAGCCTGCCGAGATGAACGAGGAAGGACGACTGATTCTTGCGCAGATGGCGCTGGGCGCCGGGCGTCTGGACGCCTTGATTGCCGAGTTGCAGGACCAGGCCAAGCGCGCTCAAGCGGCGATGCAGGCGGCCCGGGAGCAGGAAGAGGCCATGTTCAGGCAGGCGATGGTGGCGCTGTTCCGCGAACAGCAGCAGCGGATGGAGGATGCGCTGCGGCCTCGCATCGCCTGGGCCTGGAAGATCATCGCCACGCTGGCGGTGGTCTTCGCGCTACTGCTGGCGGGATTCCTGTTGTTGCTCAGGCAGGCCAACGACCGGTTGCAGGCGGCGGATGCCCGCGCGGCGGCGGCAGAGGTGCGTGCGGAGGTTCTGCAGGCATCCCGCCATGTCGAGATCACCTCGTGCGGCGGCCGGCCGTGCATCAAGCTGGACAAACAGGTGCCAACCTGGAAGAGCAAGGCTGGCGAGTACATCCTGGTGGATGCCTCCGCCGAGAAACAGGCGCGTACGCGGCAGTAAGCCAGGGTCTTGCGCGTGCTGTTGCCTCAGCGATGCAGCCAATTGCCGCGCCCTACGCCCCTGTCTGGCGAACCACACCGACGCGCGCGTTTCAGGCAAGCGCGTCGGTACGCCTGGTTGCGGCTGTCGCCAAGGCGGGCCGGTGGCAGGAATTGGCACGGATCGGATTCCAAGCCTGCCGGCGAGCGTTGCCGGCTCGGGCCGTCTGCGCTTAGACCCGCGCCGCCGGCATGTGTGCCGCAAGCAGCGTGACCGGCGCGGCGAACTGCGCCTGCCAGGGTGTCTGCAACCAGGTTTCCAGCGCCGCGGCCGGCATGGGTTTTGCGATCCAGTAGCCCTGGCCTTCGTCGCAGCCCCAGGCGCGCAGCTGTGCATAGGCCTCGGCCGATTCGATGCCTTCGGCCACCACGCGCTGGCCCAGGCTGTGACCGAGCTGGATCATCGCCGGCACCAGGGTGCGGTCGGTGCGGTTGTCCGGCAGCGAACGAATGAAGGATTGATCGATCTTCAACGAGCTGGCCGGCAGCTGTTTGAGGTAGCTGAAATTGCTGTAGCCGGTGCCGAAATCGTCGATGGCGATGTGCACGCCCAGTGCGGCCACTGCCGCGAGCTGTTCGGCCAGCTGGTCGGGGTGGCGGATCATCGCGCTTTCGGTGAATTCGATTTCCAGCCGGCGTGGATCCAGCTTGTGGCGTTCCAGCCCGCGTCGCAGCAGCAACGCAAAGCCGGGGCGGTCCAGGTCGGCGGCCGACACGTTCAAGGCCAGATTGAAGTCCAGGCCCTGTTGCTGCCAGCGCGCGGCCTGGGCGATGCCGCGGTCGATGACCCAGGCGGTGATGCGGTTGATCAGCGCGGTCTTCTCGGCCATCGGCACGAAGTCCGACGGCATCACCGGGCCGATCATCGGGTGCTGCCAGCGCAGCAGCGCTTCCACCGCCACGCAGCGATGGTCGTGCAGATCCACGCGTGGCTGGTAGTGCAGGCGCAGCTGGCTGGCGCTGTCCAGCGCGGCCGGCAGCGCGGCGAGCAGGCGGAAGGTATTGCGCTGGGCCACGTCGTACTTGCGCTCGTACATGCTCCACGCCAGGCCGCGCTCGCGTGAGACATCCACTGCAGTGGTGAGCGAGCGAATGGTGTCGGCCGCGCCATAACTGGTGTGCAGCGAGACTGCGCCGATCGAGGCCACCGCGGTGTGCGGGATGCCCTGGTGATCCAGCGGTTCGGTAAACGCCTTGGACAGCTTGGTGCACAGGCTGGACAGGCGCTGGTTTTCGGCCGGAGTCAGAAAGCCGAAGGTGGTCGGGTCCAGCCGGTAGAGCAGGGTGCCAGCGGGCAGATAGGCGGTCAGGCGACGCTGCGCCAGCGCCACGTATCCATCGGCGTAGTCCCAGCCCAGTGCCTTGACCATGTCGCGGAAGTAATCGCTGCCGCAGACATCGATGGCCACCGCGGTGGTGGCCGGCACGGTCTCGCGCTGCGCCAGCCAGGTATCCAGGTCTTCGCCAAAGCGCGAGCGGTTGGGCAGGCCGGTGGCGCCATCGCGATACGTGGTGCTGCGCAGGTTTTCCACACGCAGCACGGCCAGGTCGCGCAGGCCTTCCAGTTGCGTCAGCGCCTCGGCATCCAGACCCTCGCGCGGGCTGGTGCCGATCACGCACAGCGTGCCGATGCGGTGCCCGTCGCGCAGCTGCAGGGGCGCGCCCGCATAGAAACGGATGAAGGGAGGGCCCAGCACCAGCGGGTTGTCGCAAAAGCGCGGATCCAGTTGCGCATCTGCCACCACCATCACCTCGTCCGAGCGGATCGCGTGCGCGCAGAACGCCTGATCGCGCGGTGTCTCGGACGCCTGCAGGCCAACGCGCGCCTTGAACCACTGACGGTGTTCGTCCACCAGCGATACCAGCGCGATCTCCGCACCGAGGGCGCGCGTGGCCATCGCGGCGATGGTGTCGAACACCGGATCCGGCGGCGAATCCAGCAGGCAGAGGCCATGCAGGACGGCCAGACGGGTGGATTCTTCGGACATGGGGGATGGCTGGCTAACAGGGGCGGGCACGGATCGCATGTGGCTGTATCGGCCTCGGCCCTATCCACTTGACGTAGCCGCGCTGGCTTATTCAGCTGCCAGCAGCGCAAATGCATGGTGCAGTGCAGGGCGTCGGCCACCCGCCGCATTGGCAGCATTCGGTCGACGCATGCGCGTTTCGCGTTGCAGCATCGCGCTGCGCAACACGGTACGGCAGCCAGGCGCTGCGCTGTCAGGCTGGGCGCCTACTCACCATACCCTGCGTAAGCGCTCGAATACACGGAAGTTAACGCTACCAGCCGACTGGCGCGGCGGTCTGCGCACTGGGTCGGTCTCTGCGGATTTTGTCGGTTCTGTGACCCGGCCGCTGATCGCACCGGCGTGCCATGGGCAGGGTGACCGCACGCGGGCCGGGCACGCATGCGTGCCGGAGCGCCCGTGGCACTCACCCTCTGGAGCCGATCATGAAGATCTTCACGTCCCTGGCGCAGCGCGCCGTGCTGCTGATTGCCGGCCTGGCGCTGACATCGGTGGCGCATGCCGGTCTATCCGTCTCCGGCACGCAATTACGCGAGACCAATGGCAACACCCTGGTTTTGCGTGGCATCAACCTGCCGCACGCGTGGTTTGCCGATCGCACCGATGCCGCACTGGCGCAGATCGCCGCCACCGGTGCCAAGAGCGTGCGCGTCGTGCTCGGTTCCGGCCATCGCTGGAGCCGCACCCCGGAAGCGGAGGTGGCGCGCATCATCGCGCGCTGCAAGAGCCTGGGCCTGATCGCGGTGCTGGAAGTGCACGACACCACCGGTTACGGCGAAGACGGCGCGGCCGGCACCCTGGCCCATGCCGCCAGCTACTGGACCAGCGTGCGCGGCGCGCTGGTGGGGCAGGAGGACTACGTCATCATCAATATCGGCAACGAGCCGTTCGGCAATCGTCTCAGTGCCAGCGAATGGGTCACCGGCCACGCGCGCGCGATCGCCACGTTGCGTAACGCCGGCCTGACCCACGCGCTGATGGTGGACGCGCCCAACTGGGGCCAGGACTGGCAGTTCTACATGCGCGACAATGCTACCGCGCTGCTGGCGCTGGATAGCCGCCGCAATCTGGTCTTCAGCGTGCACATGTACGAAGTGTTCGGCAGCGATGCGCCGGTGGACAGCTATCTGCGCGCGTTCCGCAGCAATGGCCTGGCGCTGGTGGTGGGCGAGTTCGGTGCCGACCATCGCGGCGCACAGGTGGACGAGGCGGCGATCATGCGGCGCGCGCACGAATACGGGGTTGGTTACATGGGCTGGTCGTGGTCGGGCAACGACAGCAGTATCCAGTCGCTGGATATCGTATCGGGCTGGGATCCGACCCGCCTGAGCAGCTGGGGGCGCACCTTGATCGACGGCGCCGACGGCATCCGCGCCACCTCGCGCAGGGCCAGCATCTTTGGTCCGAGGCGTCGCTAGGTCCAAGCGCGGCTAACCGACCTGCCGCGCAGCCGTCAGGTGGGCGCGGTCGATGTTCGAACCTCATGTACCACGCGTAGAGTCCGGTTCCTGCGCACTGCCTAGCCGCGGTCAGCGGCCGGGTTCGCGCAGGGGGGCCGGGCTGGGGCGCTTGGTCAGCTTGCGCTGCAGCGAGCGGCGGTGCATGCCGAGCAGGCGCGCGGCCGCGGAGACATTCCCGCCGGTCTCGTGCAGCGCCTGTTGGATGTGTTCCCACTGCAGGCGGCTGAGCGGGGTCATCATTTCCTGCGCGGTTTCTTCTTCGTCCGGCTCGGGCAGGTCGTCGTCTTCTTCGCCCAGCGCCCGCATGATGGTGGGAATATTGGCCGGCTTGGGCAGGTAGTCGTCGGCGCCGAGCTTGATGGCTTCCACGGCGGTGGCGATGCTGGCATAGCCGGTCACCAGCAGGATGCGCATGTCGGCGCGGATCTCGCGCAGTGGCTGGATCAGGCTCAGGCCGGAATCGTGGCCGAGCTTGAGATCGATCAGGGCGAAATCCGGCAACGCACTGCGCGCGGTGGACAGCGCGCTGGCGACATCGGTGGCGGTCAGCGTTTCCACGCCACGCCGTGCCAGGCTGCGCTGCAGCGTGCGCAGGTACAAGGTGTCGTCGTCGACCAACAGGCCGGTGCGGATCGGGGGGCTGGTCATGCCAGGGCCTCGTGTTCGGAAAGCGGCAGGCGGAACCCGACGCGGGCGCCGCTGCCTTCGGCGGGCAGCATCCATAGCTCGCCCTGCAGGCGTTCGACGGTGGCATGCGACAAGGCCAGGCCCACGCCCATGCCGTCGTGTTTGCCGCTGTTGAACAAGGTGCCCGGCAGCATGGCTTGCGCAGTGTCGAAGCCGGGGCCGTAATCGCGTACCTCGCCGCTGAGGTGATCGTCTTCCACTCGAAGCGTGAGGTCGATCTGCGGGCGGCCGGCGCGCTCGCCGGCATCGGCGGCATTGTTGAGCAGCACCATCAACAGGTGGCTGACGCCGGGCTGCAGCATCAGCCGCATCGGTGCGTCCTCGTTGCGGCGCAGCTCGATGGTGGGGCGCACCAGTCGCCATTGTTCCAGCACGTCCTTGACCGCGACCTCGCGGCTCAGGTGGCCGTTGTCGGCCGGTGCGGCCAGCGCCAGCACGCGCTCATGGCACTGCACCAGCAGCTCGCGCAAAGTGTCCAGATCCTCGCGCAGTTCCACCTGGTCGCACTGGTCGGCGATGTCGTCCACCAGCAGCGTCATCGTGGCCAGCGGGGTGTTGAGTTCGTGCGCCACCGAGGCTGCATGCGTGGCCAGCGCCACGATGCCCTCGTTGCGGGCGAAGCGTTCGCGCAGGGTGGAGATTTCGCGTTCGCGTTCGCGCATCGACAAGGCCAGCCGCGTGGCGAACGCCAGCACCACCACGGTGGACAGCAGGAAGTTGGCCGCCATGCCCCACATGTGCAGGCTCAGCGGGTCGAAGCTGCCGTACGGCAGCGGCAGGCCAAATGCCGCGCTGATCACGTAGCCGGCCACGCACGACGCCGCCACCGCCATCGCCCAGCCCAGCGGCAGGGCCAGCGCGGCGAGCGCGATCAATACCAGAAACAGCGAGCCGAACGGATTGGCGATGCCGCCGCTCCAGCCCACCATCCAGGTCAGCACGGTGACATCGACCAGGATGTGTCCGAATTCGGTGGCCGGGCTCACCGCGCCGCGATGGGCCACACGCAGCTGCGCATACAGGTTGAACACCGCCAGCGCGGCCACGCCGGCCCACAGCGGTTGCTGCGGCAGGTGCAGGCCCATCAGGCCGGTGGCGACCAGGATGGTGGCGGCCTGGCCGGCCGTGGCCAGCCAGCGCAGGCTGCACAGGGTCCGCAGGAAGGAGGCGTCGGAGCTGTTCATCACCGCAATGCTATGCGCTCGGGGGCGTGGCGGCCTGCGACAAACCGTCGCATCGGCCCGACAGACCGCCCGCACCACGCTTCAGCTGTGAGCGGACGGAGGACAGGCTAAAATACTCCGATGCATGACGCCGTGACCCGCCCAACCCCTCCCGCCGACGCCACCGCCTGGCCGCGCCGCATCACCCAAGCCGTCAGGATCGGCAGCGTGATCGTGGGCGGAGGCCACCCGGTGGTCGTCCAGTCGATGACCAATACCGATACCGCCGACATCGCCGGCAGCGTCAAACAGGTGTCCGAGCTGTGGCGCGCCGGCTCGGAGATGGTGCGCCTGACCGTCAACAACGCCGAGTCCGCCGCCGCCATCCCGCGCATCGTCGACAAGTTGCGCATGATGGGGATCGAGGTGCCGCTGATCGGCGACTTCCATTACAACGGCCATCAGCTGCTCGCCGCCGAGCCCGCCTGTGCCGAAGCGTTGGCCAAGTACCGCATCAACCCCGGCAATGTCGGCTTCGGCAAGAAGAAGGACCTGCAGTTCGGGCAGCTGATCGAATTCGCCATCAAGTACGACAAGCCGGTGCGTATCGGTGCCAACTGGGGATCGCTGGACCAATCGCTTGCCGCGCAGCTGATGGACGAAAATTCCAGGCAGCAATCGCCGTGGGACGCCGGCCGCGTGCTGCGCGAGGCGTTGATCCGTTCGGCGGTGGATTCGGCCGAGCGGGCGGTGGAACTGGGCTTGCCGCGCGAGCGCATCATCCTGTCGGCCAAGGTCTCCGGCGTGCAGGAGCTGATCGCGGTATACCGCGACATGGCCGCGCGCTGTGATTTTGCGCTGCACCTGGGGCTCACCGAGGCCGGCATCGGCAGCAAGGGCATTGTGGCCTCGGCTGCGGCCCTGAGCGTGTTGTTGCAGGAAGGCATTGGCGACACCATCCGTATTTCGCTGACGCCCGAGCCGGGCCAGTCGCGCACGCAGGAAGTGGTGGTGGCGCAGGAACTGCTGCAGACCACCGGGCAACGCGCGTTCACCCCGATGGTCACCGCGTGCCCGGGCTGCGGTCGCACTACCTCCGAGTTCTTCCAGGAGCTGGCCGGCGTAGTGCAGAACCACGTGCGTGCGCGCATGCCGGAATGGAAGATCTCCAACCCCGGTGCGGAGAACATGACCCTGGCGGTGATGGGGTGCGTGGTCAACGGGCCGGGCGAATCGCGTCACGCCAATATCGGCATCTCATTGCCGGGGACCGGCGAAGCGCCATCGGCGCCGGTGTTCGTGGATGGCGAAAAAACCGTCACCCTGCGTGGCGAGAACATTGCGCGGGACTTCATCGCGCTGATCGATCAGTACGTCGAACGCACCTATGTCCGCCGCGCCGGCTGAGTCTCCGGCCGGATTCAAGGTATGGCTGCGCCGTAACGCATGGCGCATGGGGCTGTTGTTCGTCGGCGTGCTGGTGCCGCTGGGTCTGTTCGTGGACCTGGCCGACGAAGTGCATGAGCTGGAAAATTTCTATTTCGACGAACCCTTGCTGTGGAGTTTGCGCAGCATTGCCACCCCGACGCTGGATACGTTTTTCGGGGCGATCTCCAAGATCGGCTACCAGTACGGCGTGATTCCGGCCGATATCGCCATCGTGCTGGTGCTGCTGGTGCTGCGTCGCTGGCGCGAGGGCACCTTTGCGGCGCTGGGCTTCGGCGGTTCGGCACTGCTCAACATGGGGGCCAAGCAGGTCTTCCAGCGCGACCGGCCCAGCCTGTGGGAGTCGATCGCGCCGGAAAGCACCTTCAGCTTTCCCAGCGGTCACGCGATGGGGTCGATGACCTTGGCGGCGGTGGTCATCGCGCTGGCCTGGCGCACCCGCTGGCGTTGGCCGGTGACCATCGTTGCCAGTGCGTTCGCGTTGCTGGTCGGCGTGTCGCGCATCTACCTGGGCGTGCATTACCCCTCCGACATCCTGGGTGGCTGGTCGGCGGCGCTGGTCTGGGTGGTCGGCCTGTATCTGGTGATGTTCCGCGGCACGCGGCGCCCGCATTGGCGTCGCACCGCCGCGTCGGTCTGAATGCAAGGCTGTGCGGCTTGCATGCCATCGCGCTTCAGCGCATGGGGTGATCGAACGGCATTGTCGCACCCCTTGGAAGCCGGCTCAGTCTGGCACCCATTCCCGCGGCGGTGGCGTCACGCACCAGCTGGCGTAGCCTTGTTCACGCGGAGTGCGTCGGATGATGCGCTTGCGCCGGCGACCTGCGCCAGAGCCCTGCGCCGATCACGCTGCCGATCAGCGCGAGCAGCATCACGTAATAGCCCGCGCCCATCGGGTGCTGCTTGACCAGCATCACCACCAGCAGCGGCGTCAGCCCGCCGAAGACGGCATAGCCCAGGTTGTAGGCGAAACCCAGCGCAGCACGATCGCCAGGCTGATGGCTTGCAGCGCTACCGCCGCCGGCCGTCGGGCCCTGGAGTGGCGAACACACGTCGCGATGCATTGTCAGGTAGGGCGTGGACGACGCACCAGACCCGGGAGTGTACGAGTGCCACAGGGAATTCCGGGCATAGTCTGCGCCCGCCGGGCGGCTGCGCAGCAGGATTGTTGGCCGCGCTTATTCGCCGGGTTTGGCGCCTTCCACCGGCGCATGGGTGGCGGCGCGGCGCGCCAGCACCGCTTCGCGGTGGGCGATGTAGACGTTGGCGCCGATGATGATGGCCGCACCGATCAGGGTATGGCGCTCGATCGCCTCGCCGAACAACCACCAGCCCAGCAGCGCCACCAGTGGCAATTGCATGAAGCTGATCGGCTGCAGCGCCGAGACCTCGCCCAGCTTGAGCGCGCGGGTCCAGAACAACTGCCCGGCGGTGCCGAAGATGCCGGTGGCCATCAGCCATAGCCAGTCGATGCCCTGCGGCCAGCTCCACTGGAACAGCGCGGGAATCAGCGACATCGGCACCCAGAACACGTAGGTGTAGAACACCACCGTGTCGGAGTCGTCGCTGCGCGAGAGCTGCTTGATCTGGATCGCCACGATGGCGCTGATCACCGCGGCCAGCAGCGCCACCAGCAAGCCCGGGCTGAAGGTGGACGAGCCCGGTCGCAGGATCACCAGCACGCCGATGAAGCCCGCTGCCACCGCCAGCCAGCGCCGCATGCGCACCTGTTCCTGCAGCCACACCACCGCCAGCACGGTGACGAACAAGGGCGTGGAATAGGACAGCGAAATTGCCTGCGACAGCGGCAGGTGCCCGATCGCCCAGAACCCGCACAGCATCGAAGCCAGGCCGATCAAGGTGCGGGCGACATACTGCGGCAGCTGGCGCGTGCGCGGCAGCGGCTTGCCCGGACGCACGATCAACGGCAACAGTGCCAGCAGGCCGAAGGCATTGCGGAAGAATGCGATCTCGGTGGTCGGAATGTGCGCGGAGGCAAACCGGATGCTGATGGCCATCAGGCCGAAGGCGAGCGTGCTGATCAGCATCCAGACGGCGGCGCGCACCGACGCCGGCGATGCCGTCACCAATGTGCTCCGATGATGCGGGGCTCCGGCTCCAGGATCACCGAGTAGCGCTCGCGCACCGATTCGGCAATGCGCCGTGCGAAGTCGAGCAACTGCGCGCCGCTGGCGCTGCCGTGGTTGACCAGGACCAGCGCATGATCCGGCGACACGCCGGCATCGCCTTCGCGCCGGCCCTTCCAGCCGCAATGCTCGATCAACCACGCCGCCGACAACTTGCCATGGCCTGCGTATTCGCCGGGGTAGACCGGCATGTCGGCAAAGGTGGCCTGCAAGGCCGCGATCTGCTCGCCTGGCAGCAGCGGGTTCTTGAAGAAACTGCCGGCATTGCCCAGCACGTCCGGGTCCGGCAGCTTGCGCCGGCGGATGTTGATCACCGCCTGCGCCACTTCCGCTGCACCGGCCAGTTCGGCTCCCATGCGGGCCAGCTCTTCGCGGATGCCGGCATAGTCCAGCCGCAGTTCGTGCAACAGCGGCAGGTTGAACTCCACCGCCACGATCAGGTAACGCTCGGGCTGCTGCTTGAACACGCTGTCGCGGTAGCCGAACGCGCAGTCGTCTGCACCCAGCCGCACGAACTGCTGGCCCTGCCGGTCGAAGGCCTCCACCGCATGGATGAAGTCGCCCACCTGCGCGCCATACGCGCCGATGTTCTGGATCGGGCTGGCGCCCACCGTGCCGGGTATCAGCGCCAGGTTCTCCAGGCCCGACAGGCCCTGTTGCAGCGAATACAGCACCAGCGCATGCCAGTTCACTCCAGCGCCGGCACGCACGATGGCATGGTCGGCATGGTGCGCAATGATGGCGATATCGCGGTTTTCGAAACACAGCACGCAGCCTGGCGGGTCGCCGGCCAGCAGCACGTTGCTGCCGCTGCCCAGCACCAGCAGCGGTTCGCCCGCGATCTGCGGCGCTGACAGCGCCTGTGGCAAGGCCTGGGGTGTGTCGATATGCAACAGCCAGCGCGCCGTGGCCTGCACATGGAACGTGTTCAACGCATGCAGCGACGCGTGTTCGCTCAGGTGCCAGCCCGGTTGCACGGCATCGCTCATAACGGCGACACCGCGCCGCCGCTGGGCGCCTCGCGGCGACGGCGGATGGCATCGACGCATTCGCCGATCAGCGGCGGCCCGCGATACACCAGCCCGCTATAGCACTGCACCAGGCTCGCGCCCGCGGCCATCTTGGCTACCGCATCGGCGCCGGAGGTGATGCCGCCCACGCCGATCAACGGAATCGATTCGGGCAGGCGTGCGCGCAGGCGGCGCAGCACCAGGGTGGATTGCCCCAGCAACGGTGCGCCCGACAGGCCGCCGGCTTCCGCAGCCAACGGATGATTGGCGATCAAGGTGCGCGTGACCGTGGTGTTGGTGGCGATCACGCCATCCACCGCCAGATCGGCCAACACGCGCGCGGCCGCATCGATGTCGCGGTCGTTGAGGTCCGGCGCCACCTTCACCAGCATCGGCACGCGCTTGCCGTGTTGTGCGGCCAGTGCTTCCTGGGTTTCGCGCAGGTCGGCGATCAGGCGGCGCAGCGCCTGTTCTTCCTGCAACTCGCGCAAACCGGCGGTGTTGGGCGAAGAGATATTGACCGTGATGTAGTCGGCCAGCGGATACACCCGCTCCATGCAATAGCGGTAATCGCTGGTGGCCTCTTCGTTGGGGGTGTCCTTGTTCTTGCCGATGTTGATGCCGAGCAGGCCGCCGCGACGGCGCGCGCGCTGCACATTGGCCACCAGCGCATCCACGCCCAGGTTGTTGAAGCCCATGCGGTTGATCACCGCCTGGTACTCGGGCAGCCGGAACATGCGTGGCTTGGGGTTGCCTTCCTGCGCACGCGGCGTCACCGTGCCGATCTCGACGAAGCCGAAGCCCAGCGCCATCAGCGCGTCGATATGTTCGCCGTTCTTGTCCAGCCCGGCGCCGAGCCCGACCGGGTTAGGGAACATCAGCCCGAACGCGGGCGTCGGCAGCGGCACCGGGCGCTTGGCCAGCAGCGCCGTGGTGCCGGTGCGGTAGGCGGTATCGATGGAGCGCAATGCCAGCGCGTGGGCGCGTTCGGCATCGAGGGAAAACAGCAAGGGGCGGGCAAGCGAATACATGCGGGTCAGTTCAAACTCCCGGCGAAAATGCGGGTCTGGTAATGGAAGTCGATCACCCCGTCGTGCGCGTATGCGTCGAACAGGGCGCGCAGCGCGGCCAGCATCGGCGCGTGGCGTGCATCGTGCGCCAGCGGCGCATACGACGAGGACAGCAGGCGGCCACGCAAGGCGTCGAAATCCAGCCGCTGTACATTGGGAAAGCGCGCCATCGCCCGAAATCCATCGCCGAACCAGGCCTGCATGGCCGCATCGTCCTGGTAGCGTTCTGCCACCGCCGAATAGTCGGTGCCGTAGTCCAGCAGCAGCTGTTCGTAGCCGCGCAGGAACGCGGTGGAGTCCAGTTCGCGCGAGTTCCAGTACACCACCGCCAGGCCGCCGGGCTGCAGGATACGTGCCCACTCGCGGCGCACGGCCTGGGTATCGAACCAGTGGAAGGCCTGCGCTGCCGACACCAGGCCAACGCTGGCATCGGCCAGCCCGGTGGCCTCGGCGGTGCCGTCGATGGCCTGGAAGCTGCCGAATTCCGCCAGCCATTGTTGCGCGGCTGCGCGCATGGCAGGGTTCGGTTCCACTGCGGTGACCGAGTAGCCGGCCTCCAGGAACAGGCGGCTGGAGATGCCGGTGCCGGCGCCGATATCGGCCACCGGCGTGGCAGGGGTGACGCCCAGGTCGTCGTGCAGCCAGCGCAGCAGCTGCGGCGGATAGCTCGGCCGGTAGCGCACATACGTCGCTACCCGGTCATTGAAACGCTGGGCCGAGGAGGGCGCGGCCATGCTCAACTGTTGGCGGCCGCCAGCCACGCCATGCCGCCAAAGAAAAGAATGAAGACCGCAATGCCCAGCACCCATAGTGCCACTGCCAGCCAGCCCAGGATCAGACCGCCGATCGCCAGCCCGTCGCCATCCAGGTCCTGTGGATGACGGCGGATTTCCGCCCGTGCCAGGTGGCCGGTGATGATGGCGCAGATGCTGCCGAGGAAGGGAATCAGCGTCCAGCCGAGAATGCCGGCTACCAGGCTGACGATGGCCATGGCGCTGGTCTGTCGAACGACAACGTTCATCATGAACTCCTTGAAGGGCCCGCAGCCGGCGGCTGGCGTCGCCCGATTATCCCAGAGCGGCCGGCCAAAAGGCGTGCCGGTCGAGGCGAACCGTGGCCGATGGCCGGATTCAAGCGGTTTGGAGGGCTGTGGGGAGCGCCGGCGGCGCTGTGCGAGCGCGTGGTTCATGACCTGATGCGCGGTCGGGCAGGGGAGGTGACAGCCTGCCGCGGCCTGTTTCGGCGGCCCGCTCCGCCATCAGCGCAATGGCCTGGTGCTCCAGCATCCCAGCATCCCAGCAGCGCGAGGCAGCAGGCGTGCTGCGCGCGCGTGCCCCGCAGGCAGGCCCACGCGCCGGAACAGTGTCCGGCGCGCGGTCCCTACATCACAGATCGAACTTGATGCCCTGGGCCAGCGGCAACGAATCGGAGTAGTTGATGGTGTTGGTCTGGCGGCGCATGTAGACCTTCCACGCATCCGAGCCGGATTCGCGACCGCCGCCGGTTTCCTTTTCGCCACCGAACGCACCGCCGATCTCCGCCCCGGAAGTACCGATGTTGACGTTGGCGATGCCGCAATCGCTGCCCGCAGCGGACAGGAACTTCTCGGCCGCCTTGAGGTTCTGGGTGAAGATCGACGACGACAGGCCCTGCGGCACACCGTTCTGCAGATCGATCGCCTCGTCCAGCGTGCTGTACTTCATCACGTACAGGATCGGCGCGAAGGTTTCGTGCTGCACCACCGCGTCGCTGTTCTGCAGCCCGGTGACGATCGCCGGCAGCACGAAGTTGCCCGGGCGATCGATCGCGGTGCCGCCCACTTCCACCGTGCCGCCAGCGGCCTTGGCCTTGGCGATCGAGTCGAGGAACTGGGCAACCGCGCCCTGGCTGTTGAGCGGGCCCATCAGGTTTGCCGGGTCGGTGGGGTCGCCGATCTTGCTGTCGAGCTGCTTGTACGCCTTGACCAGCGTGGCCAGTACGTTGCCGTAGATGGAGTCGTGCACGATCAGGCGGCGCGTGGTGGTGCAGCGCTGGCCGGCGGTGCCGACCGCACCGAACACGATGCCGGGAATCGCCAGCTTCAGGTCGGCGGTCTCGTCCAGGATGATGGCGTTGTTGCCACCCAGCTCCAGCAGGCAGCGGCCCAGGCGGTGGGCGACCTTTTCAGCGACCACGCGGCCGATCTGGGTGGAACCGGTGAAGCTGATCAGCGGGATGCGGGTGTCTTCGACCAGCTTCTCCGACAGGGAGGTGCCGGCATCGTTGATCAGGAAGAAGATGTCCGGGAAGCCGGCATCCTTCAGCGCCGCGTTGCAGATCTTCATCGTGGCGATCGCGGTCAGCGGCGTCTTGTTGGACGGCTTCCAGATGCAGATATCGCCGCAGATCGCCGCCAGGAACGCATTCCAGGCCCACACCGCCACCGGGAAGTTGAACGCGCTGATGATGCCCACCAGGCCCAGCGGCTGGTACTGCTCGTACATGCGGTGGCCAGGACGTTCGGAATGCATGGTGTAGCCGTAGAGCATGCGGCTCTGGCCCACGGCGAAATCGGCGATGTCGATCATCTCCTGCACTTCGCCATCGCCTTCGGGCTTGCTCTTGCCCATTTCCAGCGCCACCAGCGAACCGAGCGCATCCTTGTGCGCACGCAGCGCTTCGCCACACAGGCGAACGGCTTCGCCGCGGCGCGGCGCCGGCGTGGTGCGCCACACCTTGAAGGCCGCCTGGGCGCGCTGGACGATCAGTTCGTAATCGTCCGGCGTGGTCGCCTGCACATCGGCGATGACCGCGTTGGTGGTCGGATTGAGCGGCTGCAGCACCCCGGCACCGGTGGCCTGCGACCAGGTCGCCTCGCCGAGGTAGGTGCCGGAATTGGACGCGGCGAGGTCGAGCGCCTTGAGCAGGTCAGCGGACATGGAATCTCCTGGAAACAGTGGCGGTCGCGCGGCGGCAGGGCCGGCCCACGACACGGGTAGCTGCCAATTTTAGCAGGCTCCACCCACCCCCGGCCGGCTTGGCAAGCTGGCTGAACATGCGACAATGCCGCCCTTGGCCCCGTAGCTCAGCTGGATAGAGCGTCCCCCTCCTAAGGGGAAGGTCGCCCGTTCGAATCGGGCCGGGGTCACCAGACCGAGAGCCTTTGTTCCAGATGGCCGTATGAGCTGGCGGGCGATAGGAGCCAGCCAGCTGCCGCGTTGAGACGGCAGGGCGTTGACGGCGCAGTGTCCGCAGAGGCGTGCGCATCGTTTCCCAGGTCAGCGCAGTGGCCTCACGTCGGCTGCCACAGTTCCGCCTTGTTGCCGTCGGGGTCGATGACCCAGGCAAACAGTCCGAATTCCGAGGTGGTGACGGTCTCCGATACCTGGCAACCGGCAGCTCTCAGCCGTTCAACCAGCGACTGCACATCATCGACCCGGTAGTTCACGATGAACGGGGCTGCGGTGTTCTCGAACTGGCTGCTCGCCTGATCGTGAATTGCCCATGCCAGCGGGTTCTCGGGGCCTGCCTCTCGCGATCCCGCATCGAACACGGTTCCACCCCAGGCCTGTACATCGACTCCCAGCTGCGTTGCATACCAGGTGCGTAACGCAACCGCGTCCTTGGATTTGATGATGATCCCGCCGATCCCGTTCACTGCGTGCATGCCCGATTCCTTTGACTGAGTGGGTTGATGACCAACAGCGGAGCCGCTCCATGCGTCCAGACTCGGCTGACGCGCAACGACGATAAAGTACTGCGAGTTCAGCCGCTTGCCAGATCTTGCTCACATGACGATCAGCCAAACGCCATCCCTCACCATGGTCCAGAGCGTGAATCGTGCGCTCGACTACATCGAGGTCAATCTCGCCGGGAAGCTTTCGCTATCCCTGATTGCTGGCGCTGCCTGTGTGTCGCCTTTCCACCTTCAGCGAATCTTTCGTGCCGTAGTGGGTGAAACCCCTCGCGCGTTCGTGCTACGCAGAAGGCTGGAAAACGCCTTGGGCGATCTGTCTCACCAGCCGGGCCGGCCCCTGACCGAGATAGCGCTGGCCCGCGGGTTTTCTTCGCTATCGGATTTCTCGAGAAACTTTCGAAGGCATTTCGGATATTCGCCCGCCAAGTTGGATCTCGGTGCCTGTCTGGACGCGCGCCGGAGCGCACTGGATGCCACCCTGGCACTGACTTCGCATGGAGATGGCGGTGGCGCCCCCAATGCCGGGGAATTTTCGGTCAATCTTCGTGATAATCCCGAGCGCACCGTTCAGTACGTGCGCGTGCATCGTCCATTCGATGAGGGCGCGGTTGGGGCGGCGGCCCTGCGCCTGCTGTCGTGGGCGCGAGATGCCGGCGTGGCACACCATCAGTGGATAGGCTATCTCTGGGATCAACCGCGACTGGCGTGCGCCGACGATTGCCGCTATGACGTCGCGGTGGAAGTGGCACATGGGCGGCCCTACGGCGATATCGGCCTATTCCGGTTTCCGCCGATGAAGGTGGCTGAAGTGGTGATTCGCGGGGATCTGCAGCTGGAGGCGCGTGCCTTCACCTGGTTGCGTTCTGTCTGGCTGCCGGCAAGCGGCTACTTGCCAGCAGACTTGCCCGCCTTCGAGGCATGGCTGGGGTTGCCGTATGCGCACGGTAACGATCACTTCGAGCTTGCGTGCCAGCTTCCCATCCGTAGCCCGTCAGAGTCGAATGCGTGGGATCAGCTGCGGCACGCGAAGGAAGGGCGCATTTACTGACTCGCCTCCGCCCGATACCGATTGGATGGGCTTGCTCTGGAGTGGACCAGAACGCGGTCCTCAACGGAGCTGCTGCTGGCCGCTATCTTTCGAACACGCCGTTAGTTGCTGCCCAAAATCGACTCCGGCACTTCTTTCTCGTCACCGATGTTGCACCACAAGTACCGCGACAGGCCGCGCAAACTTGTCCATCGCGACCGTCGAGATTCGGCTGTGGCGAAGCAGCGGGCCGAGTTGTTCGGTGGCGCCCAGGCGTTGGTCGACTTCCGGTTCGGGTACGGTGCGCGGGCGCTTGCGCTTGTCGGCTTTGGCAAAGCGCAGGCGGTTGTACTCGGCCCAGCCAACAGTGGTGATGGCGCTCATCAACGCGATCACCGGCAGCGCGCCAAGGGCGAAGGGGTCCAGTGCGTTGTGCTGCAGATACAACTCTGTGTAGGCGCTGCGCAGGCCCAGGAACCAGGCGATCAGCGTGGCCAGCGGCGCCCATAAATAGAAGTAGACCATCCAGGCGCCGGCGGTGGCGGCGCCGTAGGCGAGGCGGCGCGAGCGGCCGAGGCGTTGCGGCAGGTTGATGATGGGCGGTGTCATTGGATTCCTCGGTCGGGACTTTTCCAGCGGGCGCGCGTGTTGCGACGGGCGATGAGCGCACGGGGGAAGGCGATGACGGCGGTGAACATGCCGATCATCCAGAAGGCGGCCGGATACCAGATCACCCAGAAAAACTGGCGTGCCAGGCCCTTTTCGTAGCGTCGCTCGATCAGCAGGCTGGTGCCGAACTGCAGCAGGCAGACCACCGCCAGTACCAGTCCATGCCAGCGCGGCAGGATGGTGTCGACATACAGTGCGGGCGGCATCGCGATGAACTTGCCGAGCGCCCACAGCACGATGATGAAGAGCATCACGTAGGCCCAGATCAGGCTCAGTGCGTATTCGAGCAACACGCCCCACATGCGCCGGCTGCGCCAGCCGAGCGCGCGCCGTCCATGGCTCAGCAGCACTTCCACGCCGCCCCGTGCCCAGCGCAGGCGCTGCATCCACAGGCCGCGAAAGGTTTCCGGCATCAGGATCCAGCACAAGGCATTGGGCTCGTAGCGGATATCCCAGCCGTCGAGCTGCAGCCGCCAGGAGATGTCGATGTCCTCGGTGACCATGCTGTCGGACCAGAAGCCGACGTGGTGCAGTGCCGAGCGGCGAAACGCGCAGATCACGCCGGACACCGTGAACAGACGGCCATAGACACGCTGCGCGCGCTTGATCAGGCCGACGATCGCAGAGAACTCGCCTACCTGCATGCGGCCCATCAAGGTGGTGCGATTGCGCACGCGCGGATTGCCGGTGACGCCACCCACGCGCGGACCGGCCACCAGGTGGCCCACCATCCAGCGGGTGGCGTTGGGGTCGAGAATGGCGTCGGCATCCACGCACACCAGGTAATCCGAGCGCGCCGCCAGCGTGCCGACGCGCAGCGCGTTGGCCTTGCCGTGGTTCTGCTCCAGGTGCACTACGCGCAGGCGCGGGTAATGGTGCGTGAGGTCGTCCAGCACTTCAGCGGTGCGGTCGGTGCTGCCGTCGTTGATCGCGATGATCTCGTAATCGGCATAGTTCTGCGCGCTCATCGCCGCGATGGTTTCGGCAACGTGCTTGGCTTCGTTGTAGCAGGGCATCAGCAGCGACACGAACGGTTCGCTGGCCATCGGTGGCGGCTTGGACGGGCCGGGCGTGCCGCGTTCGCGCCGCAGGTAGTAGTAGATGCCACCGATCATCCAGAAGAACGCCATGATGATCGGGTAGAAGAACGCAAAATTGAACAGGGCGGCCAGTAAGAGGCTGGTCGTCATCGGTCATCGCTCGATATAGGGGAACTGGCGGGCCGAGATGGCCTCGCGCGCTTCGGGCAGAGACGGATGGCCGCCAATGAAATCGTCCGGGTAATACGCCAGGTGGCGCACACCTGCGGCCAGCAGCAACTGGCTGTGCGCAAGCAGCACGCCATCGGCCAAGGGATTGCCGGTACGCCAATCGACGGTCTGCAGTTCAAAGATGGTCTTGTCGAAGCCGTGCGGGTTTTCGCCGACGCGCCTGGCCAACCGGCCCAACCACTGCTGCGGGTCGTCGGCCTTTTCCATGTACGGCATCGCCATCAACGCGGTGTAGTCGTACGCGGCAGTGAACGCGTCCAGCCGTTGTGCAAACCACGCTTCGCTGTGCGGCTCCAGCACCGGCTGCGCAAACAGGTTGCGCACCGTCACCAGCTTGGGGCGCCAGCGTTCGGCGGCGGTCTTCAGTTGCTGGGTGAAGCCGATCAGCGCCTGGGTGCGCTTGGCGGGATCGCCATTGCCATAGGCCGGCAGTTCGTCGTCGCGCAGGTAGGCATCGTCGTGGAAGAGCAGCCCTTCGAAGTAGGCATTGGCGGCAAGGTCCTCATAGACGTCGGCCACCAGGGCGCGGGTGCGCGGGTTGCCCGGGTCCAGCCGCGGTACGTCCTTGGGATCGTTGCCGCGGATCTGCAATGCAGCCTGCTGCTGCGCATCGGGCAGGTGGAAGCCGAGCACCGGCACCCAGGCGAACACGCGCACGCCGGCGCGGGTGCGCAGTTGCCAGGCCACGCGCCCGAACAGGTCCGCGCGCATCGGCAGATGCCGGTTGGGGAAATACAGCGCATCGGCTGCGCCATCGCCATCCGGGTCGGCAAAGGCCTGCAGGAAGACATGGCTGGGGCCGATGTCCTTGATGCGCTGGACCAGGATGTCGAGGTTGCGCGCCAGCTGTGCCGGGTCCGGGTCATAGACGTAATCCAGATCGATCTGGATCGCGCGCAGGCCATCGCGCGATAGATCGCGGCGCAGTTCGCCGGCTAGATCGCGCACATCGGGGTTGTTGAACAGCAGCAGGCGGCCAAGGCTGACCAGCGATTGCCCGTCCACGCGATCGCGGCCCTGCAGGCCGATATCGGCTTCGTGCGAGCGGCCTTCCAGGTCGAAACTCAGCGTCATCCCCAGCTGCGCGGCAATGGCATTGCTGGCGCGGTTGTACGCGGCGTAGGGCCATACCATCGCACGCGGCGGTTTGCCCAGATGCGCCACGATGGCGTCGCGGCTGTGGCGCAGATCGGTCTGGATACGCTGGCGATAGTCGGCTTCGTTTTCGTAGCCGCTGCTCGCATCCCATAACCGGGTGACCGCAGCAGGGGTCTGATTACCGAACGGATTGCCGGCGATGCCCTTGTGCAGGTCGTCGCTATGCGAGCCGATCTCCACCAGGCCGCTGTCCTGCATCTCGCGCAGTTGTGCCCAGGTGATGAAGTCGTCGCGAGTGAAATCGCGTGGGCCATAGGGGACGACCCTGCCTGCAGGCAGTTCGACCCAACTGGTCACCGGCGCAACCAGCGCGGGGTAGCCATACGCCTGCAGCAGCGGGAAGACCCGGGTGTAGACGCTGCGCAGACCATCGTCGAAGGTGAGCAGCACCGGCCGCGAGGGCAGGGCGCGCCGGCCGGCGCGTGCGTCCAGCACCTGCTGCACGCTTACCGGGTGGTACGCATGCGAGCGCAGCCAATCCAGATGCGCAGCGAAGTTGCTGGTGGACACCGCGTAGCGATCCGGGTCGCCCTTGGCCGCGACGTCGTCGCGAATATCGTGGTAGCTGAGCACCAGCAGACCCGCCTGCGCTGACGACGCAAAGGTCATCAGCAGCAGCGCGAATAGCAACAGCGGCAGGCGGATCACGGCGTACCTCCCCATCGGAAATCCAGGTCCAGTCCAAGTTGGTGTTCGCGGCGGCCGTCATAGACCGGGCGCGACCAGCTCACGCCATACGTCAACGCGCTGCCATCGCCCAGCGACCACAGATGCCGATACGCAGCCGCAGGCACCCATCGGCTGCCAAAGCCGGATTGATAGGTCGGCCCGGCGGTGACTTCCAGACGCTGCCGAAACGCGTAGTCGTAGCGGCGCCAGCCGATTTGTTCGATGCGTACACCCGCGGCCACGCCCGAGCTGCGGCGTGGATCGAAGTAATCGACAACGCGGTCGTCTTCGGCGCGCCCGGCGGATGCGGCGAACAGGCCATCGACCAGCACATGCGGGCGTGCCCACAGGCGCTGGCTGCCGGAGAGATCGAGCTGATCGCGCCGGTTGCCATCGCTGTAGCGCAACTGGCGCGCCTGCAGTTCCCAGCGGCTTTCATCGCTGGGTGTCCAATGCGCGGTAGCGCCGATGCTGTCGGCGGTGATGCCCAGGCGACGCGCTTGCAACGAGGCCTCCGGGTCGCGTGTCCGCCAGGCAACGTTGCCGTACCACGCATCGGAAAAGCGCCATCCGGCGTCCAGCGCCCACGCGGTGCCATCACGGTCGAAATCATCCAGGGCACGGCCGCCGTAGGCGCTGACATCCAGGCGGTCGTAGCGGTAATGCGTGCCCAGCCAGAAGCTGCGGTAGCGCACGCGGGTGTCCTGAAAGTCGGCCCAGTCGTCGCGGGCACGCAGGCCGACACGCCAGCGCTCGCCGAGCAACGGCGACTCTGCTTCCAGCAAGGTACTGCCGAAGTGGTTGCCGAGTGGCGAGATCGATGTGGCGCGGCTGTCGTTTTCGCTGCGGCCCCATGCATGGCTCAGATGCACCTGCCAGCCACGCTGGCGCTGCAGCGATGCACCCAGCCGTTGCAGGCCCACATCATCGGGATACTCGTTGCGCAGGGTGTTGAACTGCGCATCGGCCAGATCCAGCCGGTCCAGATCGCGCTGGGTTTCGAGCATGCCGCTACGCGCCTGTTTCTGGTGCGGGTCCAGCGTCAGTGCAACTCGATTGCGCTGCAGGGCCTGCGTGGTGTGCCCGCGCCGCGCCTGGATCGAGGCCAATGCTGCCTGCAATTGGGCATTGTCCGGACCGATGGCGACACGTTCGCGCAGCAGGCGTTCGGCATGACGGTTGTCGTTGGCTGCAGAACGCGCGGTGGCCAGTGCGAGGTCGGCGCTGAAACGGTCCCAGTTTTCGTAGCCGCTGGTGGCGCCGGCCCGCCGCGGCCAGGGTGCCTGCGTGGCAGCCAGCCGTTCGAACAGCGGCAGCGCTGCATCGAAGCGCTCCTGTTCAAGCAAGGCGTAGCCGAGCAGGACCTGTGTGTTGAAATCGTCCGGGCTATGCTGCAGCGCCTGCCGCAGCACGACTTCGGCTTCGGCAGGGCGACGCAGGCCCATCAACGAATCGCCCACCGTGGCAAGCACATACGTCGGGACGTCGATGCCCTGCGCACGCAAGGCCTGATACCCAGCCACTACATCGCGGTGACGCTGGCGCTGATTGAGTGCGATCAGGCGATCGACGCGCAACCGCGTCGCTTCGCTGGCGACCTGCGGTGGTGTGCTGCGTTCGATACGCGCCATAGTGACCAATGCCTGATCGGTCTCCGCATAGCGGTGCGCTGCATCGGTCGGTTCGGCACCGGCCCAGCCGATCATGCGAGCGACGCGATCGTTTTCGAGGCGGTCGCGCTCCTGCTGCGAGAACCAGTCGGGGTGGCGCCATACCGCTTCGGCGGCCAGCTGCGCGCTTCCCAGGTCGCTGAGCGTAAGCGCACGCAGTGTATAGGCGCCCTTGTCGCGCGGGTCCGCACGCAGTACCCGCGCGTAGATGGCTAAGGCGTCCGCATAGCGCTGCTGGCCGCGCAATTGCTCGGCCTGCTGCATGGGCGTGAGGGCGATGGAGGCGTCAGTCACATCCGCAGGCCGCACTTCGCCACTGCGCGCTGGGGGCGCACATATGGCAAACAACGCGAGGCCGAGCAAGGGAGTGAGTGCGCCTGTGAGGTCAGGGCGACCGCGCTGCACGTGCTTGTGCAAGCGTATGGGGAGAAGAAGTCACTAGCGATCCCGGCTATGAGGATCGGCGATACTGCGTATACCCTTGTAAAAATGACGTGGTCACGGTGTTGATGAGATGTTCATCGGTTGAAGCTGCCTTGTCAGCGGCCGCAACATGACCATTGAATTGCATGGGCGCCACGGTTGCATCCCTGCCCGAAGTTGTTGGATCGTCTCGCTCGAGTGACCGCGTGCGTGCGGTGACAAGCACCGTAGCGAACTTTGCTATGTCTCGCAGTGCATGGCGTGAGTTGGCGACTTGACGACACGTTCGCCGAGCTTGGCGCCGATATTTGCGCAAGAACGAGTGGCGCAACCTCCTTCAGCGCAGGCGTGTGCAATTATTTTTGTGATTTTCATCACATTTTGATTTGTCGGGTTTTTCTTACAGGGTGGCCCCTACAGCAAGCTTTGACGTTTCGTTAACGCTACAGCAAAGTCCCGCAGCACTCGCCGCGCTGACGGGTTGTGCCGCCGCTTTTGGCGGCCAGGCGTGGTGGTGCGAGTAACGGCAGGCCACGGCGTGACCGTTGCACAGGGGATATGACAGATGTGGATGCGATCGGCGCCGTTGGCGCTGGCGGCTTGTCTATGCGCGGTCGCCGGGCTGGCGGCTGCACAACAATCGGCACCTTCCAGCCTGGATCGTCGGGAACAGCTGCGCCAGACCGAAGAGATCCAGCGCAGGCAGGAGCAGGAGCGCCAGGCACCCTTCGCCGGCCCGCGCGAGGATGCCGACCGCGTGGACGCATGGAGCACTGCATTGCCCAAGGAAGACCTGTGCTTTGCCATTACGCGCGTGCGCCTGTCCGGTGCGGGCGATGCAGCGGACCGTTTTGCCTGGTTGTGGAAATCCTTGCGTCGTTACGAAGGCCGCTGCATTGGCCGCGCGGGAATCGACATCATTCGCCGCCGCGCACTGGATCGCCTGGTGGCACGTGGTTTTGTCACCACCCGTATCGGTGTGCCCGAGCAGGATCTGTCGCGTGGGGAGCTGCGTTTCGAATTGATGCCCGGACGTCTGCGCGCAGTGCGTGTGGTTTCCGATACCGCTGGCGCGCACTGGAAAACGGCCTTGCCGTTGCGCAGCGGTGACTTGTTGGATCTGCGCGCGATCGAGCAGGCGGTGGAGCAGTTCAAGCGCCTGCCATCGCAGGACGCCAAGATCGATATCGCGCCCGGGCAAGCGCCTGGCGAGTCGGATCTGGTGATCACGCTGCAGCACGGCCGCCGTTGGCATGGCGTTGCCAATGCAGACGATTCGGGTGTGGAGGCCACGGGCCGCGTGCAGGGCGGGCTGGATCTTTCGCTGGACAATCCACTGGGGCTCAACGATCTGCTCAGCGTGGGCTACAGCCACGATCTGGCCACGCGCGATCAAGAGCGCGGTACCCGCGGCAACAGCCTGAGCTACAGCCTGCCCTGGGGCTGGTGGACATTGGCGCTGTCAGCATCGTCGTATCGCTATCACCAGCGCGTGGACGGGTTTTGCAGACCTTCCAGTCCAGTGGCGAGTCCAGCAATGCGCAGCTGGATCTGCAGCGCGTGCTGCATCGCGATGGCACCAGCAAGACCTCGGCCGGTGTGGTGGTTGGCCGGCGGCGTGCGCGCAGTTATCTGGATGGTGTGGAGATCGGTATCCAGCGCCGCGATACCAGCAGCGCTGAGTTTTACTTCACGCATCGGCGCTATCTGGGCGCGATGCAGCTGGACGTGCGTCTTGCGCATCGGCGCGGAACTGGGGGTGCAAGGGCAATTGGTCGCTGCCGACGCGGTCGCGTTGAGTGCCGGCGCGGTCGATCTTGCGCAGCGCGCTGCGGTGTCTGCCGGCACCGATCTGGATCTGCACAGCACCGCTGCGCTGATCAATGCCGGCAGCGTTTACGCCGGTCGCGACCTGCGGCTCCAGGCCGGCGGCGTGGCCAACGCTGGCAGCATCACCGCTGCGCGCGACGCGCAGCTTGTCGTTGCCGCAGACGTCGTCAACAGCGGCACCGTTGTGGCTGGAAACGCATTGACGGTGGACGCCGCACAGTTGGAAAGCCGTGGCGATATCGGCAGCCAGCGTGGCGACACGACCTTGCGCGCCCGTGGTGGGATCGCACTGGGCGGCAACGCCGTGGCGGGTGGGGCGCTGGCAGTGGAGGCCGGCAGCGCGGCGCAACTCTCCGGGGCGGTCGACGCTGCGCGCCTGACCTTGCGCAGCTTCGGCAATGCCGAGGTATCGGGCACCTTGCAGACCACACACGGCGACGTCGCCATGGTCGCCGGCGGTGAGCTGGTCAACGATGCGCTAGTGAGTGCTGCGGGCGCGATCGACCTGCAGGCCGATGGCGCGCTGCGCCAGCGCGGCCAGCTGCGTAGCGCCGGCGCACTGCAACTGCGCGGTGGCACGGTCGAGCACGATGGGGTGATCGATGCCGGTGCCGATCTGCGCGTTGCAAGCGCCACCGATCTGGCGTTGAACGGCACGGTGCAGAGCGCAGGTACGGCCACGCTGCAGGTGGGCAATGCGCTGGAAAATCGCGCAAACGTCGTTGCGAACGGCTTGTTGCAGATCGATGCGGCCTCGCTGCGTAATGCGCAGGGCGCGGCACTCTCCTCCAACGCCGATGCGGTTGTAAGAACCAGCGGTGTGCTGGACAACGCTGGTAGCCTTTACAGCGCTGATGCAGTACAGCTTGCGGCTGGCACGCTGCTCCAGAGCGGCCGGATTGGCGCCGGCAATACGCTGACCGCAACGGTTGGCGATGCGTTCGACAACACCGGCAATGTGGTTGCCCGAGACCTGCTGCAGATCGATGCCGGCAGCCTGCGCAGTGACGGCCAACTCGGCAGCGAGGCGGGCAGCGTCCGGCTGGCGAGCCGGGGCGACATGCGGGTGCAGGGCGTCACGGCAGCGGCGACGTCGCTACAGGCCAGTGCTGGTGGCGATCTGCAGCAGGCGGGCACGCTGACGGGACAGTCGGTCGCCTTGATCGCTGGGCGGGACCTCACCGCGGCCGGCACAGTGCAGGCGTCGACGCTGGATCTGCAGGCGCAGCGTGCGCTGACGTTTGCTGCGCAAGGCCAGGTACACGGCGATGCGTCCTTGCGCGCGAGCAGCGTAACCACGCGCCAGGACGCAGTGCTGCAAATTGGTGGTGCCCTGACGCTGGAAGGCGGCGCTGTCGATAGCCGCGGCACGCTGGACGCCGGCACCGATCTGCAGGTCCGCAGCCAGGGCGATCTCGCGCTGGCTGGCGTGGCCCAGGGTGGGCGAGACGTGCATCTCACCGCTGCCAATGCGGTGCGCAACGCCGCGCATGTGGTGGCTGGACGCGATCTGACCGTGCTGGCGCAGCAACTGGATAACGCTGCCGCCGGTGTCCTGGCCGGCGAGGGCGATGTGGCGTTGACCACGGTGGCGCAGCTCGCCAACGCCGGCCGCGTGCAAGCCGGCGGCGATGTACGGCTCACGTCGGCAGCGCTGGAGCAAAGCGGCAGCGTCTCCGCGGGCAAGGCCTTGAATGTTGCGGTGGCTGGCACGCTGGATAACCGCGGGAGCCTGGTCGCCAGGGATGCGTTGCTGGTCGATGCAGCGCTCCTGCGCAGCAGTGGCCAGCTTGGCAGCGAGCGTGCCGATGTCACGCTGGCCAGCCAGGCGGACCTGCAGTTGGGCGGCGTGGTGTCTGCCGCGACCGCATTGCGTGCCAACGCCGGTGGCGACCTTCAACAATCCGGCACGCTCACTGCGCAGTCGCTTGCACTGCAGGCCGGTCGCGATCTGGCCGTCACTGGTGCCGTCCAGTCTGCCTCCACCCTGGATCTGCAGGCGCAGCGCACGCTCACGGTGGATGGGCAGATATCGAGCACGGGCAACACCGCGCTCACAGGCGTAGCCGTCACCACCGGCAGTGCGGCCGTGGTGAAGAGCGGTGCCGACATCAGCTTGGACGGCAGCGCCATCGATAGCCGCGGCGCACTCGATGCAGCCGCCGATCTGAGCGTGCGCAGCGCAGGCGATCTTGCACTGGGCGGTGTGGCCCAGGCCGGACGCGATGTCGCTCTGGCGGCCGACGGTGCATTGCGCAATTTCGCGCAAGTGATCGCCGCTCGCGATCTGGGCGTGCGCGCGGCCAGTGTCGACAACGCAGCCGATGCAACCCTGGGGGCACTGCGCGATCTGCGGATCGACGTCGCTGGCACGCTGGAGAACAGCGGCACCCTGCATGGCGAGCGTGGGCTTGCGCTGTCGACAGGCGCGTTGTTGCAGCGTGGCCGCCTCTACAGCGGGGATGCGATGTCCATTGCATCGACCGGCGCGTTCGAGAATGTCGGCCAACTGGTATCCGGCAAGGACCTGACCATCGGGGCGAGCAACATCGTCAGCAACGGCCAGCTTGGCTCGGTGACGGGCGCACTGACGCTGACCAGCCAGAACGCCATCGACCTGCGCGGCGTCGTGTCTGCTGCCACTGCACTGCAGGCCACCGCGGCTGGCGACCTGCTGCAGACGGGCACCCTCGGTGCGCAGACTGTCAGCTTGCAGGCAGGGCGCGACCTCACTGCCGGCGGCACGCTGCAATCGGCCTCTACGCTGGATCTGCAGGCGCAGCGCGTGCTTGCCTTGAATGGCCAGGCGCAGGCGGGCAGTGTTGCCGCATTGCGTGGCCACAGCATCGCCACCGGTGCTGCCGCCGTGCTGAAAAGCGCGGGTTTGATCACCCTGGACGGTGCAGCCATCGACAGTCGCGGTACGCTCGATGCGGGCAGCGATCTGCGCGTGACCAGCACCGGTGGCCTCGCCTTGGCAGGGGTGGCGCAAGCCAACCGCGATGCGGTTCTCAACGCCGCAGGTGGCCTGAGCAATGCGGCTCAGGTGATTGAAGGCCGCGATCTTTCGGTGCAGGCAGGTACGGTTACCAATGCCGCGTCTGGCGCGCTGGCTGCCGAAGGCGTTGTCACGCTGACGACCGGTGCGCTGCAGAACGCCGGTAGCGTGCAGAGCGGTGGCGACCTTCGCATCACCGCAGCCAGCCTGGATCAAAGTGGTGTGGCAAATGCCGGCAAGGCGTTGACCGCCACTGTCACCGGAGTGCTGGACAATCGCAGCAGCCTGATCGCCACCGACCGCCTGGTCGTGGATGCAGGCAACCTGCGCAGCAGCGGCCAGCTCGGGAGCCAGACAGCCACTGTCGATCTGAGCAGCCGTGGCGAAATGACGCTGCAGGGCGTGGTTGCCGCTGCGACCACGTTGCAGGCAACCGCGGCTGGCGATCTGCAGCAAGGCGGATCGCTGAAGGCGCAGTCGGTTGCACTGCATGCCGGGCGCGATCTGGTCGCGGCAGGCGCGTTGCAGTCCGGCTCTGCGCTGGACCTGCAGGCGCAGCGCGCGCTTGCATTGAACGGGCAGGCGTCCAGTGTCGGCGATGCCACCCTGCGCGCTGCAACCATCAGCACGGCGCAAGCGGCCGTGCTTCAGACCGGTGGCGCAATCAGTCTGGATGGCGCGGCGATCGATAGCCGCGGCGCCCTCGATGCATCCACCGATTTGAATTTGCGCAGTACCGGCAATCTGGCCGTTGCCGGGGTTGCGCAGGCCGATCGCGCCGTGGTGCTGAGTGCGGCCGGCACGCTGACCAACGCGGCGCAGGTCGTTGCCGGCCAGAATCTGAGCGTCACCGCCGCCAGTGCAAGCAATACGGGTACGGGTGTATTGCTTGCGCAAGGCGACACCACGCTGACCATCGCAGGGTTGCTCGACAATGCCGGCGCGATCCGCGCAGGCAATCTGCTGACGCTCGGCGTCGGCGCGCTGCGCCAGACCGGGCAGGCGTACGGCCTGCGGCGTCTTGGCCTGACGGCATCGGGTGCCGTGGACAATCGCGGTGACCTGATCGGCGGCAACGGCTTGCGCGTGGAGGCCGGGCAGCTGAGCAGCAGCGGTCAACTGGGCAGCGAGCGCGGCGATGTCGCCCTGATCAGCCGCGGCAACCTGCAGCTGGACGGCAACCTGGCCGCGGCAGCGGCGTTTTCCGCGCAGGCCGACGGCAGCCTGTCGCAGAGCGGTCGCCTGAGTGCGGGCAGCAGCCTGGACCTGCACTCCAAGGGCGATCTCACTGTTGCAGGGCAGCTGTCTGGCCAACAGACCACGCTGACCAGCGATGCGGTGCTGCGTCAGCAAGGTGTCGTCAGTGGTGCAACCGTGGGCCTGCAAGGTGCACGCATCGAACATGCAGGACAGACCACAGCAGCGGGCAACCTCAGCCTGCGTGCCGGCGACATCAGCGTTGCCGGCACCGTGGGTGCGGGTATCGCGGCCGATGGCAATCTGGGGACGGGAAGCACCCTGAGCCTGGTCGCAGACCGCCAACTGGGCGTGTCCGGCAAGCTGCTGGCAGGGGGTAATCTCCTGCTGCAGGGCAGTCAGCTGGGCCTTGCCGGTGCCAACACGCGTGCCACCGGCAATGCGGTCCTCGCGACCGCCGGAAGCCTCGATCATCGGGGCGCCGATCTGCTCGCCGGTGGCAGCTTGACCATCCAGGCCGGCGGTACCATCGATAACAGCCGGCTCAATGCGGTTGGCGGCCAGATGCAGGCCAGCCAGCTCAGCATCGACGGTGGCAGTTTGAACAATGCCGGTGGTCGTCTGGTACAGAGCGGCAGCGGTCTGACCCGTGTCGGCATCGGCGGCGCCATCGACAATACCGCCGGCACCGTGGCCAGCAATGGTCAGGATCTGACCATCACGGCGGCAAGCCTGGAGAACGCACAGGGACGGATCGAGCATGCCGGTAGCGGCAACCTGTCGGTCACCAGCCGCGGCGCGCTGGGTAACAGCAGTGGACGCATCCTCACCCAGGGCCAGCTCACCCTGGATGCGAGCAGCGGGTTGAACAATCAGGGCGGCACCATCGCCGCAGCCGGCGATGCAGCATTGACGGCGGCCAGCCTCAACAACACTGGTGGCTCGGTCGCCACACGCGGCCTGAGCATACAGACGGGCGGTGCCACCGATAACCGTAACGGCCTGCTGCAGGCCAGTGGTGGCGCGTTGACCCTGCGTGCCGACAGCCTCAGCAATGCCGGCGGCCTCGTGCAGGCGGTTGCCAGCGGCGGGGCAGGCGGCAGCCTGCGTGCGGAACTCAACCGTGGCCTGGATAACGGCAACGGCATCATCGGCGCCAGTACCGATGCGGTGATCACTGCGGAGAACATCAGCAGCACCGGCGGCAGCCTGCAGGCGGCACGCGACCTCAGCGTCACTGCGCGCGGCCAGCTGGACAATCACCAGAACGCCAAGCTCAGTGCCGGGCGCGATCTCACCCTCGCCGTCGCAGGCGCGCTACTCAACAGTGGTGGCCAGCTCGATGCCGGCAATACGCTGACCGCTTCCGGTGGGCTGATCGACAACACGCAAGGCAGCATCGTCAATAACGGCGCTGGCCTGACGCGCATCACCACCGGCGGCGCCCTGACCAACAGCAGCGGCAATCTGGGCGGTCGCGGCAGCGTGGTCATCGATGCTGCCAGCATCGCCAACACCAGCGGTCAGCTGGTGGCCGCTGGCGACCTGATCGCCAACACCAATGGCTTGAACAACCAGGGCGGCAACGTCTATGCCGGCGCAAGCTTCCTGCTGCAGCGCGCAGGCGCCACGCTGGACAACCGCAACGGCAAGATCAAGGCCGAACAAGCGGTCCGCCTGAATCTGCAGAGCCTAAGCAACGCCGGTGGACAGATCGGCGCAGGCAGCACGACCGGCGGTGCCGGCGATGTGGTGATCGATACCGTGGGGTTCGATGGTGGCGGCAGCATCCTGGCGCAGAACCTGCTGGATCTGACCCTGCGTAGCGACTACACCCATCGTGCTGGCGAGGACCTGGTCAGCAACGGAAACTTCAACCTTCGCGTGGGCGGCAACCTCGTCAACGAATCCACGCTCAAGGCCGCACGTGCGCTGGACATCACTGCCAGCAGCATCACCAACCGCGCCGGCGCCAGCATCCTGTCCAACGATACCCGCCTCAATGGCGGCACTGTCATCGACAACGCCGGCAGCATTTCCGGTAACGGCGCCTTGTCGCTGGTTGCCAATAGCGTCTACAACACCGGCAGCATCGTGGGTGGAAATGTGTCGGTGAATACCGGCACGCTGGTCAATGGCGCCGATCTCGGCGGCGCGACCGACAATGCCGCCTATGGCTCGGCCTTGCTCGGCTCCACTGGCAACATGAACCTTGTCGTGCGCGATCAGCTGCTCAACCGCGATGCGCGCATCTTCAGCCTGGGCAATATCGCGATTGGTGGCGCGCAAGATGGTGGCGGCACCCTGGTAGCGCGTACGGGTGTGGTGAATAACTTTTCGGGCAGTATTGAGGCGGATGGGAGTGTTTTGATTGCGGCCCAGCAGCTGAATAATCGGCGGCGTGTGGTGAATACAACCAGCGTCTCCACCAATCCCGGCAACGATGATGTTTATTCGGGTGGTGAGCTCATTGAAGGCAAGGCGATCCGGAACATCCAGGGCGCCCGGGCGCCTTATCCCTACACGGGGCTTGCGCCAGGCATTTATCGCAACTATCAGGTGATCCAGCAGGAGCAGCTGTCTTCCGCAAGCGCAGAGGGAAGAATTGCGGCGGGCGGAAACATCCTGCTGTCGGGGAGCGTGACGAACAATGCCTCCACCATTGCGGCGGCAGGCGTGTTCGCTGCCAACCAGCGCGGTCTTGGCGGACTCTCGGACGGGATGATCGTAGGCGGCGAGCAACTGCTCAACCAGGCGCTGGCGTTGAATCAGACGGTTCGACAAAGCGACGTGGAACATATCGTCACCGCGATTACCAATGACTGCATGCAGCCGGTCGGGCAGAAGGTCGTTTGCTACTACGAAGAAGAAGACCAGCGGCTGAGCTCCTCAACGGTCAGCAGCAGCTACATCGCCCTGGGCGCCAGCATGACCGGCAACCAGGGCGTCAGCATCAATGGCGCCAATATCAGCAATGGCGCTGTCGGTAGCGATGGTCGCAGCATCAGTGGCGCTTCGCTGACGGGTGTGGGCGCGCAAGGCGGCTTGAGCGGTCGCACCGCGCAGAGCGCCGGCGGAGTGGGCGGCCAGGCCGTGGTCGGTCGCGCCAACGGTGGCGCAGGCAGCATCCAAGTTGCGACCGGCACCAGCGGCAGCGCAGGCCCCCAAGTCGGCGCCAACACGCAGGACGCCACGCTCGCCACGTCCGGCGGCATCGTCGCGATGTCGGTCGCACCGGTGATGTCCAACGACAGTGGGCTGGTGCGCAGCAGCGTCGATCAGACGCATGTGCAGACCACCGCCTCCGGTACCGGTGTCACCGCAGGCGCGAATGAAACCCGCACGCGTGTCGACCCCGCCACCATACCGGTCACCAATATCGTTGGCGGCGGCCAGACGTCGCTGACGCAGATCGATCTGCCCATCGGCGGCCTGTATCGCCTGTCCAACGGCGCGGCCACCGACCGCACGGCAATGGGCCGCGCGGCCACCGGCCTCGGTGGCATCAACGCCTGGCGCAGCAACGGCCCGGGCCGTCGCTACCTGATCGAGACCGATCCGCGTTTTGTCAACTACGACAACTTCATCAGCAGCGACTTCCTGCTGGACAAGCTGGGCGTGGATCCGGAGTGGACCCAGACCCGGCTGGGCGACGGCTTCTACGAGCAGCGTCTGGTGCTGGACCAGATCACCCAGCTCACCGGCCGCCGCTACCTGGGCAACTACGCCGATGGCGTGGCGCAATACCGCGCCTTGCTCGAATCCGGCGTGGCCGCTGCAGGCCAGCTGCAGCTGAGCATGGGCGTGGGCTTGACTGCCGCGCAGGCGGCTGCACTCACGCAGGACATCGTGTGGATGGTGGAGCAGGACTACCAGGGCCAGACCGTGCTGGTGCCGGTGGTGTATCTGGCGTCCAACTCGCTGCAGCTGCGCGGCAATGGCGCGCTGATCGCCGGCGGCAACGTCGCGCTCAACGCCACCAACGCCATGAGCAACCAGGGCGTGATCGCCGGTGCCGATGTCAGCGTCACCGCCGGCAACCTGCTCAACCAGGGCCGCATCGGCGGCACGGGCAGCGTGGCGCTGGAAGCGCGCAACGACCTGCTCAATCAAGGCCAGATCCAGGGCCGCGATGTCGCATTGGTGGCCGGTAACAACCTGGTCAGCGAAGCATCCAAGGCCATCAACGGCGTCGGGATCCTGTCAGGCATCACGGCCAGCAACACGCTGCAACTGATGGCCGGCAACGACATGACATTGACCGGCACCCGCGTGCAGGCCGGCGGCAGCGCGGCGTTGATCGCGGGCAACAACCTCAGCCTGACTCCAAGTGCCTTGCGCAATGACAACGGCCTGCTGCGTGGCGGCGACGGCGTGTCGGTGACCACGGGCAGGGACCTGATCGTCTCGGCCGGCAACGACCTGCAACTGCACGGCGTGACCATCGCCGCCGCCGGCAGCGCCGCGCTGCAGGCGGGCAACAACCTCTCGCTGACCCCGACCGCCGGTCTGGATGGCAAGGTCGCCACGCGTACCAACATCCGCACCGGCGACAGCCTGCAGCTGACCGCCGGCAACGACCTGACCATCCGCCAGGCAGATGTCAAAGCCGGTGGCGACCTGATCGCTGCCGCGGGCAACAACCTCAACGTCGAATCCGTCCTCAACGACAGCCAGACCGATAGCTACAAGACCCGCAACGGCAAGACCCGCGTCAGCACGACCACGACCACGCAAACCATCGACCAGCAGGCGCTTACCGCCGGCGGCAACCTGATCCTCAGCGCCGGCAACGACGTCAACCTGGTCGCCGCCAGCGAGCAGCACGATGCCGTGCAGGACATGACCAAGAAGAAGAAGGGCACGTTCAGCAGCAAGACCACCACCACGCATGATGCGTGGCAGGACAATGTGGCGGTCACCACCACGCTCAGTGGCGACACGGTACAGATCGCGGCGGGCAACGATCTGCTGTCGCAGGGTGCGCAAGTCGCCAGCACTGGCGATGTGGTGTTGGCCGCAGGCAACAACCTCACGCTGGACACGGTGCAGAACACGCACAGCGAAGAGCACGAAAAGACCGTCAAGAAATCCGGTCTCTACGGCGGCGGCGGATTCAGCGTCGCCCTGGGCGTGACCAAGAAGACCGATGGATTAGACGTTACCGAGGTCACCAACACCGGCAGCCTGGTCGGAAGTACGGATGGCTCGGTGACGATGACCGCCGGCAACAAGGTCGCCATCACCGGTAGCGACGTGCTGAGCGCCACCAGCACCACCATCGTGGGCAAGGAAGTCACGATTGCTGCGGCGGAAAACACCGTGGACACGGTGCAGACCTCCAAGCAGCAGAGTGCGGGTATCACTTTAGGATTGACCGGTGGGGTGGTGGCTGCCGCAGAAGCGGCCTACAACGCAACCAAACGTGGTTCAGAGGTAGAGGATGACCGTCTAAAAGTACTCTACGCCGCCAAGGCGGGTTACGCCGTCAGCGATGGCGTGGCCGAATACCAAGCAGCTGCGGCCGCTGGCAGCAGTATGGGGGGCGTGAGTCTACGCATCGGGATCGGTGCCAGCAGTGCGTCGAGCAAGACGACCACGCACGAGGAAACCACTGGCGGTAGCCAAATCCTAAGCGAGGGCAACGTCACCATCGCAGCGACCAGCGGTGACCTGAATGTCATTGGTAGCAAGATCAATGGTGAAAATGTCGCGCTGTCTGCGGCGAACGACTTGAACTTGCTGAGCAACCTGGAGACCAACACCAACAAGGCGGAGAACAAGAACGCCGGCGGCGAGATTGGTGTGAGCGTTGGCACCACGACAGGTGTGTATCTGACTGCCTATGCCGGCAAAGGCAGCGCCAAGGGCAATAGTGACGTGCACGCTGAGAGCGTGGTGACTGCCAATGACAGGTTGACGCTGATCAGTGGTAACGACACTACGATCAAGGGCGCACAAGCAATCGGCGACAGCGTGCTGGCCGACGTTGGCGGTGACCTGCTGATCCAAAGTGAGCAAGACACCAGCGACTACAAGAGCAAACAGCAGCAGGCAGGCATGACGTTGGTGTGGGGCTTTAGCGGCAGTAGTGCAAACTACAGCCAGCAGAAGGTCAATAGCAGCTACACCAGTGTCAATGAACAAAGCGGCATCCAGGCCGGCAATGGCGGATTTGATATCACCGTTGGTGGCAATACGCACCTCGTTGGCGGTGCGATTGCAAGCACGGCGGATGCGGCGCTCAATCGCCTGTCTACGGAAAGCCTGACTGTAGATGATCTTCAGAACGAAGCCAAAGCAAAGGCATCGAACATCGGGGTGGGCGCGGGGACCAGTGGTGCAGGATTAGCGCAATCCGCCGCAAGTGCAGGGCTCAGTGCTCTGGGTAGTGCCAATAGCAATGCAACAAGTACGACTCGCAGTGACATTGCTGCGGGTGCTATTGAGATACGTAACAAGGATCTCAGCGCGCTGGACGGTCTGGAACGCAGCGCATCAATGCTTGATGGCAATAGCGTCAAGGCGATTGATACGAACAAGTTGCAGGAACAGGTCGAGCTGAGCCAGGTTGCAGGTGAGGTCGGATTCCGCACTGCGAAGGAAGTAATTGCTGCACGGCGCGACGCGGCAACAGACGAACTGAAGGCTGCCGCCGAGGACTATCAAGCAGCCACAACCGATGAAGAACGTGCGGCAGCAGTGATGCGGCGTGACGCGGCTCAATCCAGCCTCAAGCAGTGGTCCGATGGCGGCAACGCCAAGATGGCAACGCAGGTGCTGGCAGGCGTATTCCAGGCGAGCCTGGGCGGGGGCAGCGCTCTAGGCGCTGCTGCTGGTGTGGCTGCCAACGAAGGATTTCTGACCAAGCTATCAGCAAGCATCAACAAGGATATGGATGGCGATGGTATCGCCCACGAAGGATCGATGAACCTGGCCAGCATTGGCCTGGGTTTGGTCGCTGGCGGTCTGATGGGGGATGCCACGTCGGGCGCCATCGCCGCCAGCACCTCCCAGCAATATGGCTATTACGACTACCGCGACGGTAAGCGACAGCTACTGGCCTCCGATGCTCTGCGTGAGATGGCGGGCGGTGACGAAGCTTTGCTGCAAGGCATGCGTACGCTGATCAACGAGGCAATCAAGAATGGTGCAGATCCAGCCAGCCTTGCGGCGGCGCTGACAACGCCTGGCGTCGCCAACAACATGGCCAGTATGGCGCTGGTTGAAGCATCGGCGCAGAGGCAATTCGGCAAGAGTTTCAGTGCTCTGGATATGGTGGATCAGAAGTCGGTTCTCGGGCTGCTGGGCAAGGTCTATGTTGAAGGCGCCCAAAGCATCGGTCTTGATGGACAGCCTCTCGCTGCTCTTGGAAGTGCCGAGAAGCTTCCAGCAGTAGAGGTGGTCGGTAAATCGTCCGGGGGGCTACTGCACGCCGGTCAGCTTGTCAGCGGGGTCATCGAGAGTGGTGGCCGCGGCGTCGAGAGGGCAAGCAACTGGCTGGGCCAAGACACAGCGTTGGCGCTCGCTTACGTCGCAATGGCAGCTGCTGGCGGACCGGTCAAGACCGTCGCGAGTACGCTGTTCGAAAACTCTGCGCCAGGAGAGTTCCTGCAGAACAAGAAGCAGCAGTATCTGGTTGATCCGTTTGGGAATTTTATTGGGACTTATGGCCTAGGAGCCCAGGGCGAGCAGCAGCTTCAATCGGTAAGACCTGCAAGCAGCGTGATGGCAGGGATGGGTGTCGATGCGATGATGTCTGTCGCCGGTATTGTCACTGCTGGCACGGGCGCGCGAAGCTTACTTGAGAATTCGCTAGGAATTGGCAAGAAGTTAGACAACGTCGAGTATCAATTGGCAGGAGATGGTATCGGAGGTCCACATCGGCAAACTAGTAAGCCTGCGGGAGATGGATTGGATTCACATCATTGTCCCGCAAAGGATTGTTACACAGCTGCTCCTATCAGCAGTAGCAGAGGTCCTGCAATTAAGATGGATCCTGACGATCACAGAAAAACTGCAAGTAATGGGTCGGGAGATGACGCTGTTGCTTACCGTGCAAAGCAGAAGGAGCTGTTAGAGCAAGGACGCTTGATGGAGGCGCAGCAGATGGATATCGATGATATTCGCTCAAAGTTCGGCAGCAAGTACGATGATGCGATTAAGCAGATGGTGCCGACGTCCCCCCATCCTGAGTAGCAGTCGGGTTTAGAGTCCGGGGTTGATGATATCGCTGTTGGCCAGGTGCTGGGCATAGGCCGTCGGCGTCATTCCGCCGNNNNAAAGCAATCGGCGGAATGACGCCGACGGCCTATGCCCAGCACCTGGCCAACAGCGATATCATCAACCCCGGACTCTAAACCCGACTGCTACTCAGGATGGGGGGACGTCGCCACAGGTAGTAGGAAGCCTCACTGAAACCATGCCGACGGCAAAGGTCCTTGATCGGCATACCGGCCTCGGCTTCGCGAAGGAAGCCAATGATCTGTTCTTCGGAAAAACGCTTCTTCACGTCCAATCTCCTCGGGGTAGGGAATTGGACTCCAAACTAAGGCGCTACTCAAACTTGGGGGGACGTCGGTGGAGTACACTAAGACTCTCGACCCTAAAGATTTTATCCCGAAGAAATGAAAATAGAATTTGTTTGCCAGAATGGGGCTGTTGGGCCGTTGCATGTTGGGATGCGGCGAGCTGAAGTGCGTTATATGTTGGGTGGTATTTACGAGGAATTTAAGAAGTCGCCGTTTTCAGAAAATACTACAGATGATTTTCCGCATCTAAAATTGCACGTTTTCTATTCAAAAAATGACATTATTAAGGGGGTTGAATTATTCCCGGCTGATGGAATTTTTTTCAAAGGTTATAATTTATTTTCTCTAAAGTTAAATGATTTATTAATAATTCTTGATAAATTGAGTGTTGGTTACGAAATTGGAGATGTTGGAATTCGTATTCCCGAGGCTGGCATTCGAGTTTATGCTCCTGAAATATTGGATTCTAATGTGGCCTCGATAGAGGCGATTTATTGCGAGCTATAACTGATGTCTAAGTGTCAGGTTTGGAATTGATTGTGAATTTAAATTGATCTGGTTAGCCCGTTTGGCGCCAATGTCTATTGCGCCTGATCCAGCTTAGAAATATGGGCGATTAGAGGCGTGTATGACGCGGTGCGTGAAATGAGGACGTGCGTCTGTGCCATATCGCTTGCGCTGCAGCAGATCAGTCCGTAGGAGCAACACTCACGATCAGCTCGCCATCGCGTATGCGAATGTGAAGTTTGCTGCCGATGGCAAAGCCCATTTCTTCCAGCCAGCGACCACGCAAGCGTACTGTAGGAATGCGTTGATCGCTGGCGGAGTAGTAGCAATAACCGACGGTCAGCTGCTGCGGCGGGCGCGGGCGACGTTTTGCGCGCTGTTGTTTGACCATGTCGGCGGCGTTGGCGGCTTGAACCTCTTCGGGGGTGAGCAGCGGGGTACGCGGCGACTCTTTGATGCGCCAGACCGCGTCGCGGGGTGATTGACGCTTTACGCGCTTGCGTGTGCGAGATGGCGGTTGACGCATGGCAAAGCCCTCCGTTGCGAACAGGCGCCGTCGCCGATCAGCGACGGGATGTCGGGAGGTTAGAAACCGCACGTAGCCGGCGGGCGTATTTCCCCAAAGGGTGTTGTATTAGCCGCCCTCCCGACGCAGGCATCGCGTCGGTTGCGCCAGCAAAGATGCAGGCACAAAAAACCCACCGGTTTGACGGAGGTGGGTACCGCTACGTGAGGAGTTTCTACGCTCCTTGGAGCAAGAGATTGCTACCGCGCAGGAACCATGTCAATGGCTTCGTAACCTCGCGCTCAACGCCACCAACTCCATGAGCAACCAGGGCGTCATCGCCGGCGCCGACGTCAGCATCACCGCAGGCAACCTGCTCAACCAGGGCCGCATTAGCGGCACTGGCAGCGTGGCATTGGAAGCGCGCAATGACTTGCTCAACCAGGGCCAAATTGAGGGCCGCGATGTTGGGCTGGCGGCCGGCAACAATCTGGTCAGCGAAGCGGCCAAGGCCATCAATGGCGTCGGCATCCTGTCCGGCATCAGTGCCAGCAATACATTGCAACTGTTTGCCGGCAACGATATGACCCTGACCGGCACCCGCGTGCAGGCGGGCGGCAGTGCGGCGCTGATCGCAGGCAACAATCTGAGCCTGACGCCCAGCGCCTTGCGCGACGACAACGGCCTGCTGCGCGGCGGCGATGCGGTATCGGTGACCACCGGCAAGGATCTGGTGATGTCTGCAGGCAACGACCTGCAACTGCATGGCATGACCATCAAAGCCGGCGGCAGTGCCGCACTGCAGGCAGGCAACAACCTGTCGCTCACCCCGACCACGGGTCTAGACGGCAAGCCCGCCACGCGCACCAGCATCCGCACCGGCGACAGCCTGCAACTCACCGCCGGCAACGACCTGACCATCCGTCAGGCCGAGGTCAAGGCGGGCAGTGATCTGATCGCCGCAGCCGGCAACAACCTCACTGTCGCGTCCGTGCTCAACGACAGCGAGACCAACAGCTACAACTCGCGCAACGGCAAGACCCGCGTCACCACCACCACGACCACCCAGACCATCGACCAGCAGGCGCTCACTGCCGGCGGCAACCTGATCCTCAGCGCCGGCAACGATGTCAATCTGGTCGCTGCCAAGCTCGATGCCGGTAAGGGCTTGGGGATCAGCGCAGGCAACGACATCAATGCCAGCACCCTGACCACGGTGGACACCAGCGATGTCCTGGAAACGCGCAAGCGCTTCAAGCAAACCACCAGAACCCGCGACGAAACCGTCCACGGCACCGAGTTCAGTGCCGGTGGCAATCTCGCCATGCAGGCGGGCAACGACATCACCCTCACCGCCGCATCGGCCGCCACCAAGGACGGCGGTATCACCCTGGCCGCCGGCAACGACGTCAACCTGCTCGCCGCCAGCGAGCAGCACGATGCCGTGCTGGACATGACCAAGAAGAAGAAGGGCACGTTCAGCAGCAAGACGACCACCACACATGATGCGTGGCAGGACACGCTGGCCATCGGCACCGCGCTGAGCGGCGAGTCGGTCAACATCTCGGCCGGCAATGATGTGGCGGTGGTCGGCTCTACTGTCCTCGCCGACGGCGATGTGCGCCTGGCAGCGGGCAACAACGTCACCATCGAATCCGCGCAGGACACCAGCAGCGAAACGCATCGCTTCAGCCAGAAACGCTCGGGCCTGACCGGCAGCATCGGCGGTGGCGTTGCCAGCATTGGCTACAGCCATGCACGCAGCAACAGCGAGAATTCGACCGACTCGGTCACCCAGGTCGCTTCGTCAGTCGGCTCGACCGAAGGCAATCTCGTGGTCAGCGCCGGCAACCAGCTGACCATTGCCGCCTCCGACATCGGAGCCGGCAAGGACCTGACCCTGGCGGCCAAGGACATCGCGCTGCTGGCACGTCAGGACACGGTGGATAACGACGCCAGCCAGTCCAGCAAATCGAACGGCTTCTCGATTGGCGTGACCTACGATCCAGGTGCTTCCTACCGCAGTGCCCGCGATTCCACCACCAAGAACATGGTCGATACCGGCTCGACCATGAGCAAGATCAGCCGCGATGCCGAAGGCGCCGCGGCCGGCACCATGGCGGCGATCACCCCGGTGGTGATCCAGGCCAGCAGCCATCGCTCCAACGCGGCGCAGAACGAGAGCACCAGCGATGCGCGCGTCAGCCAGCTGGCCGCCGGCGGCAATCTCACCCTGCTCGCCAGCGACGGCTCGATCACCAGCCAGGGCACCCAGATGTCGGCCGAAGGCAACGCCCTGTTGCTGGCCAGCAAGGACATCGTGTTCGATGTTGCGCACAACACCCAGTCCAGCGGCAACGCCAGCACCGGCAATGGCTGGGGCTTCAACAACGCGGCCGGCTTGCCGTACGGCAACTACAACCAGCAAGGCACCGGCAACGGCCAGACCGACACCATCACCGGTACCCAGTTGTCGGTGGGCGGCAACACCAGCCTGACCACCACGCAAGGCGATATCTCTCTGACTGCAAGCAACATCGCCGCTCAGGGCGACGTGAGCCTGCGCGCGGCAGGTGACCTGACCATCCAGAGTGGGCAGGACATTCTCGGCAATGCCAACCAGTCCACTAGCAAGGGCATCGGCACGGTCGTCATCTCCGACACCGAGCGCTTCGCCGGCTACAACAAGAAGAACCACACCGACGACAATGCACAGGTCACGCAGGTGGCCAGCAATGTGGGCAGCCTGGGCGGCAATGTCAGCCTGACGGCTGGCGGTGCGTACACGCAGTCGGCCAGCAATGTGGTCGCTGCCAAGGACGTGGACATCACCGCCGCTTCGATCCAGCTGCTGACCGCCAACACCAGCAATTCCGCCTCACAGCAGGACGACGACCTCAAGATCGGCGCGTTCGCGCGCATCAAGTCCCCGCTGATCGATCTGATCAACAACGTGGACGATGCGCGCAAGTCTGATGGACGCTTGGGTGCGATGCAGGGGATGGCTGCTGCGGCTAACGCCTACCAGACGGCGCGGGCGGTGAAGAGCGGCTCGCTGCTCAGCGTGGAAGCCGGTGTCGGATTTGCGACCAGCGAAAACAGCTTCAACAGCAGCAGTCAGATATCGCAGGGTTCCACCATCACAGGCGGTGGCAACGTTAGCCTGAAAACCACCGAAGGCGACCTGCACATCGTGCAGGGCAACCTCAAGGCCGGCGACACGCTGCGCCTGGATTCGGCACGCGATCTGGTGTTGGAAGCGGGTAACTCCAGCAACACCGAGCAGAGCAAGGGCAGTAATGCAGGCTTTGAAGTCGGCGTTGGCGCCTCGGTCGGCGCGCAGACCGGCGTGTATGCCTATGTGCAGGCCAGCGTCGGCAGCCACAAGTCGAACGTGGATGGCAGCACCTGGCAGAACACGCAGCTGGCCGGTCAGAACATCGCACTCACCTCGGAAGGCGACACCACCTTGCGTGGTGCGGTGGTCAAGGGCGACCGGATCGATGTGCAGACCGGCGGCGACCTGACCATCGAGTCGCTGCAGGACAAGCTGGATATCCAGTCCAAGGAAAGCAGCGTCGGTGGCCGCGTGCAGGTGTCGTTCGGCACCGCCTGGGATGCCAGTGGCTACGCAAGCGGCGGCAAGGCCAACGGCAACTATCTGGGGGTGGTCGAACAGTCGGGCCTGTTCGCGGGCAGTGGCGGCTATCACGTCACCGCTGGCAACGTGAACCTGATCGGCGGCGCCATCGCCAGCACCAATGGCAGCGCTAGCGAACTGACCGCTGACTCGCTGACGTTCACCGATCTGAAGAACCGGATGGACTACAGCGCCTCGTCGGGCAGCATCAGCGGTGGCTTCGGCAGTACCGGCAACCAGACCGATGCCAACGGCAACCCGGTGCAGAAGAGCGCTGGCGAGCAATCCCGCGATATCGGCAACACCATCGCCAACGGTGACTACGGCAAGGCCAATACCGGCAGCTTCATGCCGGGCGTGCCGATGCACGAAAGCGGCAGCGACACCAGCTCTACCCGCGCCACGTTGACCGAGGGCACCATCAAGATCGGCGGCAAGGCGACCACCGCAGCAGCGACGGGCATCAACACCGATGCCAGTGCCGCGCACGAGGCCGTGGCCACATTGCCGGACGTGCGCAAGATCCTGGGCGAGCAGCAGGCAATGGCGGCGGCTGCCGGCACGGTCATCGCAACGGGCAGGCAGATCGGCCAGGACATTGCCGCATCCGCCGAGAACAACGCTCGCGCCATCGAAGATCAGTACAAGACTGGGCTCAAGACCGACGATGACAGGAATCGCTTTGCAGCGTTGACCCCCGCGCAGCGGGAAAGCGAACTGCTGCAGAACGTCCCCGACTACCGCGCGGCTTACGAGTCAAAGCAGCAGTGGGGCACGGGCGGCGACTACAGCCGTGCGTTGCAGGCGGTCACCACGGTGCTGGTCGGGAGCGTCGCCGGCCAGGGGGCGAGCCAAGTTGCCGGTAATGCACTGGCACCTTACGCCGCCCAACTGGTCGGCAAGGCCTTCGACCAAAACCACGGCAGCAACCCGAATGCCGTGCTGCAAGGCTTGTCGCATGCGGTCCTCGGCGCGGTGCTGGCCCAAGTCAACGGCACGTCGATGACCGGCGGTGCCCTCGCTGGCGCTGGCGGCGAGCTCGCAGCGCAGTACCTGACCAAGAGCCTGTATGGCGACGACCCGCAAGCCTATGGCCCGGATGGCAAGTTCGATCCTAACCAGCTGCCGGAAGCGGACAAGCAGATGCTGGTGTCGTTGTCGCAGGCCGTTGGTGCCATCGCGGGTGGGATGACGGGTGGGAGCTTGGCGGATGCTGCGTCCACCGCAGAGATTGCGAAGAATTCTGTCGAGAACAACTGGCTTACTAAGGAAACTCTGAACAACTCCCCCTGATCCTGCGACAATCGCACAGAGGCACCAGGACGATGACGATGCAACTGACCTTCGGCGACGCGGAGTACAACAGCAAGCGCAAGCGGACGCGGCGT